>JALUUO010000108.1 GCA_027021335.1 Nitrospirota bacterium
AGTAAAATCGTTTACCTGGCTGATTTTTATACGGCCTTTTCTGGCTGCGTCCTCGATAGATGCGATCAGGCTTTCCGTGGTCACGGAGTATGGAACTTCGCGTATAACCAGTGATTTACTTGAGCAGACCTCAATGAGCGCCCGAATTTTTATTTTGCCTTTTCCGTCACCGTACTCCTTCGCATCAACCACTCCGCCCTGCTGAAAATCCGGCACAAGCTCAACAGGTTTCCCTTCGAGGATTTTTATTTGAGCCTCAAGCAGTTCGCAAAAATTATGTGGAAGCACCTTTGTCGAGAGTCCTACGGCTATTCCTTCAGCACCCATCATCAAAAGCGCCGGAACCTTTGCAGGAAGTGTTACCGGCTCCCTGTTTCTGCCGTCGTACGAATCGACAAACTCTGTCAGGTCAGGGTTAAACAGAACTTCACGGGCAAGAGGGGTCAGCCTGCACTCTATATACCTGGCTGCGGATGCGGCGTCGCCTGTCAGGATATTTCCGAAATTTCCCTGCTTGTCGATAAAAAATTCCTTGTTGGCCAAGTTTACAAGCGCGGCTCCGATAGAGGCGTCTCCGTGCGGGTGATACTTCATTGTATGACCTATCACATTGGCGACCTTGTGGAACTTGCCGTCATCCATCTCCTGGAGCGAGTGAAGTATGCGGCGCTGCACAGGTTTTAAGCCGTCGTCAACATGAGGAATAGCTCTGTCCTTGATAACGTAAGAAGCGTACTCGATAAAGTTTTTATCTATTAGTTCTTTAAGGTACATGAAAAAACAGTCGCCTACCCAAGATCACCAAGCGCGAATTGAAGAAGCCCGACAGCAACCACTGCGGCGGTTTCGGTTCTGAGTATTCTTGGGCCGAGTGACGCCTGGATAAAACCGGCATCCTCGGCCATCCCGATCTCGGCAGCGGTAAGGCCGCCCTCCGGGCCTACAAGCATTTCCAGGTGATCAGCGGAACCTATTTCCCGGATCGCAGTTTTAAGCCCCTTTTCAGACTCCTCCCAAAAAACAACACCACTGCCGGGATGCTTTCGCTTTCTAAAAAAAACTTCAAGTGGTTCGGGAGCATATATTTGCGGAAGGATTCCCCGGCCTGACTGCGCTGTTGCAGACTCTGCTATTTTGCGCCAGCGTTCTATTGCACCTGTTCCCCGGCCGGCTGAATAGCGCGCCTGAGACCGCTCAGTAATCACCGGCACTATGGATGCCACTCCAAGCTCGGTCGCCTTCTGAACTATCCAATCCATCTTACCCGCTTTGGGCAATCCCTGAACCAAGCTGATTTTAAGAGGAGATTCGCTGTCAAGCTGCTCTGTATCGCCGAGTCTTAGAGAAACACTAAGACGGTTAATCTCAGAAACCTCAGCCCTGCACCGGTTTCCCCGTCCGTCCAGAAGAAACACAGGATCGCCCGGCTGAAGCCTAAGAACCCTGGAAAGATAGTGGGCATGTTTTTTCTGAAGGGAGACGGTTTTGTCCCGGAACGTTAAAAAAACATCCGGCAGAACAATAGAGGGTATCATTCGCTCCCGAATAAGTGGCGAACCTTGTCCTCTATCTTTTCTACCAATCCTTTAGGCTCCTGCGTTGCGTCTCCGCTGACCTCCGCAAATTCCTTGAGAATCGATTTCTGTTTTTCGGAAAGTTTTTTAGGAACATCAATGACAACCTGAACTATCTGGTCCCCGCGTCCCTGTCCTCTTAAACTAGGAACACCCTTACCTCTTAGACGAAACAACTTATGCGATTCCGTACCGGCCGGAATCTTAAGGGGGACCTTATTTCCATCCAGGGTGGGAACCTCTATTTCCGCTCCCAAAGCAGCCTGAGTGAACGTTATAGGCTGACTACATATCAGGTGATTGCCTTCACGCGAAAACAAGGGGTGCTCCATGACCTCAATCACTATATAGAGATCTCCAGGCGGGCCGCCATGCACTCCAAGCTCGCCCTCGGCCGTCATCCTGAGACGCGTACCACTGTCAACCCCGGCAGGAATTTTCACCGAAACGGTTCTTTCGCGCTGTACCCTTCCTGCCCCACGGCATGCCGGGCATGGGTCGGTTATAATATTGCCCTTTCCTCCGCATCTACCGCAAGTTCTTGCAATACTGAAAAAACCCTGCTGCATTCGAACTTCACCCCGGCCTTCACAAGTAGGGCAAATACTGGCTTCTTTACCTGGTTTTGATCCTGTGCCTTCACACTTATCGCAACGATGACGCCTTGGAACTTTAATTTTTTTCTCAACACCCATTACTGCTTCTTCCAAGGTTATATCCAGATCATAACGCAGGTCAGAGCCCTTTGCCTGACGAGTTCTTCCTCCCGCCCCTGCAAAGCCTCCAAACACACCCCCAAAAAGATCCTCAAAGACATCGGCAAATCCCCCTCCGGCGCCGAAGCCGGCAGAGCCGGGGCCTTCGGCTGAACCGAACCTGTCATAATTCGCCCTCTTTTGAGGATCACTAAGGCAAGAGTACGCCTCATTTATTTTTTTAAATCGTTCTTCGGCTTCCCGGTTTCCGGGATTACGATCAGGATGATGCTTAAGCGCCAACTTGCGGTATGCTTTTTTTATCTCGGCATCATCAGAGTTCTGATCCACACCCAGCGCTTCGTAATAATCAAGTGTCATACTTCCAGCTTTCCTTTACACTTACTTGAATTACTTACTGTTTATCCTTATCCACCTCTTCAAACTCGGCCTCAACAACATCCTCTCCTTCGGCGGCAGCCGCTGCTGCTGCATCAGCCTCGGCCTTAGCGCCATCCGGCTGCGCACCGGCTGCCGCAGCAGCCTCCTGTTGCTGCTTATACATATGCTCCGCCATCTTGTGGGAAGCCGTAGAAAGTGCTTCGACAGCAGCCTTGATCTCATCCGGATCCTGGCTGGACTCATTTAGCTTCTTAAGGTTTTCAAGAGCTGAATCGATGCTTGCCTTCTCCTCGGAAGAGAGCTTATCGCCATAATCCTTTAATGACTTCTCGACCGAATAAACAAGTGTATCAGCTTCATTACGCACCTCTGCCAGGCGTTTGCGCTTTTTGTCCTCTTCAGCATGAGCCTGAGCATCGGCAGTCATACGCTTAATTTCTTCTTCGGTAAGACCACTGGAAGCAGTTATCTTGATGGACTGCTCTTTACCTGTTCCAAGATCCTTTGCCGAGACATGAAGTATTCCGTTTGCGTCTATATCAAAAGTCACTTCTATCTGCGGCACACCTCTTGGAGCCGGTGGTATACCGACAAGCTCGAAATTCCCCAGCAGTTTGTTGTCAGCCGCCATTTCACGCTCTCCCTGGCATACCTTAATGGTCACAGCAGGCTGGTTGTCTGAAGCCGTGGAAAACGTCTGGCTCTTCTTGGTAGGAATAGTAGTATTTCTCTCGATAAGCTTAGTAAGTATTCCGCCAAGGGTTTCTATACCAAGCGAAAGAGGAGTCACGTCAAGCAAAAGCACTTCTTTGACATCGCCTTTTAAAACTCCGCCCTGTATGGCAGCGCCTACCGATACTACCTCATCAGGATTTACTCCTTTGTGCGGCTCTTTGCCGAAGAACTCCTGCACAACCTGCTGAACCTTGGGTGTGCGGATCTGTCCGCCGACAAGCAGAACCTCGTTTATATCAGAACTTTTTAACGAAGCGTCTTCAAGGGCTTTTGAACATGGATTCATCGAGCGCTTGATTAAATCATCCGCCAACTGTTCGAACTTCGCCCTCGATAGTTTCAGCATAAGGTGCTTGGGACCAGTTGCATCAGCAGTGATAAATGGAAGGTTTATCTCTGTTTCCGTTGCCGAGCTCAGCTCGATCTTAGCCTTTTCCGCTCCTTCTTTAAGACGTTGGAGGGCCATCTTGTCGGACTTCAGATCGACCCCTGTGTCTTTTTTAAACTCATCCAGAAGCCAGTCTATTATGACCTCGTCGAAATCGTCGCCTCCTAGATATGTATCACCGTTTGTTGACTTAACTTCAACAACACCCTCGCCAATCTCGAGAATTGAGATATCGAACGTGCCTCCACCCAGGTCATAGACCGCAATCTTCTCTTCTTTTTTCTTGTCCATGCCGTAAGCCAGGGCTGCCGCCGTAGGCTCATTGATAATACGCAAGACATCGAGTCCGGCTATGCGGCCGGCATCCTTTGTCGCCTGCCTCTGACTATCGTTAAAGTAGGCCGGAACAGTGATAACAGCCTCGGTCACTTCCTCGCCCAGATAGTCCTCTGCCGCTTTTTTAAGCTTCTGCAGAATCATGGCCGAAATCTCGGGTGGAGAGTAGTTTTTTCCATCCACCTCCACATGTGCATCTCCGTTTTGGGCCTTTACTATCTTGTAGGGCAGCTTCTTAAGCGCATTTTGCACTTCGGGTGAGTCGTACTTGCGGCCCATAAGGCGTTTGATAGAAAATATGGTTTTCTCAGGATTGGTGATCGCCTGCCTCTTGGCCACCTGTCCTACAAGGCGTTCCCCTTTATCCGTAAACGCCACAACAGACGGCGTGGTTCTGGTGCCCTCCTGGTTGGGAATAACTACGGTCTCTCCGGCCTGCATAACAGCCACCACGGAGTTGGTTGTTCCAAGATCTATTCCTATAACCTTACCCATGTTTTTTCCTCCTAATATCCTTAAGCTTTAATCGAATTTTTTTTAAATTGCCAGACTATTAAACAGCCCGGCCTACTCTGTCTCCTGCTCTTTTTCCGCCTTCTCAGGAGGAGGTTTGGCCACAGCCACCAGCGCCGGCCTGATAACCCTTTCGTTCAGCATATATCCTTTACGGAACTCTTCTACAACAGAGTTTTCCTCAGCATCCGGCCTTGCAATTTGCGACATGGCGTGATGCACAGTTGGATCAAACTGCTCGCCTTTAGCAATAATCGGCTTCACGCCGTTTTTATCGAGAAATTTTTCGAACTCTTTTAGGGTCATCTCCACTCCCTGAGCTACGTTTTCATTAGCCTCACCTTGCGAATGCTGCACAGCCATCTCCAGGTGATCTATTATAGTAAGAAGATCCGAAACCAGACCCTCGTTAGCGTACTTCCTAAGCTCTTCCCTATCGCGGGCGACACGCCGTTTGTAATTTTCAAATTCCGCGACAAGGCGCAGATACTTATCATTAAGAGCATCCAATTCGCTCTGCAGCTTGGACAATTCATCATCCACAAAAACCTCTGCGGTTTCAGCCAATGAATCTTTCACATCTTTTGATGAATCACCGGTTTCCACCGGCGCGGCTCCGGGCTCTTCAGGCGATCTGTCTTTCAAATCATCCTTATCCTCACCAGTTTCGTGCGACATACCGGTTTGGGCCGAGATTGTATTATCAGCATCATCCGAATTATTTAAGTTATTTAAATTATTCAAATTATTTAAGTCTCCTGATTTCTCCATTTATCCACGTCCTCCTACAGTCTCGGAAAAAACTTTAGTGAGAAACTTAGCTGTTTCATCAACCATGGAAATAACCTGCGGATAGTGCATTCGAATCGGGCCGATGACTCCTATGGTTCCAATAACCCTCCCTTTTTTAAGATAAGGAGAAACAACCATACTGCAATCTTGCATTTCATCAAGAGGGTTTTCTGATCCTATCAATACTGTTACACCGCTTTCCATCTCCTCTATCATATTGAAGACCTTAATCATCATACGCTTATCCTCGATGGCACGGAACATCTCTTTAATAGAATCCAGATCCAAGAAGTTCGGCTGCTCAAGAACCTCAGAATATCCTCCTATGTAAATATCCTCTTCAACCTGACGTTCCATAATTAACCTGCCGATCCGCATAGCCCGTGCCACAAGGCTGTCATAAACGGCCTTTTCTTCGTAAACCTTGCGGATTACACGCTCGCGTGCATCTTCCAGAGAACAGCCGGCAAGTTCCTTGTTGATATATTCACTGATTTTGCTCAGGTGTTGCTGAGAGCAGGGTTCTTCAAAATCCAGAAGGAGATTTCTGACAACTCCTTCTTCCGTGATCACCACAGCAAGAACACTTGTTCCTTTAACATGAATAAGTTCCACTCTGGAAAGACGGCTGCGCGAGAACCTGGGTGCTACGGCAATTCCCATCTGGTGTGAGCACTTGGAAAGTTCCCGTGTTACATTCTCAAGAAGAGAAGAGACATCCCTTTCAATATTTTCAAGTTTTTTCTGCGTCTCGATTATGAACCTTTCATCAAGTTGATGGCCGTCATCAATACAGCAATCAACATAATGACGGTATCCCTTTTCCGTGGGCATACGGCCGGCTGATGTATGCGGCTGCATCAGAAAACCGAGGTACTCCAGATCCGCCATGATATTTCGTATAGTTGCCGGCGATAAACCAAGATTGTACCGCTTGGTGAGTTTCCTGGAACCAACCGGTTCAGCGGTATCTATGTAGTTCTCGACCACCGCCCTTAATATTTCATTCAACCTTTCATCCATAACTATATCCAAATCCGGAAATCTTTACCGGCTCTTATCCCGAACATGAAAAAGATAAAAATTAGCACTCATCCACTGAGAGTGCTAATTCTATTGAAACAGGTCCGGCAGCCGGTTGTCAAGAGGGTTTCACCACTCCAGTCCGCCGCGCATGAACTTCGCATAAAGCTTTTCGGTAATAAAACACTGTTTATGAATCTCGTCATCATAATAACGTGTTTTTACTTGAAAAGGGCGGCGCATATCCCTAAGGCCATACTTCTTTGAGGCAGCCGAAAAAGTCCACCAATTCCCAGGGCAGGTCGCCAGTGAGGCGGTGTAAAGATCCACAACAGGTAATATCTCTTTGAGTGTACTTTGTACATCCAGAACCATATTCCTGTGAAAATGCATGGAACCGGTATGAGTAACAAAAACGCCGTCATCCCCCAGTGAGTCGGCAAGCGAACGAAAAAACTCCTCTGCAAAAAGGCTCTTTGCAAAACCAACAATATCGCCGGCATCAACTATAAAAACGTCAATATAACATTCTGGGGCCCTTACAAACTCAGCCCCATCCATCAGTTTTATTTCTACACGGGGGTCGTCCAGGGATGCCGCCATATCAGGGAAAAAGAGTTTAGACGCCTTAATAATTTCTTCGTCTATCTCCACCAGAAAGACTTTTTCAATTCCGGAGTGTTTAAGCACCTCTCGCAGTACAGCTCCATCACCGCCGCCCACGACTGCAACGGTTTTCGGCGATGGATGCGCATGCATTACAACATGGGTCAGCATTTCATGGTAGAAAAACTCATCCCGTGAAGTGAGCTGCACTATACCATCCAAAACCATCATTCTGCCAAAGTACGGATTTTCCACCACCAGTATCTCCTGGAAGGCGCTTTCCTTGCGTAGTAAAACAGCATCCACCTCGTACGCATACTCGATCGGAGAAAAAGGCTCTTTGTCGTTCAAACGTATCATGGCTCTATCCTTATCCTACATACTAGATTTTTTGGTAGACTCTTGGTAAAAGTATCACAAACAAATAAAAACTCACTCGAAAATACATTATACAAAAGACCCGGCACTGTATGCCTTAAAAACCTAAAACATGAGCTGCCGCCGTATTTCTATGGCTTCCTAGAGTTATAATAGCGGCCATGGACGATCGCAGAAAAGTCGCGGGTGCCGCCGGGCGTATATCGGCAGCTACATTCATCAGCCGGATTCTCGGATACGCCCGTGATGTGATTTTCGGTTCTCTATTTGGAACCGGCCTGGTTATGGACGCCTACCTGGTCGCTTTCCGCATACCTAATCTTTTCCGTGAGATATTCGCCGAGGGCTCAATGTCAGCGGCCTTTGTTCCGGTGCTGACGGAAACGCAGGAACTCCAGGGCAAAAATGAAGCACGGCTCCTGGTACGAACAACCTTTACATTTATTCTTACTTTTGTAGGAGGCCTCTGTGTCGCAGGAATGTTTTTCGCACCGTCAATAGTCTCGGTCATTGCGCCGGGCTTTCTAGATAATCCGGAAAAGTTCAGAACAACCGTGCTTCTTACCAGAATAATGTTTCCCTTTCTTCTGTTTGTCAGTCTCGCGGCCATGTCCATGGGAAGCCTGAACACAAAAGGAGTTTTCTTCCTGCCGGCTCTTGCTCCGGCAGTACTCAACATCGTTACTATAACTGTTGTTCTTACTCTGGTTTCCCGGATAACTCCACCGATAGTAGCTGTAGCCATTGGTATCGCATCAGGCGGCTTTGCCCAGTTCGTCATCCAGCTTCCATCGTTTTTCCGCAGGGGCTATTCACTTCTGCCCTCGTTCAACTTTGCCCATCCAGGCCTTAAAAAGATGTTGTTGCTGATTCTGCCTGTTGTTCTTGCAATGTCCACAAACCAGATAAATATTTTTGTGACGAACATACTGGCTTCATACCTGCCTGAAGGAAGCATAACCTACCTTTATTACTCAATGAGGCTTATCCACTTTCCGATAGGTATATTCGGAGTGGCGATGGCCACGGCAGTGCTGCCAACTCTTTCGCGGCAGGCACTTGCCGGAGACACAAGTAAGCTGCGTGAGACGTTCTCGTTTTCGCTTCGGCTGCTTTTCTTTATAACCATTCCTGCCATGACCGGCCTTATAGCTCTGCGTGTTCCGATCGTGAGCACACTTTTTCAGCACGGCAAGTTCGGACCCGACGGCACTGCCGGAACCGCGTCAGCTCTTCTTTTTTATTCGGCCGGCATCTGGTCAATGGTCGGTATGCGGGTGGTTGCTTCAACCTTTTATTCTATGCAGGATACAAAAACCCCGGTACGCATGGCAATGATCGGAGTTGGCTCCAATATTGCGCTCAGCATTATTCTTATGAGACCCATGGGGCATAACGGCCTTGCCCTTGCCAACGCCTTGGCTTCCGGAATCCAGTTCGTTCTTCTGCTATACTTTCTACGTAAAAAAATAGGAAGTGTGGACGGCGGTAGGATTCTGTCATCTTTTGTTAAAACCACCGTAATTTCGGCTCTCATGGGTCTTGCCGGATGGTGGATCACCAGGTCAGGTCCGTGGCTTGCAAAAACAGGTGCAGGAGAAGGGGAAAAGGTTTTGCTGCTTGGAGCCAGCGTGACACTGTCTGTTCTATTTTACCTGGGAATAAGCCATTTGATGGGAAGTGAAGAGCTGAACTACCTGGTACAAATGAGAAGATCAAAAAACGATGGAGGACAACAATAATGATAATTAAACAGTTCGTAGTGGGACCACTGGAAGTAAACTGCTGGATCGCCGGAGACGAGACCACGCGCGAGGCTATAGTGATCGATCCGGGCGATGAGCCGGACCGCATCCTGGACTGGATAAAACAAAAAGGCCTGAAGGTGAAATACCTGGTCTGCACACATGGACACTTTGATCACGTAGGAGCATTGCCGGAGCTGAAAAATTTCTTTACAGAAGCCGAAATACTACTTCACAAAGATGAACTGCCTGTATACGAACGTGCAGGTGACATGGGCCGTCTTTGGGGTTTCAGCTTAGAAAAACTCCCAAATCCCGACCGCTTTGTGGAAGATGGCGACGAGATCAAAATAAGTGGCATATGCGCAAAAGTCATACATACACCAGGCCACTCTCCGGGCGGCATATGTCTTCTTAACGATGGAATACTCTTTAGCGGAGATACCCTGTTTGCAGGCTCTATCGGCCGGAGTGACCTGCCGGGCGGCGACTATAACATCCTGATAAACTCTCTTAAGAAACTCTCCGGGCTTTCTGATAGCATCACAGTACACGCAGGGCATGGCCCCTCGAGCACCATCGGACAAGAGAAGAGCAGCAATCCATTTATGAGTGGTATTTAGCAGGTTTCAACAAGTTTTTCTTGCAAAGAAGATAGCAAGCCTTTAGAATTAGATGTATGATTATCGGCCTGTATCACTTTATAAAATCATCCGGAATTCGTCTTTTTTTCCTGATGGCGCTGGTGTCTATTCCTTTGGGCGGTTGCGGCGGCGGCGAAGTTAAGTCAAACAGGGACTCCATTCTTACAGCAGAAGCCATTGCCATGGCTAAAAAAATCTTTGATAATTACGGCAGCCGGGATTTCGATTCAGCACACAGTTATATTTCACCGACTTTCGAAACATTCCGGTTTGATACAAATTTTAAGAAGATCAAACATACGATCAGTGTTCATCGGGTCAAAATAGCCGGCCAAAAAATTCGTATAGTACTGGGATGGGAGGCTGACTGGACACTGGATTCGGAAAGAACATCATCAGGTGGGCAATGTACGATGACTTTTTCTATGGACTCAGGTAAGTTGATAGACCTGGATGGTGATAACCCCTTTGCCGTACCTCAAAGAGAAAAGTAATGAAAACCAAAAGGAAGTAAAACTGCTTTGGCAAAATGATTACTCACCTTCAGAATCAAGCTTTTCCAACACTATAATATAAAATGAGCGGTTTTAGTCTAGAGGCAGGGTTTAAGCCTACCGGTGACCAGCCCGAAGCTATTGAAGCCCTGACAAACGGCGTGCTTTCAGGTCAAAAACACCAGACACTTTTAGGTGTAACCGGCTCCGGCAAAACATTTACAATAGCGAACGTCATCGAACAAGTGCAGAAACCTACACTGGTTATAGCCCACAATAAAACACTGGCTGCACAGCTTTACTCGGAATTCAAGGCCTTCTTTCCTGAAAATGCGGTTGAGTATTTCGTCAGCTACTACGACTACTACCAACCGGAAGCCTATCTGCCTGCAAGCGATACCTATATAGATAAAGACTCGGCTATAAACGATGACATCGACAGATTGCGTCACTCGGCCACACGCGCCGTGCTTGAACGCAGCGATGTAATCGTGGTCGCCTCGGTCTCATGCATCTACGGCATAGGCTCGCCCCAGGAATACATGGACATGCACCTGGTGGTCGAGGTTGGGCAACGGATCAAGTATGACTCATTCTTACGCCGGCTTGTGGATATTCTCTATATCAGGGACGACAATGACCTTAGACGCGGTGCCTTCAGAGTCAGAGGTGACACTGTGGAAATCGTACCCTCTTTCTCTAACGACCTGGCGATTCGGGTAGAATTCTTCGGCGATGATATTGATGCCATAACAGAGTTCGATCCTATCACAACGAAAACCTTCCGAAGCCTGGATAAAATAGCAATATTTCCAAACAGTCATTGGGTAACCTCAGGCGAAAGAATGCATGCAGCCATGGAAACCATCAAGGATGAACTACAAGAGAGAATCACATTTTTCAATAAGCAAAACCGGCAAGTAGAAGCGGCGCGCATTGAACAGCGCACACTATTTGACCTGGAGATGCTGCAGGAATTCGGATATTGCCATGGAATTGAAAACTACTCGCGGCACCTATCCGGCCGGGCGCCGGGCGAGCCGCCATACTCGCTAATAGACTATTTTCCCGAGGATTTTCTTACTGTTATTGATGAGTCTCACGCAACAGTACCCCAGATACGTGGCATGTATGCCGGGGATAAATCCAGAAAGAGTACTCTTGTTGAGTATGGTTTCCGCCTGCCATCGGCCCTGGACAACAGGCCTTTGCAGTTCGATGAATTTGAAAAAAGAGTCAGGCAGGCGATTTATGTTTCAGCAACACCAGGCCCTTACGAACTCGAAAAAACCGGAGGGAAGGTGGTCGAACAGGTGATCCGGCCCACCGGCCTCATGGATCCGAAAATAATCCTGAGGCCGGTGGAAGGCCAGGTTGACGATCTATACAACGAAGCTCTTAAAAGAATTCAACTCTCCGAACGTGTGCTGGTAACCACGCTTACAAAGCGCATGGCCGAAGATCTGACAGATTACTACGAGGAACGCGGAGGAATAAAGGTTCGATATCTTCACTCCGATATAGATACACTTGAACGCGTCGAGATACTACGGGATTTACGAAAAGGTGAATTCGATCTTCTTATCGGCGTGAATCTGCTTCGCGAGGGCCTGGACCTGCCCGAGGTTTCGCTTGTGGCTGTCATGGACGCAGATAAAGAAGGTTTTCTGCGTTCCAGCCGGTCACTGATCCAGACTGCCGGCAGAGCTGCAAGAAATATAAACGGAGAGGTTTTTTTCTATGCGGATACGGTAACCGGCTCTATGAAAACCGCTATTGACGAAACAAGACGGCGGCGAAAGCGCCAGGCAGAGTACAACCACTACCACGGAATCACGCCCAGAAGCGTCAGCCGTCCCGTTAAAGACGCCCTGGAGAATATTTACGATAGAGAGTATCACACTGTTTCTATTGTTGCCGAAGAAGCCGCAAACTATGGAGCTATTGACGATGCTGCACTGGAAAAACTCGAATCAGAGATGAAAGAGGCGGCACGGGAATTGAAATTTGAAAAAGCAGCCGAAATCAGGGATAAAATCAGGGCTATACGTAAACTACGGATAGAGGTTTAACCTAATTCTTAAAGGAGGTTTTTATGAGCGGAAATTCTTCGTACACAGATAGATTTTTAAACGGATACAGGTTTTTCGATGACCGTACCGGATTCATGCTGAACTATGCCGGAGCCTCCGGCTTTGACCTGAACCATGTGCTTAAAAGAGATAAAAAAGAGATCAGGACAGCCCTGAAATATATGCAGCAGGTTGAATCCGGAAAGGCTGTAAACGTTTCCGAGGGGCGAAAAGTTGACCACTTCAACCTAAGAAAGGGCGCAGGCCTCCGAAAATCCCTGGATCTGTGGCAAGAGATCAGCAATGCTGTCGAAAAAATCAAAACCGGAAGAGTTCTAAATGAGAAAAAGAAGAGCTACACAGACGTAATAATGAACGGCATAGGCGGCTCTTTTCTCGGCCCCTTGATGACCTTGATCGCTAAGCACGGCAATGACTACAACTTCGGTTGCCGACTTCCTTTACGTATACATTTTTTAAGCAATACCGATGCCGAGAGCTTCAACAATCTTATGCGAAAGCTTAATCTCACAAGAACGATAATGGTTAATATCTCCAAGTCCGGAGGCACGGCTGAAACAGCAGGCAATATGGAGGCGTTTAACAACCTGCTATCGGCAAAAAAACTTAAGCCGGGCAGACATAACATAACCGTAACAACTCCGGAATCACCGTTTGACCTATACAGCCGCAAAAACGGATTTATGCACATTTTTCATATGAACAATGAAACAGGAGGGCGAACATCTGTCGGCAGCGCAGTCGGCATGGTGCCTGCCGCCTTTGCCGGGCTTGCCTTTGAAAATTTCCTGCAAGGAGAGTCCTATATGGATAAAATTACCAGGCGGACCGACTTGCTTAGAAATCCGGCCTTGATCCTGGCTCTTATCATAAACGACGTGATAATCCGTGAGGGACATAAAAACCAGATAATGCTCGGCTACAGCGATTCCCTTAGAGAAATGGCCCACTACTTCCAGCAGCTTTTTATGGAATCACTTGGAAAGAAAAAAACCCTTAAAGGACGTGTAAGAAAAGAGCCGACGGGTTTAACTATTATGGGAGGCGTCGGCACCGGAGAACAGCACGCCTTTATGCAACAGGTCCAGGAAGGTATACGAGACTGTTTCGTTCATTTTGTAAGCTTCAGCAAACGTTCGACTGATTTCGAAAACACCAAAGCGGGAAGCATGGGAAGGCAGCTCCTAGCCTTTCTTGAGGGGACAAAGCGTGCTTTAATCGAAAACAAGCGTGACTTTGTCTCACTCGTATTCCAAGAACAAAGCGAATTCAATATGGGAATGCTCGTGGCGCTTGAAGAACGTGTTGTCACCTTTCTGGGCGGTATGTGGGGCATTAATCCCTTTGACCAGCCAGGCGTTCAGGCAGGCAAGCTTTCAGCAGACAACCACAATCGCATATCAAAAATGGTGGTTTCAAAAATTCTTAAAACAGGAAGCTTCAAGGGGTCTGCCTTGGATATGAGCCTTGAGCTGGGAGAATCTAAAGAAGAAGTTCCGTCAATTGAGGCAATACTGCTTGATATCGTTTACAACCATAAAGTTGCAGGCGCTTACCCCGGACTGGAAAGTTTTAAATGCTCAAAAAAATGGAAAGCCAGCATTTTTTCGTTCTCTATCTCAAACGTATAGGGGCGGATTTAAACCCGCCCCTATAAAATGAATAAAACTTTTACCGATATCCAATCGGCATACTTTAATTATCAACCAAAGTCATCATCATAAGCACCGCTGTCACCATAACCGCCATCGTATCCGCCCATATCATTGTATCCGGCGGTATCACCATAGCCTCCGGAGTCAACAGTACAGTTAGTCGGATTAGCCGGTAATGTACATGCAAATAAGAGTGCTGGAATTATAAGCAGGCCCAAAAGCGTTTTTATCAGGCCACTTTTTTTCAACATCACTCTCATAAAGCGCTATTTTTAGTCGTAACCACCATCATCGCCGTAACCACCGTCGTCGTCACCGTAGCCACCATCATCATCACCATAACCGCCATCATCACCGTAGCCACCATCGTCGCCGTAACCGCCATCGTCACCATAACCGCCTGAATCAGGCATATGATGCCCCGTAGGTAAGGTGCAGGCAAATAGAATCATCGGTATTACAAAAATGCTCATTATCAGAGCTATCATCTTTTTTCTCATGTCACTCATCTCCTTCTCTATTTTACCAATAAGACAGGAATTTCGGATTTATTAGCTACTTCTCTGCTAACGCTTCCCATCAAAAACTTTGAAACTCTCTTACCTCTGGAACCGATAACAATCATATCCACGCCCTCTTCTTTTGCCGCCTCAAGAATCTCATCAGCAGGATGGCCGGATTTAATAACCGTCTTTATACCGGATGTTATTCCTTTGGCTTCCAGATCTTTCTTGTAATAATCCAGAATTGCATTGGCCTTTTTATCTAAGGCAGCCTGAATTTCAGTTCCTTTCAGGCTCTCTCTCAGTTCGGACATTTCGGCGACACCAAGCATCTCATCTATTAATGATCGGCCTTCGAATTTCTCCACGTAAACCAAAACAATAGCCTCAGGCCGCAAACAAGAACAAATATTGCCGGACATCTCAAATGCGGCCTTTGCTCCCTTTGTATCATCCACTGCAATCAGTATTTTTTTCATATTCTCACCCACTTTATTTATTAGTTATGTATGAGCTTTTCAAAAGTTATACACGAGCAAAACAAGCCTATTTAGGTCATTACAGTCATTGCCTTCCCTTTAATAGACAATAGAGAGGTTTCCTGTAGCAGGTTATGATTAGTGATAGCCGCCGCCGTAGCCACCACCGCCGCCATAACCACCGCCGCCGCCGTAGCCACCACCGTAGCCACCACCGCCGCCGTAGCCGCCACCGTAACCACCGCCATAACCGGCATCATCACCTGTTCCGGATGAAACAATACCATGACGGTCAACTTCACGGGGAGCCACACCGTAGCCTATAAGGAAACCAAGAAAACCTACAATTACAACAACTGCTACCCAGAGTGGTGTCTTCATTACCAATCTCCTCCTGTTATTAAAAAGTTTTTAAAACCACTTTAGACTTTTTTAATCATCCACTTCCACTTTCCGCCTTCCTCTGCCTTTTCCACAATCTGATCTCCGGTTGTGGCGCACATGGAAGTAATGGATTCTCCGGAAGAGGGGTTATCAAATACCAGTTCTAGTGTATCACCAACATTGATTTTCTCGAGAGCCTTCTTACAGTAAATCTGAGGATGAGGACAGACATACCCTGTCACATCCAGCATAAAAGTATTGTCACCTGTTTTCTCAAATTTCATAGCCATAGCAAACTTCCTCCTTATTACGATCTGAAATATTTTCTAAATAATTATCCGAAAATTATCTAAAAATCAAAAGCAGCCATCTCTTTGGCCATCTTTCGCTCTGTCCACCAGTTGAAGAACCTAACTCCTATAAACGCACCGCCTACCATACCGATTCCGAACATCCACCCGCTCGGGTCACCCATCGAAATTCTAACGAAAAATGCCCCGACATTACAACCAAGAGCAAGCCTGGAGCCTAAACCCATAAAGAAACCACCAAGAATAGCCCACATGGCAAGCTCTTTTGTAGGTTTTTTGAATTTGAATTCTTTCTGATAAAGAGCCATCATGCAAGCTCCGCCGATAAGGCCGAGCGACATCCAGTCGGCCGGGTTAAACAAGGGATTGGGAACTCCGTTTGCGAGACCAAAATATATATTGTCCATCATATCAATGCCAAGTCTCTGGAAGACCCATCCAACCCACTGGGCCTCCTGCGTAGTCACATACCAGTACCCGGGGTCAAAAACCGTACCCTTGGCGGACAGGCCATAAGTTATACCCATCCTCTGCATGAGTTCACCGAAGTTATGCACACCAAAAGCAAGCTGCAATTTTTTCATCACAAACATATGCAGACCGGCGGAAATTCCAAGAACCAGGCCGGCTATAGCGGTCCTTTTAGACGACATTATCATGCCCCAGTATCCGGCAAGCTCCGCGCCGAGGCCACCAACAGGTCTTCCCTCTGCCCGCATTTTATTATGGTAGTTTTTCCTCGCCCAGAAGATATAAACAACAACAAGCACAAGAGCCGCCGGTATTATGGTGTTTATCAGAGAGTCACCGATAAAGAACCTGGCAGCTCCAAATTTCTCACGGGCCCACGGCAGTTCAGCCACCTGGATTGCAGGTTTGGGCCAGACATGACCGGCAAGATACTGGTCCACCCATCCGTCGGTAACATTGACTTTTGCGGGAATCCATGTAGCCTGTGCCGCCTTATCCCGCCATGACTGAGGCATAAGGTTGTTGGTCCATCCCCCCATTTTTACAAATACCGCCTGGGTAACACTAAGCGACAAAACAACGATAACGGAAACTCCGTTACCCTCACCTATCTTATAAAGAGAACCTGATGCGCAACCACCAGCCAGTGTCATGCCAATGCCGAATAAAAGCCCTGCTATTGTCGAATGGAAACCAAACGGAGCTGCATGGAAGGCGCTAGCATTCATAGTTGACGCAAAAGCACCGATAATACTGAAAAAGACCATGGCCACCATGATACCAACAACCATTCTTGGCACCTTGACGGCAAACAGATCCCTGAACGCCGACGCAAAACAGAACCTTCCGTACTGAAGACACATGCCATAAGAAACACCAAACCACATATAAGCTGCAATATAGATGTAGTACTCATCCATAAGCTTATATGGTCCTATGCTAATCACCGAGAAAACAGCCAGAATTATGTAAATCCACTTACTGTTTCTTTTTTCCAATGCGTCCACTTTTCTACCTCCTTAATTTATATTAGTTTGAAAATTCGGATAATATCGAAAACCCATTAACAGTTCTGCAAGGGCAATATAAGAAGCCTTCAGGTGTAAAATAACAGTTTTTCATATTTAAGCAATTTAGTCAAAATAAATCAAAGAGTTACAGAATTTCTTAAACATCAAAAAAATCTGTGCGACTATGATAACAGATAAGATGGAATTATGGCAATGTTTTTTCATACATAATTTTTTTTCATATCAATGGTGTAGTACAGCAGAGCACCCGGGAAAAAGTCAAGTTACAAGCCGATCCGCATTAAGAGTATCCATCATTTATATATGGTTACAATCGGTTTATATCTAAATACCCCCCTGTAAGTGAATGCCGCCACTATACTGCGTCCCTCGGTTTTTATCCTGACATTGTCTGGAAGCACAGGGTCTGCTCTGTTGGATATCACAACCACCGCATCGGCTATGAAGTTTTTTTTATCAGCAGGAACGTAGTACTCAGGGACTTCGTACTCCCAGGTAAACCTGAGTGAAGATGTTTTAACCCATTCCTCCAAAATAGGTTTTTTGTAGTCATAAAAAATATTTTTATCAGTAAAGTAATCAAGGATAGGCACAGCGACAACCGGGTTGACCGCAGTTCTTTTCTGAGGCAGAGTGAATACCTCTATGTTTTCAGCATCCAGAGTGTCCAGAAACAGGCCCGCATTTTTCATATTCATAGCGCTCATCCTCTGAAGTGAAGGCAAAAAGACAAATACCGCAATAACAATTGAGGAAACAAGAACACACGAAGCTATAAATCTCTTGACCTGCCTGTCCGTAATACAATGCAGTCCATAGGAGGCCATCAGTGCAAGCATGGGGAAAACAACCATTACATAGCGGCTTCTGCGTATCTGAAGCAGAACCACAAGCAGCAATAGCCAGCTTATAATCAGGTATTTTAAGTCTTTTTTCCTTAATGCCGCATAAACAGAATATAAAGCCGCAATTGTGATAAACGGATGCACCTGGTAACAAAAAGTAGACAAAAAGCTCTCTCCCCACCGTTTCAAACCAGGCATTTGATACTTCCGAAGAAATATTATCTGCTCTGAAATCACATCAAATTTATATAAAACAACAGCTCCAATAAAAATAGACGAAACCAAAGCTACTAACAATCCCCGATAGAGAACATCACGGTTCATAGCCAGACGAAATACGCCGGGATTTTCAGTGCTCTGAGAAACAAGATAAACGAAAAAAACAACGCCTGTAACAGAAAGCATCAGCCACGCCGAATATTTCGAAAAAAAGGCCAGAAATATGGAAACAGAGGCAAACAGTATCATATTTGCGCCTCCCCGCTCCATGGCTTTTATAAATGCAAAGATCACAAGAGTGAGAAAAAACATCACAGGCACATCAACAAGCATTAGAGGCACCTGTGTAAAAAGATAAGGCATTCCCAAAAGCATAAGCCCGGCATAAAAACCAAGGCTTTCATTCCAGAGAGTTTTACCTATCAGGCAGGTAAGCACAACGGTCATTGAAAAAAGAAGAGTCGTAAAAACCTGGATGTAAATTCTGGATTCACCAAAGAACTTAAAAATCAAGCCGTAAAAAAAAGACATTATCGGAAGGTCGGTCCAGATATTGATATCCCGGCCCCATTGAGTTATAAAATATTTTATTCCATATAGTTCAAGATGTTTGGCCTGTGTGAAATACCTTGAGATATCCACAATAACCTCGGGTTCTCGCCATAAAACCGCGCCCAGGCCAAAAGATAGAACAAACAGAAGTACGGATGAATACTGTTTGGGAAACGGAATTCTCAACAAAGCATACGAAGCAAGCATTCCAGTTACAAGAATAAGAACAATTTTGCTTATGTCCAGACCTATAAACACCCACTTCCAGCTCGTAAGCCTGTTGTCGTCTAAAATCCGGAAAGTATAAAGACTCAGAAAAACGGACAAGGTAAGCAGCGAGATTATAAGAATATAGGCGTTTTTATTCTTAGAAGAGGGGGGAGCTGACATAATAATCAAACAGAAAAGGGGGGCTTGACGCCCCCCTCCAGGTCATGAGTGAAAGTGGTGAAAATAAACTTAAACTTATTTTTCGACCGGGAAGTTCTTTTTGGCGGCATTGCCGATAGCCTTCTTCATGAAATTGCCGCCCATGTAACCTTTACCCCAGGCGGTATATCCGAATGCCAGTACTTTGGCGTCATAGCCTAGAGCACGCAAGGCAACAACCGGAAGATTCTGGGTCTGACCGGTAAGACAGTAAAGAATAAGTTTCTTGTCTTTCGGAAGCTTCTTTAAGTTCTCGGGCTTTAACATTACGTTATACGGCATAAATATGGCTCCGGGAATATGACCGGCTTTATACATCTTAATGGACGGTCTCACATCCACAACCAGAAAGTCATTCTTTTTTTCCTTTATCCACTGATTAAGCTGATCAGCCTTAACCTGCCAGTGCTTAGCCTTCATTCCCTTTTCCAGAACAGCATCAAGCTTAGCCGCAAGCGCTTCGTCATATGCCTGCACTGAAGGAACAACCGCTGCCGACATCAAAAACAACCCAATTAATACTCCCAGAAACACTGCAATACTTCTTTTTTTCATCACCTCAATACCTCCATCTTAAGATTTTTTGAGTTTTATATCTCCGGGTAAAACCCGGTTTTGCCGAACAATCACGCCGTCATACTTTTCTATATGAGTGGACAGATTATGACATAATGACTCAAAATGTCAACCTGAACAAACTGCATATTCCAGAGTGCCGGAGGCCAACCAAAATGATAGAAGAAAAGCCCGGGGCAATCCTCAATCCTTCATCATCAAACCTTCCTCCTTTGGTTACGGACTTATTAAAACCGGAGCAATACCCTCACAACCCAAAAAACATTACTCTTGTCCAAACTCATATTTCATATGTTTTCATTGCAGACACTTATGTTTACAAAATAAAAAAACCTGTTAATTTCGGTTTTCTGGACTTCAGTTCCCAGGAGAAAAGAAGGTATTTTTGTGAAGAGGAAAACCGGCTCAACCGTCGCACATCAAAAGACATATATCTTAAGGTTGTGGACATATCCGAAAAAAATGGCCGATACTTCCCTGAAGATTCTTCAAACCCGGTCGAAGCCGCAGTGAAAATGAGACGTCTGCCGGATGAACTGATGTTTTACAACCTGATTCTGGTAAACAGGGTAACGGATGAGATGCTTAGCCGGATAGCCGGCACAATTGCAGACTTTCACCTTAATGCAGAAACCAGCGAAGATATCTCCCGCTATGGAGGGTTCGATTTAATTCAGAGCCATTCTATTGAAAACTTCGAACAGATCAAGCCATACATCGGAAAAACGATAGAACTGGGCCTGTATAAAAGCCTCCTGGCTCAGACTACGAAGTTTATAACCGAAAATAAAAAAAAGTTTCTATCCAGAGTTGAAAACGGCTGCATAAGGGACTGCCACGGAGACCTTCGCCCTAAGCATATATTTGTGAGCGACCGAATAGATATAATCGACTGCATCGAATTCAACCAATCTTACCGTCTGCAAGACACGGCCTCTGATATCGCCTTCCTGACAATGGAGCTGGATTATATGCGCCGCTCAGATTTATCCATAACTATATTAAATGATTACCTCTCGTATACCGCGGACTATGATATGGTTTCTGTTATAAACTTCTATAAGACTTACCGTGCCATAGTTCGCGGTAAAGTGGCTTCTATGACGGCTTCCGACAAAAGCATACCGACAGAAGCCCGGCAAGAGGCGGCCGGACAGGCTAAAAAATTCTTTCACCTGGCTGAAAACTATACAAGAAAAAAGGAGATAGAGAAGAAACACCTCACCCTGGTTATTACCTGCGGTTTAAGCGGCAGCGGAAAATCAAGAGCCGCTGGCAAGCTTGCCAAAGAGATAGGGGCGATCGTTATAAGGTCAGACTCGGTCAGAAAATCGCTTGCAGGCCTGCAGGTGACAAAACATTATAAATACGGTTTTGAAGAGGGGATCTATTCAAATAAAGATTCAGAACGAACCTATAAGAGAATGCTTGATCAAGCTAAAAAAGCTCTCATGGCCGGCTGGCCGGTTATTCTTGATGCCACTTTCGGCAAACGCAGGTTCAGAGATGATGCCAGGGCTCTATCCCAAAAAACAGGTGTACAGTTTCGCATTCTATGGTGCGAAGCGCCAATTGCCGTTCTAAGAGAAAGGCTGTCAAAGAGGCTCACCAGCCCCGGCAAATTATCACATGAACCATCAGACGCAGGGCCGGAAATACTGGAACTTCAGGCACGCGGCTTTGAGCCTTTAAACGATGAAGAGAAAAAATTCACTTGATCTCTTCATCCAGCCAGGCCTTGGGCTCTGTAATCATCATAAGAGGCGGGTCAAACTGTATTTCAATGATAGTTCCGTTTGAAGACTGCATGAACCCTTTTGCACCGCCAGACTTATTCACCTGGACACTTACGGATGAAGGCATACCCTCGCCGGCTTTTATAACTCTTGCGACGGCCTCTTGTGTGCCTGAAGCAGCCACTTTTTCTTTCTGGGCTTCAAATGTGTAATCTTTATAAGCCGAGCCTGTCTTGTAGTAAACCGAGTACAGGTTACTTTCGCCTCCAAGACTGCACGCCGCGGCATCAGGCATAAACGTCGGCCAGACCACCAGGCCTCCAACAACCGCAGGCGAAGTAATCACTCTTTCGCCGGTGTGGGTAAGAACCTGCCCTTCGAAATCTACGGATTCAACAAGACTGCTGCTGTTATGGTAAATTGCCCAACCATCGTAATTCTCTACAATATTGGTCTCAAGCGTGCTGAAATCAGTACCCGTACAAGTTGTTGCATCAGCATTCTCCGCGCATATAACTACATCAGAGACATCAAGAAGATTTGTGTACTCATTAAAACACGAGCCGTCCCAGCAAAGGTCTTTGACCCCGTAAAATCCGCTGTTTGTCGGCTGATTTTTGTCGGCCGAGCCAAGAAACTGCCCGGTTCCGAAAAAGACCCATAATTTTCCGACCTCATCCAGCACAGCAACAGGAGCAGATGTTACCCGCCTCGCCTTATCGTTGCCGGATGTGTCGATTTTACTGATGTCTGCAAGAGTCGAAAGTGTCCAGCTTGATGGGCTGTTAAAAGTTCCATTACCGGTAGTAAGTCTCAGCATCTTTGTATTCCATATCGGCACACATGTTGCCGGAGATGCGCAATCTGCGTCGGTATTACAACTTGCCACCAGTGAGTCACTACATACATTACCGCCGGCCTGATAGTTTTCAGCAATATATATCGCATCCACAGCATAATCAAGGTCAACATCCACGGTTATAGGGTTAGACATAAAAGCGTTCGCGCCACTACCACTAGTGGCAGGGAATTTCCAGAAATTTGTACCCTCTATCCACGAACTTATTACACCGTTTGTGCCTGAGGAAATTTTAAGCACGTAGATGTTTCCAGGCTGAAAAGCCGTAAGGTTGGAATTGGTGTCGTAGTTTGTAGGACCGGAGCCGAATATCGCAAACCACTCACAGTTGGCGCCGCTGGAATCACATGTTCTTGCCACTGCCGGGTAAGACATGCTAAGGCCAAGGTCTGGATCGGAAAATGTCCAGAGAACTCTGGGGTTCTTAGGATCGGTTACATCAAGTGCAAAGTATTCCGGAGTAGTGTTGATACTTTCCTTTGCTCCATACCTGAGCCCGCCGATAAGAATTGTTCCCCAGCCTAGAGCCTCACCGTCAAGCCCTATGTGCGTAGTGGTGTCACGCGTAAAAATCTTCACATCGGACACCTTCGGCTGCAGATCCACGTAATAGACATGGGTGTAATCATTACGCATAAGCAGGCTGAGATCAGGAAGAACACCGCGAGGAACAAAACCCCATAGTTCATCGCCAAGTTCCGGTGAACTTGCATCGCCGGCACATTCGGTATCGTCAATCTCCCATGATTTATCGCTGTCACCACCCTTGCAGTACCTTAACTTATTGATGTCGTAGAAGCCGGCGTTAAAAGCATGAAGCATTCCATCGTTTGCACCGGCATACACCACATGTCTTCTATCAATATAGTTGAGTTTAAAGTAGTAATAAGATAAGTCATTGTATAAAAGATCATAATTTTCTTTGGGCTGAGGCACCACCATGGGTGTGGAATAAACCAGGTCTCCAAGCTTCCAAACCCTTGTTTCCGGGGCAATAGGTCCGTTGCCGTCTAAGTCAAGCAACATATCTCTTGATCTGTATTCCGAGACATCTATCCCCCTTATATAATTTATTATGTCGGCCGCATCAGCAGATGACCCCACACCCAGTGCCGCCTGAAGATCTGTAACCGCAGCGTTCCCATCATGAAAAGTTCCCTTGATCAGGTCTTCACTCAAACCTGTCGAATCATAACCATTCAACGTGGTAAATATCTTTCTGGAATTCGCATCCCCGGCCCACAACCTCTCTCCGGCATCCCAGATAGTATTTATATCATCCAGGCTAACCGTAATCGCCGTACCAGTAGGATTGCCCTGGTCATCCACCCCGCCGGGATAGCGGTTTACCTTGGTTTCAGCTGCGGCCAAATCAAAATACATGCTGATAATAGTATTTGCATCGGTACAGCCAACCGGATCGTCAGGTCCGTAGCAAAGCCTGGCATCACCTCTTGAATCCTCCCTTATGTTGCCGTGTTTGTCCAGGAAAAGCCCATGCACGTTGCCGACCCATGCCACGCCATTTTTCTTAGGATTAAAATAAGCCTGATAAACAGCGCCTTCCCCATCGCCTGATGTCGAAAGCACGGCCGATGAAGTGCCCGAAGAGGCTCTTTCGAGTATGGAGTTGATCGCTGTCATAAGGCTATCGTAAAGCACTGAACCCTCACCGGCCTCAAAGTAATTATCAGGAATATTCTGGGCATCTCCGTCCTGGTTCCATTCAGACTGCAGATCCGGAAGATTATTGTTATTCTGATCAATAAAACCACCGTACTTGGCGCTTGTAGAGAGAATAGCCCTGCCAACGCCGGATTCGTCAAAGGCGAAAACTGTATAGGTTGTAATATGCTGTGTTCCTTCAAGGTCAGGCCTAAGGTCAGTTTTATGGGCATAGAAAGCCACTCCCTCAAGATAATAAGTGCCCTCCATGGAGTTTGCCGCCGTATCATACTCATCTGCCCAGGGTAAACCCGCCAGGTTTGTTAAAGATGCAGTAGTAGCCAGTTCGTTTGCCGCAATCGAATCCATATAGGTTTTAACATCAAAGTTTGAATCAGAAACCTGGGCTACCGTCCCGCTCCAGAATCCACCCGGAATATTCATATCTTTGGTCGATTCGCCGTCTGTAAGCACAATCATGAAATTATCCTGACACCAGTATTCAATCGGATCCACGCTTGGATAGTCATCAACTTCGTAGGCAGGACCAGCGGCTGCCTGCTGGTAATAACGCACAGCCTCGTACATAGTTTCGGCCAGTGGCGTCCAGGTACTCGGGTCTTCGCTTTCGATGTTGGTAACAAGATCAGTAAGAGGGCCGCCCAGTTCTGTTTTGACATAACCTCCATCCTCTTGGGTACTGCCTCCGTCTTCATACTTTTTCCCGGTAGCGTTAAAAAACATCAGGCCCCACCTTACCCGGTCGTATGTCTTCTGCACTATTCCTTCAGGCACAGTGGTGCCGACATTAATAACCACCCTGTAAACACTTACATTGTTTCTGTTACAAGCACCGAATCTCGGGTCGGTACAGACACGGAACACCGAGTAACCATTCTCTGAATATACCCTGTAGGTCTGGCCGCCGTACCCTTTCCATCTGTTCCTGTCCGCTTTTGGAGCAGCTATAAGAAAATTATCCGTGCTTGGATCACGCGGTTCAACCTTACCGCCCACCAGAACCTTTCTTGCCACATCCACTCTTCGCATGGTAAGCCAGTTAAGAAAACAGCCTTCCCATACTCCGGCAGGATCTTTGAAAAAATACTCTTCATTCAACGCAGGGACAGGGCTTGGGTTTGACTCGGCATTACCATAATAAGAGTACATTATTTGCGATGCGTCATCAGGGTTGCATTCGAAATATCCGTAATAGTTGGTGGAAGGATCAAAATTAGTATCACTGTTCATGCGCCTGTTCGATCTGCCCGGTTTTTTGTAGGCGAATTCGTACATGCTTCCGGAGTTGTCAAGAACAAGAAGAATATTAGGTTTAACCAGCTCCTGCGTAAGAACAAAAGGCGGGTATGCCGTCTTCTCAATTATATCGACTGAACAACCGCTTGCGTCACCTATAATGCTGATCGAAAAAGACTTCCGCCTGGTAACACCGTTAGCGTCTGATATGGACACCGTAAAAGAGAAGTCGCCTACTGCTGTTGGAATTCCTGTTATGCTTGTAGAGGGGGTGCCAAGAGCTGTCAACTCAAGTCCCGGCGGCAAAGACCCGGCCAAAACATTCCAGGCATAAGGCGTGGTGCCTCCTTCTCCGGTTACAGTAGCGGAATAAGAAACACAGGCATTACTATCCGTAGGCAGACTGTTTGTAAGAATTATAAGATCGTTTTGGGCAATATAAAGATCGAACCATTTACTGGTGAAATTGGCGCCGTCGGTAAGCTCCACAAGAAAGTAATATGAGCCTTCCGCTGTCGGCAGACCGGATAACACGCCGCTTTCAGACAAGTTTAGACCGGGAGGAAAATCAGAATCAGCAGGGACCGTCCATACATAGCCGGCAGAATCACCTCCGGTGCCAGCAAGGGTGACACTGTAACTACTGCCTTCCAGCCCATCCGGAAGAGGGGAAGGTGTTGTTATCAAAATATTGCTGATATTTATAGTAAAATCCGTCGAAAAGGTTTTACCGGCTGCATCCGTAAGCTCCACCGTGAAGGCCCATGTCCCAAGTGCTGTCGGGTACCCGCTGATTACAAGAGGGTTTCCGACCCACGTCCCCGATGTTTGAGAAGCTCCGTATGTCAGACCCGTGGGCAGGCTGCCGCTGATAAGGTTCCAGGTATACGGAGTTATGCCATAAACTCCGGTTATATCAACGCTGTAAAAATTGTTAGTGCCATCAGACAGCAACCCGTCAGGCAGGTTTATTGTAGTTATAACCGGATCACCAGAGGATAGAATCGATATAGTAAACGATCTGACTATTGTTTCGAGGCCGCCTCGAGGACCAGTTCCGCAATCCGCAGTCAACGTCAGATCAAATGAAAAATCACCAACCACGGTCGGAGTTCCGCTTATCACAATAGGATTTCCGTCCCAATTTCCTGAAGTCTGGGAACTTCCGTACGTCAAACCATCCGGCAGACTGCCGCTTGAGAGGTTCCATACGTAATCGACACAATTTTCGCCTGTAATTGACTCGCTGTATATGACGCCGGTAGCGCCGTCAGCAAGAGCGCCGCCATCCGGAGTCATTGCTAGCTGAGCGATAGCATTGCCTGTAAACAGGAAAAAAAACAGAGAGATAAAAAATAAAAACGATATATAATTTACAGTTCTTTTTATAATCAGTTTCATAGCATCACCTTTTATTGAGCGGTTCCGAAGATCCGGATCTCGACTATTTCACCTTTTTTTTCTTTGAAGTAAATTTTCTCGACTGCCCTGAGCAGCTCGGAGCTGGATCCTAGTTGATCACCATATAGGGTCTTGATAAGCATTGTTCTGCCGGGTTTGTGAAGCTTTCCATCAATTTCTATAAATCTTGTAGTAATCCCGGTGATCGTCCCTTTTTTCCATTCAGGGGAAGCAAAAGTCTCGGGAAATGCATTCGCGGCCAGCCCGGTGAAAAACAGAGCCGCCAGTAGTAGTATCCTTAGAGCCTTCATAACCGTTTATCTCCTTTATTCAGCGATATATACGCCCGAACAATCAAACTACTTCTTACCTCTACTCCCAGGAAACACGCTGGAAAACCGTGCCCACAGCCGCATTGGCGCCGCTGCCGTCACTGCTTTTGCTATTCACCCTGTAACACGTTACAGTACGGGCGCCGGCACTGCCGGAAGCAACACCAGAATATGCAGAAGCAAATTGCCTGCCGCCGCCACCCATGGTATCGCAGTTGTACATCAGGTCTATATCAACCGTTACAGTTGTGCCGTCACTACTGTCAAACTCAATGTCGGCGTTATTTAGGTGAAGGTTGTCGGTCGGATCAAAATGCCTGACTCTCAACTCCATGTTTAGGTCTACCGCCTCCTGGGCGGTCAGGTAAGCTTTAAACTCTCCAAGAGTCGGTCTTGACACCACAGCGTCCGTCACTTTCTGACCAAGCTGAACCCCATGTTCTCCTTCGTAAAAATGCTTTGTTTTTACCCTTATATTGCCCGCAAGCATGTTTTCCACAGTTGTCGAACTTATGCCGGCAATACCGATTATCGTAAGCACAAGAAGAAGGGCAAGGGAAACCGCCATTATGAATCCGTCCTGGGTTTTTATGTTATTTTCATTTGCTTTTAACATCTAAAGGATCTCCTCAGTGCCGCTTATATAAAAGAGACTAAAAATTACGTAGATTCACAACACTCTGCCAAAGCCGCCTTCTGAATCCGTCACCAGTAATATCATGAATCCTATTGGCCAACACCGCCGGAGGTGTTTCCGTGGTAACACCAAGATCTTCTTGGGATGCTCTGGCCAGCAGGCTTACCTGCACAGCTTTTATCTCGTCCGCATTTGCCACATCACCATTGACGAACAAACCAGTATCATCCAGATAAGTAAACTGGAGGTCTTCTATATTTTCTGCAATAGCCTCGTCATTAACTCCGTCATTTCTTATTAATTCCATATTGTTGTTCACAAAGTACGTTACATTTATCATTCCGTATACAGGCCGGCCTCTATCATCACCATTGATCTGGCCATCACCGTTGCTATCGCTGACCGCGATAAGCGAGGCTCTAAGATCCGGTGGTAAATCACGGTTTAGAACAAGACCGGTATCATCATTAGGGCTTGTACATAGATTTGAATCACTTGAGTCGGTGGCAGTACAATTGATCACCTTCGCAAAAAACAAACCATCAATATTCAACCAGCATTTTGCACCTGGACCTGCCGCGCATCTTCTTATTTTTCTCTCAGCATTCTGAACATAAATTGTATTTCTACTTCCTGCCGGAAACGGTCCGGTGAAGCGAGTGGTCGATAAAGTTCCCTTACTGTTGAATCCGGCCATTACAGAAATGGAATCCGCAGCATCGGTTCCGCCATCTTGGCTAGGGTTAATCGCCACCAATCCTAAACGTGCAGCTTCTGCATCCATACCCATACCGGCAAGCCTTATCTCTTTCGCCATAATATCCATAGCCGTCTTCGACTGTGAGTTCACCTCTGAAACACGTTCGGTACTTGCATAAGAACGGTTTTGCACTATAAAGACAACTGTAGCTCCAGCCACAATAATCATCCCAACCACAGTGGCTATCATCAACTCAACCAGTGTATACCCGTTATTGCATCTAGTATTAATTACAATCCTTTTTATAATATTACTAATAAGGTTATTTTCAACCCTCCACATGATTTACCTCCAAGTAAAAGCTGGACCTTTAGTCGCAACTATAACACTATGGTTTCTATCTCATAAACAATCTCATAAACAGCTTAAATTGGACTCCATATCACAGTCGGAAATGATACCGAATGAGTGACGTCATCCTTGTCAGTCCAGCAGGTTCTTATCAAAATAGCTGTAGCGTCATTAGTAGCCCTTACGAAAGCAGGATCGCAAAGCGGAGTAATATTGTTATCAAAAACTCCATCGTCAGCTCCGTCACATGTATTGTCATCACCAGCAAGTTGTATACGGCTGCAACTGGGAACAGCCCAGATCACCCTTGTGTAATCCACACCACCTGTGGTCGAAGAATTATAACTCTCAGCGTCAGGATCAAATATGTTTTCAGGGTTGAAAATACCGGTGGCCAGGTTGTTGTATGAAAGTGATTTTACCTGCTCCAGAATATCCCGGCTAAAGTTGGTTGCAACCCTCATCTGCCTGCTTACAGTATTACCATGCATAGACATATACTGCATGCCCATAACAGCGACCATGCCTATTACAAGAACTACAATAGCCACCATCACCTCTATAAGAGTAAAACCATTCTGACCGGTCTTGTGTTTCATCTTACCTCCGTCCATGTCAGTACGGCTTGGTTCTCTATGTCTCCATCCCAACGCCATAAATTAATCAGCCCGGCCTGGTTCCTTATATCAACCAGATATGAAAAG
Organism: Nitrospirota bacterium; assembly: GCA_027021335.1. GTDB lineage: Bacteria > Nitrospirota > Thermodesulfovibrionia > SZUA-242 > SZUA-242 > JALUUO01. The sequence goes on from JALUUO010000108.1 coordinate 29,516, forward strand.
CCCCTATCAGCATGTTGAATGTAAACAGATCCCTTTTCACCGAGAGAGCCGTCTTCATTAAACGTTTCATTGGTAGAGTTAAAAGTACCGAAACATGCGGTACCGCCATTGCAGTCTATTGCATTGTTATACGGATCGTTTGCAGCAAGAGTCCTGAATTCAATACTAGAGCCATACTCTGAAAGATTGACAATTTTTACAGGACCGTTTCTGTATGTATCAACAGCATCAAGAAGGTCCGTGTCACCAGTATCAGCATTTGCGTTAAAGCCTATCATGTACCTATTATTTGCAATATCAAAAACCATTAAGTAAGGCCTGTTTTCCTTTATAGCTATACTTCTTGTAAGTCTCATCTCCTGGATCAGGTCGCTTGCAGCATCTCTTACCCTGTTTTTAGCCACGAACCTTCCGTACTCAGGAGTTCCTATAGATGCTATAATACCCACGATCGCGATTATAACCATCAACTCTATAAGAGAGAATCCACGCCGGTTAAAGAAAAATTTTTTTGTATAAAACACCTTGTCAAAATCTCCTTTATAACCCCATATTTCCATTCGTAAATTACTTAGCAGACTTCATGCCAGGAAGGCTATTTTCTTCTTATCGGACTAAACCAGTTGAGAGTTAAGCGTTTTTTTTAAAATACAGTAAGGACGGTGCGCATACATTTATGTAATTAATTACACAATGCAGTAAAGCTCTTTACATAAATTTATCTTGCCGTAAATTGTAAGACTACTAAGATCTACGTTAGAAAACTCTGAGTGGAAGTCTTATGGAGGAAGTTTAGTATTTTTGAGGAATAATACAGAGTACTTTCTGACAAGTAAAGAACAATCATTGTCAAGACAGAAGGCTTGCTTTCAAATACTTTCCCTCAATATCTGCATGTTTAAGCTCACGCCTAATATTCAGTAATTTTTCAGACACTGCCTCTGTCATACATTTATTGACATCCATGACTTTTTGAATGACTTCATTTATATCTTCTGCGACCTTCTCAAACCCCTTTGGCAAGGGTTCTGAAATGTCGACACTTTGATCAAGCAATTTAATTTTCCATGCCAGTTTATCACGTTGGCTTTGAAGCTCAGCCATGATGTCAACTCTATCATCATGCAGAACCAGCTCCATATCGTTGTACACGGCAAGCATAGATTTAAAAAGACTCAGTTTTTCTATAAGAAAACATTCTTGATCCACAGTATTTATATTTATTTTACGCCGACACTGCCGACGGCATAGTTTCCATATTTGGAAGCGGCTTGGTGTTGCCGGCACGATTTTGATTAACAGCGTCTACCCATCCCTCATGAAGAACGTTTAACAGGCGAATGACCTCATCAAGTATATCTGAATTATCGGAGATGTTAGCCTTGGTAACCTGAAGCGTCATATACTCGTATAACTTTGACAGGTTCTCTACAAATTCCTCCGCCACTTCCGGATCCAAAGAGCCATGTAAGGCATCTATTATAGAAATTACCTTTGTCAACCTCTCTGCTTTGCCGGCCTTGTCTCCCTGGGCCATCATCTCTTTAGCCTGGCTGGTAAACTTTATCGCGCCTTCATAGAGCATAAGAAGTTGTTGCTGCTTATCCGCCGTCTTAACTCCAACATCCTGATATACGCCTACATACTGGTTCATAAACTCCTCCTTGAGTTTCCATAGGTTACTCTTCCAATGTCTGTCGCAGTCATGACTTCCTTCCTGATGCCAAGAACTGCATCGACTCCATTTGTTGCGCAAGAAAATCACCACTCTGCTGAAGTTGACCCAGCAGTGACTCCATCGCTGTAAACTTTTGCTGAAGACTTTCCTCCTTAAGCAGAAGGCTGCGCTCCAGGCTTAACATCCTGTCATCAATCCTATCAATAGAAGTGGTCAGTCCACTTTTTCTTGCCGGAATCATATAGTCGGTATAATTGTTAACCGTGGCCTTCAACGATGTCGCCATACTGTCAAATGTATCAATGACTTCCTGGACATCATTATTTAAAGCATTTTGTAGTATTGTGCTATCAAGATAAAGAACACCTTCAGTATCATGACTAAGGCCTAAACTTGCTACTGATTTTCCGTTATAAGAATTAGTAATCTCTGACCGAAGTCCCGAAATAATGCTTCTTGCCGTACTATCGCCGCTAAGAACTGTGCTTTGACCCTCCGCAGAAGTCGACAGGGCTCTAGCCACACCTGCGGCAGAGTTATATGCAGTGACAAATGCATTCACATTATCCGTAATTGCTGAGAAGTCCTTGGCAATACTTAATGTCGGAGTGGCCGTGCCTGAATCGTCGAGCAGTGTAAGCGTAACACCAGTAATAATGTCACTAATAGTATTTGAGCTGCGTGTAAGTGACAACCCGTCAACAGTAAGTGATGCATCCACTGCTGCCTGCGACTGGGTCATATTGGTAGTGCCGCCCGTTACTGCTCCACTTGCATCATACGTGGCGTTGAAAGCAAGTTTCGACAGACCGGTCGTATCGGTCTCTGCAGACTCCTCATATGTGCCATCATTATCCTCATCAACAGAAACCGTCACCCTGCTGGATGATCCGGGGGAGTCAACCGTGAGAATTAACCTGTATCCAGTAGTAGGACTATCCTGTACAACCGACGCATTTACCTCAGATGTAGCAGAGTTAATGGCATCCCTGATGCCGGTTAAGGTGTTGTTGCTGGAATCTATTGTAATTTCTGTGGCATTACCAGTTCCGACCTGTATTTTCAACTTCTGAGTAGAGTAAGTGGTAAGGTCAGCCACCTCTGTGTCTTCTGAGGTAAATATTTCGGAATAAATACTCTGGGATGTTGCCAGGTTGTTTACTTTTATATTGTAAGTACCTTCGGAAGCCGACGATGTAGCTGTGGCGGTAAATACCGTAGTGTCCGACGAAGTTGTTGACATCGAAAGAAAGCTGCTGCTTTTAAGCGAACTAAGAGAGCTTCTCAAACTCGAAAGAGAGCTTGAGAGAGTTCCGTAAGAACTGAATTTGGCCTCGTAACTGGACTTCTTAACCTCCAGTCTCTCAAGAGGCTTCCGCTCCAGAGCCATCAGGTCGCTGATTATCTTGCTTGTGTCAAGACCTGAAAAAATCCCTGTATTCAGTGCTACACCCATGTTTATCAGCCCTCTATGTGAAGTATGTTTTTCATGTTGTCATTAAGGAGATCAACCGTCTTTTGGTATTCCTCGGGCGGAATCTGCTTGATAAGATTACCCTCGGAGTCGACTATCCTTATGACCACATTATCGTTATCATCAAGAGCAAAAAATGCCTTTTTGGATTCTTTGCCATCCAAGATTTCTTTAGATTGAACAATATCTTTACTCTTATTTTCAGGCCCCGGCTTAACAGGCAGAGTATTCTGTCCAGGCACAGAAGGCTCCACCCTCTTTTTCTCGACCTTCGGCTTCAAACCCTGAAGGTTCTGACCACTTACAGGTAAAACTGTATTAATGTTATCTATCTTCATATCGGATTAAAGGGGAGAGAGTTTCTCTCCCCTTTTTCTCCTTTTTCAACTTATCCCTATTGCAGTAGGGCAAGTATGTTTTGCGGCAGCGAGTTGGCCTGGGACAAAACTGAAATACCCGCCTGCTGCATGATCATCGACTTTGTCATATTTGCCGTCTCCTCGGCAAAGTCGGCATCCAGGATTCTTCCACGTGCGGCCGTCAGATTTTCCCGGACGTTATCAAGGTTTCTGATTGTTGATTCAAGCCTGTTTAGTTTGGCTCCGAGCGTAGCGCGTTCACTATTTAGAGTGTCAAGACCCTGCTTTGCCGCCAGTATAGCGATATTCGCGTTAGCCGTATTTGTAATTGTTACAGAATTGATTGATGTGGCTGTAAGAGAAACAGACGATGTTGATGTCCCCAGTCCAAAAATAGCGCCTGATACCGTATTCATACTGACTGAAGTGCTGTCGGTCAGATCATTGCTGAATAGTATTTTACCATTTTGTCCTGCTGCAACCGACATAGACGTACTTGCCAGCAGATCTGTACTCATACTACTCGCTCCTGTTACCGTACTATCCAGACTTGTAGTAATAGCTGCACCAGTCGTATTTGCCAAGACTATTCTTGTTGCACTGTCAACGCTGGACTGTACGGCTCCGGACGAGCTAATAGCCACAGCCACGACACCGGTTGTTGTGGATTTGTTATTGATAGCTGCTATTATGTTAGTTTGGGTAGTACCTCCAGAGCTGGCGGTCGTGAACGATCCTATTTGAGTTCCATTAATGGTAAGATAACCTGCGGCAACAGTTCCTACGGTGGCAGCAGCTACTGCAGCTGTACTTAAAGCAAGTGAATTGCCAAAGCTGAAGGCAGTTACACCGGTATCACCAGTATATTGGTTTATTCTGTTTATTACCGCCTGGCTGTTGTTTTTGTATTCCGTCGCGTCAAGAGCAGCGCCAAGTGTTGTTCCGGCAAGAGTTGCCGCAGTAGAACCTGAAGCCGTGTCATAAGCTATATACGCTGCCGCGGCCATATCCGACGCTCCAACTGTTGAGTTATAGGACGTGTTAACTCCCATTGTACTTGGAGAGACATTTGATGTGGAAATGTTAATAGTTTCTTTAACCTCGGTACCAACCTGAATGTCTATGCTTTTTGCCTGGTTAAGAAACTGCTCACCATTGTATCTTGTCTGGCTTACAACCCTGTTTAGTTCTGCGATCAACTCCTGAACTTCTGTGTTCAGTGATGTTCTGTCAGCAGAAGTATTGTAACTAGCGGCCTGCTCCGCCAATTCATAAATCCTCTGAATGTTGGTGGTCATCTCATCCATGGCGCCTTCAGCGGTTTGCGCAAAAGAAATACCATCATTGGCATTCCTCATTGAGACCGAAAGACCTGTTATCTGACGGCTCATTCTGGTGGAGATCGCCATACCTGCGGCATCGTCTTTGGCCGAGTTGATCCTAAGACCTGATGACAGTCTCTGCATCGCTTTTTGGAGAGGATTTTGTGTTTTACGAAGATTTCTCTGCGCGTTAAGAGCGAAGAGGTTGGTATTGATACTTAGTCCCATGATTTGTTACCTCCTTGTAACAATGCGCTTCCATGCGCGGTAATTAGGGATATAAAATCCCTGAGTAGTCAGTTTAGAGTCAAATGCAAAACCCGCTCTTAATTAAGATTCACCCCCTTTCCCTGCAGTAGGTTTGCTTTTGTCTCTGCTTACTTAAGATTATCGGCTAATCGAGGAAAAACTTTAAAAAATAATAATAGTGCAGGCAAAATCCGGCAGGCTTTAAATCTTCTTTTTAAAATTTTTAAAAAGCTTTTTGTATCAAGATCTTAGCGCAGTTATTTAGGTGAAACAGCTAAACTTAGGCATTATTTTCAAAGCTGCGAGATGAAAGCTGGAATTGACAAAGATTGCGGAATATGTAAAATTAAAAAGGTTTTTCGCTGGGGGATCGTCCAACGGCAGGACTCCAGACTCTGAATCTGGCTACCTAGGTTCGAATCCTAGTCCCCCAGCCATGTTTATTGACTGCTGCTGATAAAAACACAGGCTGAATACCTGTTATTAGGGTCCCATCGTCTAGGGGTTAGGACACGGCCCTCTCAAGGCTGAAACACGGGTTCAATTCCCGTTGGGACTACCAATTTCCTTATTTAACCAGCTTATCCGGTATTTATTAGATACTTAGAGCAAACAAATTGGTTCGAATATGCCCACTTTTCAGCCGGCGGCAAGGGCAGTTCGTGTTAGCCGCTCTGCTGTTTCCACCATAGCCGCCTGCTCCTGTGGTGAACGTGTTTCTATATAAAACCTAACCTTAGGTTCCGTACCGGATGGCCTGATAAGAAGCCAGGAGCCGTCTTCAAAAACAATCTTGGTGCCGTCAAGAGTTATAACATCTTTAACCGTTTTTGTACTCCCGCCGATCTGTATGCCCGAACCTACATTATAATTATTCTGGATAGTAGCCAGTTTTTCCGCCAGAGCAGGCCCAGTGGCCGCTTTGTCCACTGACAAGCCGGCACGCTGTGGATAGAAGGCTCCGAATTCTTTCTCCAGGTCGGAGAGATATTCGCTTAGGTTTTTTCCTGTGGCGGCCATCATCTCAATGGCTAAGAGCAGTCCGAAAGTAGCATCTTTTTCGAGTGTGTTGTTATAGCCTGAAATTCCATCGCTTTCTTCATAGGCTACGATTGCTCTTTCAGGTGCATCAGGAAGCATGAAGGAACGGAAATTTTTAAATCCGACCGGCCTCTCGTAGACAGAGACACCAAGCCCCTCGGCCACGGCTTTTCCGAAATTAGACGTGGCCACTGACTTCACCAAAACACCACCGATATTCTTATAATGATACAGATAATGCAGCGCCATAGCTCCGAATTGATTCATAGGAATATCACGTACGCCATCGGTAAATCTTATCCGGTCACCATCCGGATCCATGAGGGCGCCCAGTTTGAATTTTGCGTTTGCGCCCCTGAGCACCTCCATTAGTAATGACATGTTTGCGGCGGAGGGCTCCGGCGCAATTCCACCAAATAAAAAGTCATCTTCTGTACGTATCAATCGCAGTTTCGAAGAGCCACCGATAAAATGTTCCGGCCGGCCCCGGGTTGCGCCATGCATATGGTCTATGGCGATAAGACAATCCGTTGACTCTACAAACTCGCGAATCCCATCAAGATCGAGCGTTCCCCTGCCCCGAAGAAACTCCTCGTGCAAAACCATGGGGTTTATTCGTTCGAACTCCCCAAGTGGGGCCGGGGCCGGAGCCGCGCCGCTTTTCATTCTAATGTTTGCATTGTCCTCGATAACCGAAGTAATCTCTCTGCCTGCAGGACCGCCGTCACCGGGATTGAACTTAAAACCGGAATAGTTTGCAGGGTTATGTGATGGAGTAAGGTTTATAGAGCAAGCGGCGCCCAGGCGGTCAACCGCCGCTGACAGTTCAGGTGTTGTGGCCTCACCGGCGTAATAAACACGAATTCCTTCGAAAGAAAGAATTCCCATGACCTCACCGGCAAAATCAGGACCAAGAAACCTGTTATCGTGTCCCACGATCACACCACGTTTCTTCACCTCCTCAAAGTTTTCAGCACCAAGGGCTTTCATTGTTTCAACCCCTGCTGTTTTGAACATCTCCACAATCGCGGATGTCACCACCCCCAGGTTGTGAAAGGTGAAGTCGACACCGGTTTCCCCACGCCACCCAGAAGTGCCAAAGGATATATCTGCAGGTTTTATGTTTTCCCTGGCGAATCGCTCTATATGATGTAGAAGATCCCGCCCGCTATTAACGTTGCCAAGTATTACCTGCCAGCATGAAGCTGCATCTTTATACTCGTGTCTAGACATCATGATACTCCTCCAAGGTTTTCTTAAGAAAATATGCTACTCAATACAGTATCCGGCTGTCAAAAATAAATCTAAACATTGAAAGGTAACCCTCTGCAAATACAAATAGATAGGAAAAACTTTCCTATGTTGAACATGGCTATCGAACAAATTTCCTACCTCCTTGCATGGAAGATTTTGTAAAACAGAGCATGTATGGCCATGGTATGGAGCTTGCTTTGTCAAAAGCAGACAGAAATAAAGCGGAGTTTGGATTATGTACAAAGGAATTTATGTAGGGTTATCCGGCGCGGTTCTCAGGCATCAACAAGTTGACATTGTAGCCCAAAACCTCGCTAACGTAAGTGCAACCGGTTACAAGCGCGACCGTATGTCATTCAGGAGCTACATGTTGTCAGAAGACGCAGCTCAGCCTTCAACAGCTATCTACCCAGAGTCAAAAACAATGGCAACACTCAGCCGGCAGGAGACTGATTTTACAGCAGGCGAGATTTTTTATACAGGAAACACGCTGGATGTAGCAATATTTGGAGATGCCTTTTTCTCCATCCTAACCCCGGAAGGCGAACGATATACACGAAACGGAACATTTAAACTGGATAGCGAAGGCGGCCTTATTACATCGGATGGATACCAGGTTCTATCCGAGTCGGGACCGATAGTTCTCTCAAAGACAGGACAGATCACAATTAACCGGAACGGGAAGATTTCGGTTGATGGCGCAGCAGCCGAATCACTAAAGCTGGTAGGGCTTAAAAACCCTGTTAAACAGGGAGCCAGCCTCTTCAGCGGCAGCCCGGTTAAAACCGATGCCGAAGTCAAGCAAGGCGCTCTCGAGCACTCTAATGTAAATGCATTTCGGGAGATGATCGGTCTTGTCGAGGCTATGCGTGTATACGAAACTAATCAGAAGGTGATCCAGGCCTTTGATGCACTGGCAGGCAAGGCGGCTAACGACCTTGCAAGGGTCTAGGTTTTTTTATTCAAGTTCAGCAGCGTTATTGCTCAACTTGGATTTCATTAAATCTTGCTTGAACTGGAACTTTAAAACTTAACAACAAGGAGATTGTCAGAATGATCAGATCACTTTTTACTGCAGCTACAGGAATGCAGGCTCAACAAATAAACATTGATGTTATTTCAAATAACCTGGCAAACGTAAATACCACGGGATATAAAAGAAGCAGGGCAGATTTTCAGGACCTTATGTACCAAACAATGCAAATAGCAGGAGTAACAAATGCAGCAGGTTTGGAGGTACCTACATCTCTACAGGTAGGACTTGGTGTAAAACCCGTGGCGGTACAGAAAGTTTTCAGCCAGGGTGATTTCATACGCACCGAGAACCCCCTGGATATGGTAATAGAAGGCGACGGTTTCTTTCAGATCCTACAACTTGACGGCACTATCGTATATAGCCGTGCCGGAACATTTAAGCTAGACAGCCAGGGCAACATTGTAACCTCGGACGGCCTGCCGCTGGAGCCTGCCATAACACTTCCTATTGATGCCACCAGGGTGGACATATCCTCGGACGGTATAGTTTCTGTTCTTCAACCGGGGACCGAAACGCCTACAGAAGTAGGCCAGATAGAGCTTGCAAGGTTTGCAAATCCAAGTGGCCTTGAATCTCTTGGCAGTAACCTATACGCGGTAACACAGTCTTCCGGACCTGCTACGCTGAATATCCCAGGCACCGAGGGTCTAGGCACTATAGGTCAGGGGTTTCTTGAAACATCGAACGTCAATGTCGTGGACGAAATGGTTAACCTCATTGTCAGTCAAAGAGCTTACGAATTGAGTTCAAAGGTGGTGCAGGCCAGTGATGAAATACTGCAGATGGCAAATAACATGAGGAGATAGGCGGAAAAATGCGTTCGGTAAAATTGCAAACGTTGAGTTTTTTAAAGATCATTTACGTGGTAATTATTTTTTTGGGTCTCCCTGTTATCTTACCTCCGAATATAGCGTTGGCTGTTGATATCACTGAATCCGTACGCCTGGCTATTGAAGAAAGCATTGCGGATTCCTCCGAATGGGAGAGAGTCGAGGTTTCCGGAATAAGATTGAAACCCGGCATTAGCCTTTCTAATAATCCGGCTGGTGATCCGGTTATCGAAGTTGTAGAAATCCTTCCTTCAAGGCCTCTTGGCCGTAGAAACTTCCAGATGCTTGCAAGGTTTGACGATAACGAAAAACACTTTCGTGCCAGCGCTGTTGTAAAAGCTTATAGACGTGTTTTCTATCTTACCCGTTCACTATACAAAGGACAGCCGGTCGCTAAGTCTGACATCGTCAGCCGGGAGATGGATGTAAGCAGAGTTCCCAAAGGCGCTTTGTCTGACCCATCCGAACTCGAGGGGCTGGTTGCTTCACGCTCCATCGGAATAAACAGAGTACTCAAGCTTTCCTATTTCAAAGAGCTTCCAGCGGCCAGAAAGGGAAGCCGTGTGCTCCTTGTGGCTGACAACGGCCCGGTTAAAGTTGCGGTTCCAGGAATTCTTAAAGAGGATGCATATAAGGGACGCTCTGTAAAGGCAATGAACATAATGTCCAGAAAGGAGGTTGTAGGATGGCTTGTAGACGCCGGTACAGTAAGTATCAGATTTTAAGACTTTTTGCCGCACTCTGCCTCTTCACGATACCGGTCCTTACAGGATGCAGCGGTTTAAAAGAGGCGCGAATTATAAAGAAACAACCTATGCCTCCCAGGTATTACCCTATTCAGAAACCACCGGCACAAGCTTCTGCAGGTTCACTTTGGAGGGGTAGCAGCGAAGGGCTCTTCCATGACAACAGGGCAAGAAACCTGAACGACCTGGTGACAATAAAAATAGTAGAGAGCGCTAAAGGCGCAAAAACTGCAACTACTGATACCGAAAGAACAACATCGGACGATCGCTCGGTAACAAGCCTTTTCGGTCTGCCACTTAACCTTACTATGAGAGATTTCCTGGGAGCTGGCAACTCATTTGCGCCGGAGGTCAAAGGAGGTGTACAGACTCTGCTTGAAAGCGACGCCGAAACAACCAGGGGAGGAACCCTGACAGCATCCATCACCGCTAAGGTGGCAGAGGTGCTCCCAAATGGAAACTTCGTGCTCGAAGCGCGTAAAGAAACCCTTATAAACAACGAAAACCAAATTCTTGTTCTGCGGGGTATTGTCAGACCCCTGGATATCCGGCCGGACAATACCGTATTGTCCACCTATATCGCCGATGCCAAAATTTCTTTTACAGGCGAGGGAGTTCTTGATGATCAGCAAGCGCCTGGCTGGATGACCAGGATTCTGGATCATGTCTGGCCATTTTAATGAGTTGTGAGTTGAGAAGTAAGGGGTATTTAAAAGATAAAGGAAATTGTCATGAAAATCATGAAAATATTGTCAGATAGTGCAACTACGTTTTTTCTGTTGATTATTGGTTTTTTCCTACTATTGACTTCGGCCTCATATGCCGAAAGGTTAAAAGACATTTCGACCATATCGGGTGTCCGTGACAACCAGCTTGTGGGCTACGGCCTGGTGGTCGGCCTAGACCGCACAGGTGATAAGTCCGGCAGTGTAAGGCAGGCGTTATCTAATATGTATCAGAGGGCAGGAATAAATATCGATGCTGCCAGGCTTAAGCCTAAAAACGTTGCAGCGGTAATGGTGACCGCTGATATGCCTACCTTCAGTAAATTGGGAAGCAGGCTGGATGTTATAGTTTCTTCACTGTCGGATGCAAAAAGCCTTCAGGGCGGCACTCTTCTTATGACACCGTTAAAGGGTCCGGACGGCAATGTTTATGCGGTGGCTCAGGGAGCGGTCTCGATCGGCGGATTTGCAGGCGGCAGCGGCGGCGAAACAGTAACCAAAAACCATCCAACCGTCGGCCGAGTGCCCTCAGGAGCATTGATAGAAAAAGAGGTTCCTATCAGCTTCGCTGATATGTCAAGCATCGATATTGTGTTGTATACCCAAGATTTCAAAACAGTGCAATCCGTTATCAAAAAAATAGATGAAGCGCTCCAGGGAACTTATGCCACAGCCGAAGGACCAAGATCAGTTAACGTGCAGGTTCCGGCTGACTATCAAGGCCGGGTGGTGGATCTTCTTGCTCTTCTTGAAACTGTCGAGGTCGAGACTGATATGCCCGCAAAAGTTGTGATAAATGAGAAGACAGGTACGGTGGTTCTTGGAGATCGTGTTACTGTTTCTCCTGTGGCCTTATCCCACGGAAACCTGATCGTACAGGTAAAAACAACACTCGAAGTATCCCAGCCTACGGCTTTGAGCAATACCGGTCAGACCGCTATCGTCCCTGATACAGAAACCACTGTAGTAGAGACCGATACCCGCCTTGTTCCCGTAGGCGGCGCCGACCTGAGCGAAGTTGTTAGTGCTTTGAACTCCCTGGGTGTAACTCCACGTGACTTGATAGCAATACTTCAGGCACTGAAAGCTGTGGGAGCCCTGAAGGCTGAACTGGAGATTCTATGATGACAGGAATGAAACTGATATCCGGACTGGTTTCCCCTCTAGTTGCCGGTTCTACTGATAAGGCTGTTTCCGAAACCGGAAAAAACCGTGATGAGATTAAAAAAGCGGCAACACAATTTGAGAAACTCTTTATATCTCAAATCCTAAAAGAGATGAAAAAAACGATACCAGGCGAAAGTTTTCTGCCTCAAGGGCTTGGAAACGATATTTATGAGTCACTTATAGAAAACGAACTTGCGGATTCACTGGCACAAAAGGGGATCGGCCTTGCAGATGCCTTTGAACGAATGCTTGAAGGCGGCATCGGGCGGATCAGTTATGATGACTCACTAAGAAAAATAACCCAGCCTCATGAATCTGCGTATAAACAGAGCCCATAACACATCATGGGTAAACATAGAAATATATGGTCGATAACCTGTGATTTTCCGTAGTGTTTTAGACACAGGCAGTGTCAATATACTGACTACATGTCTTGACTTTGACATGTAACCCATTGAACTTTTTAAATAAATTTAAGTTTAAGCAATACCTGCCGATAGGTGTATTAAGCGTATAAAGGAGGAGCTACTATGAAGATTCAAGGCAATAACCAGCTCCCGGAAGTCAGGGAACCTAACCTTCGGCAGGCGGAAGAAAAGAGCGGGACGGAAAAAACCTCTTTACCACAGGACGACTCTGTCAGAATATCTTCCGGGGCCAAAGAGGCTCAAAAGATCATGGCGGAAGTCGAAAAAGCACCGGATATACGGGAAGACAAGGTTCGCGAACTCAAGACAGCCATTGATGCAGGAACTTACAACGTCAGCGGCGAAGCAGTGGCTGAAAAAATGATCAAGGAGTTTATGCTTGGAACAATCATCTAACCCGAAATCCGGCCTGAAGGAGCTGGCTTGCATACTGGAAGAGGAATTCCGGTTGTGTAATGAGTTTGAAGAAGCGCTCATGCAGGAACGGGACCACCTTCAAAACTCACGTGCAATGGATGTAGAGAATATCTCAACAAAAAAAAACAATCTGAAAAACCGCTTCGTAGCAGTTGAAAGCAAAAGACGAAAACTCATCAGATCGTTAGCTGAGGAGGTGGGCATTTCACCCGACTCTCCACTTTCAGAAATATCCATGCATTTACCCTGCAACGAATCTGATCGCCTCAACGAAACAGGAGAGAAGCTTAAATCCCGTATTGTCCGCCTGCGCGAACTTAATCGCGTAAACGAATCCATTATAGAAAAAATACTGTTCTATCTTCGCGCCTCGGCAGGTTTTTTAAACCTCCATACCGGAGGCCTGGCACGCACATCAGGTAGAATCGTCTCAAAGGAAGTTTAGTTTAGATGAGCCTAAGCGCCCTATTTGATATCGGTAAATCGGCCCTGATAAGCAGCCAGGCTGCACTTAGCGTAACAGCCAACAACGTGGCCAATGTCAACACCCCCGGCTACAGCCGGCAAGATGTAAAACTCGGATCGATGGCGCCACAGTTGGTGGGCGGAGAATGGATAGGCAGGGGTGTGAATATCGTTGCAATTGAGCGCAATTACAATGCATTTATTGACACCCAGATAAACAATGAAACATCCAGCCAGGGCATGTACGACAGCAAGTCTTCAGTATTAAGCCAGGTAGAGGATATTTTTAACGAAACGCAATACGGCTTATCAGGAGCCATGCAGGACTTTTTCAATGCCTGGAACGAAGTGGCTGCCAACCCTGAGGAGCGCGCTCAACGTGTAACCCTTCTAGAGTCTTCCGGAGCGCTGGCCTCCCGCTTTCAAAGTATGAACACCAGGTTGCTGGATCTCCAGCAAAACATAAACCGTGAGATTCCGGTAGTAGTAAACGACGTCAATAAAATCATAAAGTCTATCTACGATCTAAACTTGCAAGTGACGGTCACCGGTGGAGCGTCTGACACCCTTGACCAACGTGACCAGATGATCAATCGTCTGGCAGAGTATGTTTCACTAAACAAGTTTGAGGATAGCATTGGCCGTGTAACTGTTATTGTTGAGGGCAAAAACCTGATTGAACCCAACACCTACAACACCATTTCCGCCCAAGCCGGAACAGACGGGATGTACGATGTTGTAATGTCGGACACAGGCGAAACGCTTAACCTCCAGAACTCATCCGGTGGCATCATCAAAGGGATGCTCGATCTTCGTGATGTTGAGCTGCAAAATTACCGGGATAACCTGGACACTCTGGCCTACAATCTTGCTGTTGAGGTCAATACGGTACACAGCGGCGGCTATGCTTTAGACGAAACCACCGGGCGAAATTTCTTTACGCCCCCAACAACCGTTACCGGAGCGGCCGGAAGCCTGACAGTAGCAATTTCAGATCCTAATCTGGTAGCTGCCTCGTCCAGTCCAAATGAGCTGCCCGGCAACAATTTACAAGCACAGGCTATTTCAGACCTGCAAAGCCAGGCACTGGTTTCAGGCAGCACATTTAGCGATTACTACCGCTCATTGGTGAGCCAGGTCGGAATCGATACCGCCTCCGCCTCAAGAGAACTCGGCAGCTCACAGTCCGTTCTTTTTCAACTCAAGGGAAAACGTGATGAGTTCGCAGGTGTGTCCCTGGACGAAGAGGCCGTAAACATTGTCCGTTTTCAGCGCTCTTATGAAGCGGCCGCAAAAATCATTAAGGTTACCGAGGATCTGTTCAACACAATAATTAATATGTAACAGGAAAATAAATCATGCGCATTTCCAACAACATAATGTATGAGAAGTTTCTTCTTAATATTAGAAGCAATGTCAATTCCATATACCGGGAACAGGAAAAAGTAGGCTCTGGAAAAAGAATCAACAGGCTGTCGGATGATCCCGTGGGCAACTACAAGGCTATGGATTTGCGTGACCGAATTCGTTTGATAGAACAATACCAGAAAAATGCTAATGAATCCGAGACCATTCTTACGGCGTCGGAAACAGCCGTAAGCGGTGCACAAGAAACAGCCGGCAGGGCTTCCGATCTGGTTCTTCAGTATGCAAACGGAACCTGGACGGCTGAAGACAGGCTTAACGGAGCAAAGGAAATACAGGAGATCAGAAATGAAATTGTAAACCTGGCCAATAAAAAAGTGGGGTCCAGATATATCTTTGGCGGGTACCTTACCGACGCTCCACCTTACACTGAAACCCTGTTAATCAGAACCGGCGTGAATGACCAGATAGTATTCGATGCCGGAAGCGGTGATATCACAGTTACCCTTCAACCAGGAGTGTACACCCCTGAGCAGCTAAACCAGGAAGTAAAAACAAGACTTGAAGCGGCAAATGGCTCGGCAGATACTTACGCTGTAAGCTTCAACTATTCTACTGATAAATTCGAGATATCAAATAATACCGGCAATGCTAACAGCATTATTCTTAGGTGGTCGGATGCAGGCTCTACAGCAGCTTCTACACTTGGATTTGATGCGGTAGACGATTCTGTGCCCGCCGGATCTTCAGCTGTGGCCGACAATGCCGTCACATTTGAGCGTGGGTTTGTTGTAACCACATCCAACAATGTCTTCATGGCGGACCTCGGCGATGGCGACGGCATAGCAGCGGTTACACTTACGGCAAACACCTACACACCTACGGAACTTGCCGCCGAAATTAAAACGCAACTTGAGGCGGAAGATGGCGATGCAGGAAACACCTATTCGGTTACCTATAACTCAACATCACAGATATTCAATATTACTAATGATGCCGGAAATAACGCGGTTACTTTCGCATGGACCAACGCAGGAACCACAGCAGGAAGCCTGTTGGGGTTCTCCACAGACGTTACACTTAACGAAGGAGAGACGGCACAAAGCGATACGCTTGTTGAGCTTTCCAGCCGATACGTGTACCAGGGAGACTCTGGTAATATTGAGATAGAAGTTGCAAACGGTGTCAGCGCTACTATCAACATACCAGGCGACAGTGTTTTTGATCCAATTCTTACAGCCATGGATGGGTTTATCGCTTCGATGAACGGGAACAACATAACCGGCATAAACGATTCCATCAACAATATAAGAAACGGAGATCAGGCACTGCTCGATGCCAGAGCTACAATAGGTGCCAGATTAAACAGGATTGAACAGGAGGGTATAAGGATGGATGAGGAGTTTGTGGTTGTTAAAGCTTCCCTTTCCAATATCGAAGACACTGATATAGTCGCAAGCGTAGTAGAAATATCCAAGCGGGAAGCTTCGATGGAGGCACTTAGGATGACCGGCTTTCAAATGCTAAGCAAATCGCTGTTTGATTTTCTAAGATAAATTATAAAATTAAATTATATAAACTCACCGCAAAGACGCAAAGAGATCAAAGTTTTATCACCCAAAGACAGCTCTTTAAAATCCATCCTCAAGAGTGGTAAGATTTTAAAACAAGAATATCTATTAAATTTTTATTTTTTGAGATCTTTGCCTCTTTGCACTTATCTATTGTTTTTTAGTTTTAATGTAAGCGCCAAGGAGCAGGTCCAACCAGGAGGGTGGCATGCTTGTGCTGACAAGGAAGTCGGGAGAGGGTATATGGATCGGCGACAATGTGCGTATAGTAGTTGTCGATATCCGTGAGGGACAAGTAAAGCTGGGGATCGAAGCCTCGCGTGAAACACCAATATACAGGGATGAAATTTACGAAAAAGTCCGAAACGCCAATGTATCAGCCTCGGGTCTTGGCACAGATGACTTTGAGTGGATAAAAAGAGGTTTTAAACAAAAGTGAAAATCCAGACAACAAGATTCGGAGAAATTGAGCTGGATGATAACAAACTGATCAGCTTTCCAAGAGGTATTCTGGGCTTTGATCATTTAAAAGCCTATTTTTTAATGGATTATAAAGACACCCCTATAAAGTGGCTTCAATCCAGGGATGACCCTGACGTTGCTTTTATGGTTGTGGACCCGTTCCTTTTCTTTCCTGATTATGTTCCGGAATTAAGCCAGGTGGAGAAGAATCTGCTGGAAATTCAAGATCCTGCCGACTTGGCCGTCTTGGCAATTATGAACGTGGACAGAAATCAGAAGCAACCGGTAACGCTTAACCTTCAGGCTCCTCTTGTGTTTAATGCGAATGATATGAAGGGATTTCAGGTTGTGCTGGAAAAGTCTAAGTTCAGTGTAAAAGAAGCCGTAGCGGTATGAACTAAGGTGAAGTCGTTTTGGGAGAAACCATAAGCAAGGACGTCATCGCGGAACTTGAGACTGCCCTGCAGAAAACAGAGTTACAGCCGGAAGCCGTTGACTCTATCATAAAGTCACTTAAAGTTCGGCGTCGTCGATGGCTTGCAGTACGCTCAACATCAGCAGTAGTGGCAGTGGCGGCCCTTTGTGCTGTTTTTTATCTGGGCACCATGGTTGGAAAACAAAGAGCTATCCAGCCTGTTTCAAAACCTGAGCCCCATCCAGTGAAAAAATCTTCAGTGCAAACAGAGACAAAACCGGATGCTTTGATCATGACGGAGGTTTCTGATACTACTGCCGAAACACCGGCTGCAGAAGATAGATTTGCTTTGAAAACAAACCCTGAAACCGAAAAAAGAGTTCAGGATAAACCGAATTCTACGGATTTGAAACCTATAATATCGGAACCGGTAATACCGAAGCCGGCGACAACAGGGTCTGTTGCAGCAAATAAAGCTGCTCCGTCAGTTTTGCAGAAGCCGCAAACCAAGGTAGATGCTCCGTCTTTATATGCTGTTGAGCTAATAGGTTTTTCCAAGCCAAAAGAAAGTGCAGAGCTTAACAAAAAACTAAGAAGAGAAGGTTATTCATCTTCTCTTCATAAGCTAGAGACCCCTAACGGAACTGTTTTACACCGGGTCTGGATAGGTCATTTTAAAACCCAAGAAAAAGCACTTGATTTTGCCGGAAAACTCCGCCTAAACGAAGGGCTGGAGGGAAAGGTCGTTAAAAGAACCAGGTGAAAAACTCCAGATTGGAGTACAAATAAAAACAAGGAGTGAAATAATGTCAAAAGTAATCCTGTCCTTGGATGGCGGTGGAATTCGCGGTGCGGCAGCTACCCAGTTTCTAAGTAAAGTCGAACAGAAAATGCAATCCGACCATGGCAAGTCAATACGTGACTGTGTGGATTTTTACGCAGGCACAAGCACAGGCAGTATCATCGCTCTAGCCCTGGCCACCACCAACCTGACAATGGATCAAATCAACAACCTCTACAATTATGATACTGCACAGAAGATTTTCTCCGAAAACAGGGGATGGTTCGAAATTGATGGTTTAAACGCACCAAAATTCGAAGCCAAGGGTAAAACCCAAATTTTAAAGGAAAACCTCGGCAACTCAAAGATTGGCGATGTCCCTGATGAAAAACATGTTCTGGCTGTGACATATGCTGTGGAAAAACGCAAACCAGTGGTAGTAAAGTCTACAAAGAAGGATTATTTAAATTTATACTCATACCAGGTGGCGGATGCCTCAAGTGCCGCTCCAACCTATTTCCCCACCAAAGAAATAGAAACACAGGCCGATAGTGATGAACTCTGGCTTATTGACGGTGGAGTTATTGCCAACAACCCGACAATGTGCGCTATTACCGAAGCCAAACGGGTTTGGACACAGGTGCCTTTAAGTCAAATACGGGTGCTTTCAGTCGGCACAGGTTTTATGACCAGAAAAATAAATGGGCCTGAGTCCAAAAAATGGGGAGGTCTGCAATGGATGACCAAAGGGCATATTCTTGCAGTACTTACAGATGAACGTATTGTTGCCTATCAGGCTATGACAATCATTGAGCCAGGCAATTATATCAGGGTAAATGCTAAGCTTCAGCCACAACCCGGAATAGCTCAAGCACCAGATGACGCAATGGATGACGTAAGCAGAACAAATATCAGAAGGCTAAAAAAACTAGGCGACTTTTGGTTTGAGCAGTATGGTGAAGCTGTGGTCAATCTACTAATGGGCACCTACAAAGGTCCTTCACTCGATCGAATTAATCCGAGATCAGGAAGGCCAATACAACAGAGTTAGTGCTGCCGACAATAGTCTTTTTGTTTTTCCGTCTCACTCTCCTTCGAATTCGGTTAATGCAAAAAGCTTGTAACCTTTCTTTTTAAGTTTGGCAAAGCCGCCGATATCCGGAAGATTTACAATAAAGCACGCCTCAACAACTTGGCCGCCCAGTTTTTCTATAAGCGCCGCAGCAGCAAGAGCTGTGCCTCCTGTAGCAATCAGGTCATCTACCAAAAGCACTTTTGCACCGTTTTTGATTGCATCCTTGTGTACCTCTATGCTGTCAGTGCCGTATTCGAGCTCATACTCCTGAGAGACTATCTCACCAGGCAGTTTTCCCTTCTTTCTTATAGGCACAAATCCCTTGCCAAGAGTATAGGCAAGAGCGCCGCCAAGTATAAAACCGCGCGATTCTATGCCGGCTATAATATTGAAATCGACATCTTCGTTGATATATCTCTGGGTAAGCTGGTCTATAACCAGCCTGAAACCAACAGGATCCTTAATCAGCGTGGTTATATCCCTGAACATGATACCTTTTTTAGGGTAATCCTTAATTGTGCGTATTCTTGATTTAATAGGCATGTGTAACTTTCCTCCTTCAGAGTCTTAATCAGCCTCTACACCGGCAGTCGTTGTATTTAATTTTAGGAATTGTTTTCACTAGAAGTTTTTTTACGTTATCGGCATTCTTCTTCATTGTCTCCATAATCATATCCCATGTCACCGGCTCTTCCTCCTCTTTCCAGCAGTCGTAATCAGTGCTCATTGCGATAGACTGGTAGCAGATACCAAGCTCCTTTGCCAAGATAACCTCAGGCACTGTAGACATGTTGATCACATCTGCTCCAAACAAGCGGAACATATGGGATTCGGCCTTTGTGGAAAACCTGGGACCCTCTATTGTAACAACCGTACCCCGCTTGTGGTGTCTTAGCTTAAGCTCTTTTGCACTTTCTGCCAGCAACACTGACAAGTTTTTACAAAAAGGCTCGGCCATGGGAGTATGTATAACCTTTTTGTCATGAAAGGTAAGAGTTCTATGCTTTGTCATATCAATAAACTGATCCATGAAAACGAGATCTCCGGGTCTGACCTTCTGCCTAAGCGAACCAACAGCCGTAGTGGCCAGGATATGCGTGCAGCCGACCTTTTTAAGTGCATACATATTAGCTCGGTAATTAACCCCTGTGGGATATATCGAATGCTTCTTTCCGTGCCTGGCAAGGACAACAGCTTCGATCCCGTTGATCTTACCGGTGGTAAGCATACTTGAAGGCTTCCCATAGGGAGTCTTTACAGACTTCTCCTTGATCTCTTTCATAAGTTTCGGATCATCAAGGCCTGAACCACCTATTATTCCTATTCTGATCTTGTCCACAACATACACTCTCCTTCCAGTAACAGTAAAATATGGCTGTTATTTTATCCGAAACAGCAATATCATTGCCAAAAACCCTTCTTGATATCATTTTGAGACATCAACAACTCGGCGACTTCCACCTGTGCAGCCTCCCCTGACCACCAAGCATTAATAAGTGTGTCAGCCTCGATCCCCTCAAGTAAATATGGAGACCCGAACGATATCACTGTTGTTTTTGAAAATACAGACAGAATTCTCATAAGAAGACGCATGTTGTCTTCCGACAAACCGCTTTTGCCTTTCCATGCGGCGATACGCGAAAACAGGGCTACAATAACCGGCCTGTCGTGTTGCCGGCCTGAAATGTCCTTTGAAAAAAAAGAGTTTGGGTTTCGCTGAAGGCCGACACCGGGATACTTCTGCTTTATTCTACCTATAAAGACAGACCCCTGTCCTGAAGAGAGACTCTGTTTGTCATCTTCATCAATAACAAAGAGTGCTTCATTACCCCGAAGACAAGGAGTTCCCTTTCTCACCCTAAGGGATTTCCTTGACAATACATTTACGATCCCATCCTCTAAAGGCCCTGTAAGCGGTGATGCTGAGCTTAGCGGTTGTTTATTTACAAGGCGTAGTTTTTCTCGAAACGACTCCACTCGTTTTCCGGCTTTTTTAACGCGTTCTTCCGCCTTTGACCAGTTGGCGGCTATAAAGTCAACAACAACTTCCGGATCATCCGGATGCAAAAGTATATCGCACCCGGCCATGAGTGCCATAAGACACGCCGAAGCCTCGCCGTAAGTATCTTTTACCGCACCCATGTTCATCGCATCGGTAATAACAACACCGTCAAAGCCTAATTTTTCCCTTAACAAACCATGTATAGCCTTGCTGGAAAGAGTGACGGAAAACAACGGATCTACCGCTTTAACAAGAAGGTGTCCCACCATAACCATTTTAATCCCTGCCGATATAGCGGAACGAAAGGGAGCAAGTTCCACGGAATAAAGCCTCTCAAGATCCGCTGAAACCATCGGCAGACTAAGGTGCGAATCGAGATCCGTATCTCCATGACCAGGAAAATGTTTGACACAGCCCAGAAGACCTGTTGGTTCTGCCCCGCCGCCCTGTAAAACATTGATATACTCTTTAACAAACCATGACACTTTTACCGAGTCCGATCCGTAGGCTCGGGTGCATATAATCGGGTTTGCAGGGTTTGTGTGAATATCCGCAACAGGTGCAAGTATGACATTTATACCCACCGCCTGTGCCTCCCGGGCAATGATTTCAACAGATTTCCTGAAGATTTTTACATCTTTATAATTTTCCGGATCAATAGCATGGGAAACAGCCATAGCAGGA
Source organism: Nitrospirota bacterium (assembly GCA_027021335.1). Taxonomy (GTDB): domain Bacteria; phylum Nitrospirota; class Thermodesulfovibrionia; order SZUA-242; family SZUA-242; genus JALUUO01. The sequence continues at coordinate 51,062 of JALUUO010000108.1, forward strand.
GGCAGCAAAGAACCGCCTGCCACCTGTTGTCCCAACCCCTGTTCAAGGTCCGAAAGTATAAGAAGACGCCTGCCGGCAGCTTGCTCCAACTCTTTTAATGCTTCTTTTAGAGTATCCTTTTCACCGCCAAATACAATAAAACCGCCAAAACCACTTCTTACAAAAGACAGATAGCGGTCAAATTCAGCCTGCACAAACTCACCGTTTAAACGGGGAATTACAAGGTTCGCAATACTTTTTCGTATTTTATCTATCACGCTTCACACTTACAGGTATTGTAGTACCGGTTTTTATTCTAAAACTAAGCAGGAGGAGGGCAAGAAGAGTGATCAACCGTCCGGGATTCTCCGGCAACATGCAGGCAACACCACGCGTAAAGAGCATCGTACACTTCGAACTGCCGCTTTAAATTCTTTTTGTCATCAGGGTATCTAAGACCAAAACCTACTGCAATAGCTTCAAAACCTGCGGCAAGAGAATCCTTTTCCGGCCTACCTGTATCAGCGGCATTAACGATTTTGGCTAGTCTGAGCAGCGGCTCATCCGTGAGTTCGTACCGGCGTATTATTACATCAAAAGTACAGAGATCACCATCGTGATCAAGATCAGCCCCAGGAGCGTCAAAGGCTATTGCCCCCTCTTTTTCTGCAACTGCTTTCACCTGACTTTTGGGAACAAAAATAAACTCAGCCTCCGAATCTATAAAACGTTTTATCAACCATGGGCAGGCTACTCTATCCACATGAACATGTGAGCGTGTAATCCATTTCATTTTTGAATCTCCTTAACTACAGCCGAAATACTTCAGGTTATCGGCAATCATATTTTCCATATCCTCCAATAGATGACCAAAGCGGCCTTTCACGTCGTCCTGTAGATGCTGCAGATATTCACGAGCGCCTTCTTCACCGTAACTCTCCTCAAACATCCTTGCAAATTCCAGAACACGACCTATATCGTGACGTTCCGCTTTCTTTTCCGGATCATCGATCCATTCGTGAATATCACGATAATCTTTACCCGTTCTTTCAATGCTCTTCTGCATATGCTTGTCAATAGTCGGCATCTTTTTCTCCTTATAATAAAATCTCTTGACGTATATATTACTGTAAATCTTACGATAAGATAAGAAAAAACATACTATCATTGCTTTAGTCCAGGTTGGATTCAAGGCAAAGCCTTTAGTGCCGTTCGTGTTAAAATTACTACCTTATGATTATTCAAAGTATTGCAGGCCTGGTTGTCTTTGCGCTGATTGCCTGGCTTATGAGTGAAAATCGCAGCCTGGTTTCACTAAAGACCGTGATAATCGGCATAGCGGTACAACTGCTGGTTGGAGTTGTTCTGCTGAAGTTTTATATTTTCAGAGAATTCTTTTTATCCTTAAATCGTATTATTTTGTCTCTGGAAGAATCCACTACTGCGGGATCATCCTTTGTTTTCGGCTACCTGGGAGGAGGTGTTCTTCCTTTTGATGAAAAAAACCCAGGGGCAAGCTTTATCCTGGCCTTCAGAGCGCTACCGCTTGTTCTGGTTATAAGCGCATTATCCTCTCTGTTGTTTTACTGGGGGATCCTGCCGCGTATTGTAAAAACGTTTTCATGGCTCTTACAAAAAACAATGCGGCTGGGAGGTGCCGAGGGTTTAGGCGTTTCGGCCAATATATTCGTTGGTATGGTTGAAGCCCCTCTTTTTATCCGTCCTTACCTAAGAGATATGACTCGAAGCGAGATTTTCACTCTTATGACATGCGGCATGGCCACAATAGCCGGCACTGTAATGGTGCTTTATGCCAGCATTCTGAGTAATGTTATCCCGGATATCATGGGACACATTCTTACAGCCTCCATAATCAGCGCGCCGGCAGCCATAGTTGTTTCAAAAATTATGATACCTGAAACCGGTAAACCGACATCAGGCGAAATAACTCATCCGGAAAAAGCTTTGAGCTCCATGGACGCTCTTTCAAAGGGCACGGTTCAAGGAGTACAACTGCTTATTAATATCATTGCCATGATCATAGTGCTCGTGGCCATGGTGCATCTTGTAAACCTGGCCCTTGCCATACTGCCTGATATTGGAGGAAGCCCCGTCACCCTTCAAAGAATTTTAGGGTATATAATGGCTCCGGTGGTTTGGCTTATGGGAATTCCGGGAGAAGAGGTTTTAACCGCTGGATCGCTTATGGGAACCAAAACGGTGCTGAACGAATTCATAGCCTACCTTGATATGGCTCACCTGCCTGAAGGCGCTTTGAGTAAAAGAAGCCTGGTGATAATGACATACGCCATATGCGGTTTTGCAAATCCCGGAAGTCTGGGAATAATGATAGGCGGCATGGGGGCCATGGCTCCTGAAAGACGCGATGAAATAGTCTCTTTGGGCTTTCGCTCCATAGTAGCCGGTACTCTTGCAACCTGTATGACCGGTGCAGTTGTTGGAGTTCTTCAACTTTCCTGACCACCGGTATCAGGCTTCTCAACAACTGTTTTTACATTCATACTTCCACTGCGAAAACCCTCCAGATCCATACATACATAACTGAAGCCGAGTTTTTTCAGCTCCTGCACTATATCTGTTGTTAACAGATCAGCAAGCCTATGGCGGTCAACCTCGATCCTGGCAAGCCGCTCCTGTCTAGGCCCTTCAAGCCGAGATAGATGAGACCTGACTCTGACATTTCTGAATCCGAACTCCCTCAAAATATTTTCTGCCTTCTCTACTTTTGAAAGAGCCTCGGGCGTTATTGTCTGTCCGTACGGAAACCTGGAGGCCAGACACGCCATTGCCGGCTTGTTCCAGGTAGACAGGTTCATGCGTCTGGATAAATCCCGTATACTATTCTTGTCCAGTCCGGCCTCGGCAAGAGGGCTTCTCACCCCATATGCCCCGGCCGCCCTGAGCCCTGGCCTGTGCCCTTTAAGGTCGTCCGAATTTGTGCCATCCACAATGCAGGGTATTCCTTCAGCTTCTGAAACACTCAACAGTTTACGGAACAACTCATCCTTGCAGTAAAAACACCGGTCTTCGGGATTGGCAAGAAACAGGCTGTTTGCCAACTCATCTGTTTTTATAACAGTACTCCTTATCCCGTAGGCCTCGGTAAACTTTAGTGCGGCTGAAAGCTCGGCCCTGGGCAGTGTTACAGAGTCTCCTATCGCGGCAAGAACATTGCCACTTCCAAGAATATCATGTGCGAATTTCAGAAGAAAGGAACTGTCCACTCCTCCTGAAAAGGCAACCAGCACATTTCCCATGCTTCTAATTATTTTCTCCAGCCTCTGGACAGTACTGGTGGTTGCGGGTGAACTTATTGATGCTGACATCTAGTGAAGCTGCTTTATTGCAAAATTTTCCTGGTGTAGCGATGAATCGGATTTCAAGGTGACATGCAGACCATACTGTTTTTCAAGTTCTTCCAGGCATGATTGTTCTTCGTCATAGAGAAGATCTATAACCGAAGGATGGGCAGAGACAGTAAACCTTGCCCCTGTCATTGAAGGACTCATACGATGCAGTTTACGAAGTATCTCGTAACATACGGTAAGTGCTGACTTCACCATTCCCTTTGCCTCGCAGTATGGGCAGGGTTCGCAAAGAGTTCGCTCAAGACTTTTACGAACTCTTTTTCTGGTCATCTGCACAAGACCCAGTTCTGATACATTCAGTATTGTATTTTTTGCCCGATCCCTGGCCATTGCTTCTGAAAAAGCTGAAAACAGTTTTTGACGATTCTCTTCCCGCTCCATGTCTATATAATCTATGATTATAATACCGCCAAGATTTCTAAGGCGGATCTGGTATGCGATTTCTTTCACAGCTTCGAGGTTAGTTTTAAGTATGGTATCTTCCAGCGTCTCCTTGCCGACGTACTTCCCTGTGTTTACATCTATGGTTACAAGGGCCTCTGTCTGATCGATCACTATATAGCCACCCGATTTAAGCCAGACCTTCCGGCCAAGAGCTCTCGAAATATCGAGCTCAATACCAAGAACATCGAATACAGGCTCATTGCCGTCGTAGTGTTCGATCCTGTTTTCGAGCTTGGGAAAGTAGTTGCGCACAAAATCAAGCAGCCGCTGATATTCTTTATCCGAGTCGATAATAAGACGATCCACATCATTATGCAGAAGGTCCCGAATACTTCTGAAGGCAAGGTCAAGATCGTTGTAAAGCATGCAGGAAGCAGAAACACGTTCATTCTTATTCTGAATGTTCTCCCATAAAAGATGTAGAAACTCCATGTCACGGGCAAGTTCATATTCTGAACATTTTTCGCTCATTGTTCTTGCTATATAACCGTATCCCGGTTTTTTAAGCTTCTCAACTATGGCTCGTAACCGCTCCCGCTCCTCCTCGTTTGTCAGACGGCGCGAGATACCTATATGTTCCACATTAGGCATAAGAACAAGATAGCGGCCTGGAATCGTGACATAGGTAGTAACTCTGGCACCCTTGGTTCCAAGAGGATCTTTTGAAACCTGTACCATCAACTCCTGCCCCTCCTGCAGGGTCTCCTCTATCGGAAGATGTTCAGTACGGTTTCTGCCTGAAAGTGAAAGAGAAGATATCTCTTCTTCTGCCTGGTGTGAGTCATCTGCCGCCTGGTGCGAGCCTTCTGCACCGTTTACAAGCCACTGGTAATCCATAAGATCTGTAAAAACATCGGAAACATGAAGAAAAGCCGCCTTTTCAAGACCAATATCGACAAAGGCAGACTGCATGCCCGGCAAAATCCTGGCAATTTTACCCTTATATATGTTTCCAACAAGAGACGCGTTTCGTTTTCGCTCTATATAAAGCTCGACCACCTGACCGTTTTCCAGAAGAGCCACCCTGGTTTCGTAGCTGGTGGCGTTAATGACTATTTCACAGTTCATATTACGTAGGGTTCGATTGGTTTAGTTATTTTTAAAGTGCATATCTAATAAGAAAATAGCTTACTTTTGGTGTTATTTAATTTTCATTGCTTTAGAATTTCCATCGGCGTCAACCAACCGTTTTTAAAGCCGTAAAGCTCTAGCCGCTCAATATTAAGCAAGGTGACGGATTCCGGCTCAAGACGAAGAATTTTCGCAAGTAGTTCAGACAACCGCAGCTTGGTCTCGCCGCGGTCAAGAGCTGTAAGAAACAGTATGCCGCTATCAACCTTGGCACTCTCTACCATACGACGAAGATCAACAGTCATGAGTTTTCCGCTTTTGCCAACTTCACGTTCAACCATAATTTCTTCATTTAGCAGGGGTTCCGGCACAACAGAACCCTCAGGGAGTTCTACCATATACTTGTATCTGCTGATAAAGCGATTAAGCGACATAACACGCTTGTCAACAAACCCTAATTCAAAAACCTCAATTCCCTTTGGCAGCACGGCATTTAGCCCGCCCTTGGCCTTTGCAGGATCTATTGATGAGAGAACTTCCATATCAAAATATTCAGCGTGTCCGGCTATGCCGACCCCGAGCGCCGGCCCGAAAGATAACTTTGGCTGCGGATGAAAGCCCTTGGAGTAGTCAGGAACAATACCGGCCATGCGAACAGCCCGTATTATAGTTTCTTTTAGTTCCAGGTGTGAAAGAAAGCGGGCCCTGCCTGTCTTAGAATACTTTACCCTAAACCGCGTTGGAGCCGAAAGCATTACAGGATGTTTTACAGGCGGAAGCGCAGCCACATCAGCTTCCACATCTTCCGCAGAAGATATATCCATGCTTTTACAACCAAGACCACAGGCAAGGCATTTTTCCCTGCACTCCGGAGAAATTTCGGCTGCTGTTGCTTGCTCCCACTCTTTTTTCAGAAATGCCTTGCTGAGTCCCGGGTCTATCATGTCCCAGGGCAAGACATCATCCGTCAGGTATCGCCTCTGGGCATAATCAGGACCTATGCCGGACTCCTCCATTGCACTACACCAGCGCGAAAAGTCAAAGACCTCCGTCCACCCATCAAAGCGGCATCCTTTCCGGAAAGCGTTGTAGAGTAACTCAGTCGTAGCTTCATCACCCCTGGCAAATATCGATTCCATAACACTTGTCTCGGGCTGGTGCGGCTTGAGCTTGAAGTAACGGCTTGAAAGACCGCGCCTAAGTTCTGCCTGTTTCAACCTTATTTCTTCAAGAGGTATCTGCCCCATCCACTGAAACGGCGTATGCGGCTTCGGCACAAAAGTCGAAACACTCACATTTATATTCACCTTGCGGACCTTTGCTTTTTTAGCCACGCGAACAGCCTGTTTGGCCATTGCGATAATGCCTTCGATATCTTCGGATGTCTCCGTAGGAAGCCCTATCATAAAGTAGAGTTTAAGCGTCTCCCATCCCTCTTCAAACAGGGCCTGGAGGCTCTCCATATAATCGGCCTGGCTAACAGTTTTGTTTATCACGTTACGCAGCCTCTCGGTTCCGGCTTCCGGTGCAATGGTATAGCCGGTTTTTCTCTCGCCTTTCAGCTGCCTGAGCATTTTCCGGTCTGCTGAGCCCACACGAAGAGACGGTAATGAGAGTGCAACATGTGCACCTTTAAGCCGTTCATTGACGGTTTGTATAAGTGGAAAAAGACAGCCGTAATCGCCTGCTGAAAGAGATGTGAAAGAAATGTCTGAAAAGCCTGTATTACGTATCGACTCTTCGGCAAGCCGGATAACAGTAGCCATAGAGCGCTCCCTCAAAGGCCTGTAGATCATGCCCGCCTGACAAAACCTGCAACCGCGGGGACAACCGCGCCCGATTTCGATCGCTACGCGGTTATGTATTGCCCGGTGCGGCACAACCGGCGACGTTGGGAAATAAGCATCATCCAAATTATCCACTATTCTGCGGCGAATAGGGAGTCTTTTATGACTCCGTCCGTGAACAGACGGTACGTATACCCCATCAATCTCTGCCAATACACTTAACCGTTCAGAACGGCCAGACCCTTTTAGATCCATTAGCCTGAGTATTATTTCCGGTACTGCCTCTTCGCCGTCGCCTATTAAAAAAGCCTCTATAAAGGGCAGAAGGGGAACTGGGTTTGATGTGCATGGCCCGCCGGCAAGAATCAACGGGTCTTCGTTTCGCCTGTCATACGAGTACACCGGGATACCTGAAAGATCAAGCATATTTAAAACATTAGTGTACGAAAGTTCGTACTGAAGGCTAAAGCCCACAATATCAAACCCTGAGAGAGGCTTAGCGGTCTCAAGGGACTTGAGCGGTTCGTTCCGCCTTCTCAGCATGGCTTCGTAGTCTGCCCAAGGGGCAAAACACCGCTCTGCGGCAACCCCGGGCATATTGTTAATCAGACCGTATAGAATCTTCATACCCAGGTGCGACATTCCGACCTCGTATGTATCTGGAAATGCCAGGCAGAAGCTGAAAGCGGCGTCCGGCTTGTATATAGTGTTTATCTCGCGGTTTATATACCGGCTTGGTTTTCTTATCGTGTTAGGTATCAAGCAGATGCTCTCCATTAAAAAATTAAAAATAAAATTTACAAAATAAAAATGTTAGCACATATCTTCGCAACAAATCCGAGACGGTGATTATTTTCTGCTTATCCCCGGCGGACTATGACCAACTGCAACTTTTTTTAAAGCGTTCGACAGCGCGGCCAGGCTCTGAATATCCAGGTTTTCCGGCCGGACCTGAGGCGGGATATCCAGTTCAGCAAGAATTCTCCTTAGAAAATCCGTTTTACCAAAAGGCTTCAGTCCGTTTAAAAGAGTTTTACGCCTTGTAGAAAACACCGCACGCACAACCTTCATTAAATGTGCATCATCATCTATACGAGCCATTGGAGCTGTACGGTGTTTTATCCGTATAACAGCCGAATCCACCCGTGGAGACGGACGAAAAGCGCCTCGTGGAATTATAAACTCGATTGACGGTTCCATCTTGATCTGAACAGCTATCGAAAGCACACCGAATTCCTTACTTCCGGGAGATGCGGTGATACGCTTTGCCACCTCTTTCTGCACCGTAAGGGTCATAGAAAGCAACCGGTCACCTGACTCAATGAGCTTAAAAATAATCGGTGTTGTAATGTAATATGGTATGTTGGCAACCACCTTAAATCGGTCCAGGTTCTCGTAGGGATATTTCAGACAGTCGGCAAAAACCGGCTCAATATTAGAACCTGAAGGCAGGTTATGGAGTAATCTTTGATAGAGTTTGTTATCCAGCTCTATCGCTATCACCCTTTTAGCCTTCGCGGCAAGAAGTTGCGTCATTCTGCCAAGCCCGGGACCTATCTCAACAACCGTATCATCCGGCCTGATCGCTGCAGTTTCGACAATCCTATCTAGGATTTCCGGATCAAGTAAAAAGTTCTGCCCAAGACGGCTTTTATGCATGTATGCGGAACTGCTTCTCAATCAACACTCCTCAGTTGATCTGACAAGTATCCCACAGACATTGCAAAAAACGTTGAGCGATTCCACTCCAGAATAAGATAGTAGTTATCATAAACAAGAAAGGCCGGTCCGTCTTTTTCAACTATTACTAGCGAAGCCAAAAGATCCCGCTTCGGCAGATCTCTTCCATCAGCACGGCGCACGCCTAGCTCCTGCCACCGGCTCAGTCTTTTCCGGGTATCAAGCCCCGCAATTTCAGTATCAAAATCCAGTGGAATTTTCACCATTCTGCCCCACGTCTGATCTGCCTGCCAGCCCAACTTGGAGAGGTAGTTGGCAGCAGAAGCCAAAGCCTCGGCAGGCTTATCCCAAATATCCAGACGGCCGTTTCGATCATAGTCCACCCAGTATTTCCGAACCGTAGAGGGCATGAACTGAAGCTGTCCCATAGCTCCTGCCCAGGAACCCTTCATCTTATCCGGTGAAACATATCCTCTATCGATTATATAAAGAGCATCATGCAGTTCAGCCCTGAAATAAGCGCTACGCCTGCCATCATAGGCAAGAGTAGCAATAGAAGCTAAAACAGGAAAGCCGCCTTTATTACGGCCGAAATCAGTCTCGATAGCCCAAAGGGCCACAAGAAAACGAGGCTGCACTCCAAAATCTGCTCCAATTTTCTCAAGTAGAACACGGTTTTTCCTGTATTTTTGCCTGGCAGCCTTAATTCGTGACTTGGGCGCAACACGTTCCAGGTACTGCCTGAAGTCAAGTTTGAATTCCGGCTGATTACGGTCCAGTTCTATCACTCTGAAAAGCGGTTTCAGGTCTTTAAGAGCCGCTTCAATGGTTGTCTTGGAAATCCCTTTCCCTAACGCCTCTTTGCGAAAATCCTCCAGCCATAACTTGAAAGAGCCGTCGTTGGTCTCTTCACAAAATGCGCCAGTAGCCATAGTAAGTGAAACCAGCAATAACAGAACGCATAAAATGGCGGCAAGCAGTGGGGGCTGAGCAGTTAGATCTAAGTGTTTAAACAATTTAGGATTTATTGCTTTCATCGACTTTTAAAAAAACTTTTAAAAAGATATAGAATAAACCAATGACACACAATAAAGCATCCCATACTAAAATCCGCCCGAAGCTTAACTGCTTTAACTGCAGGCACTTTTATATAACCTGGGATGAACGCTTCCCAAAGGGTTGCCGTGCCATGGGTTTTAAGGGTAAAGATATACCGTCATTAGTTGTCTACCGGGCTTCAGGCAAGGAATGCTTGTTGTTTGAGCCGAAAAAATCAAAATAACAAAGAATAATTAAGAATAATGCATGAATACAGGTATGATATAAATCATTGAACTGAAAGATCTAACTGCGTTATGCTGGTATTTAGAGAGTAATGTGCAATATTTCTTAAAATATTAAGGAGACTATCGTTATGATTGATCGAAACAAAGTGGAAGAGGCTCTCTCGGGAATCCGGCCCGCGCTTGAACGCGACGGGGGAAATGTGGAACTTATCGAAATAACAACCGATGGGATAGTAAAAGTAAAACTAGTAGGCGCCTGTTCTGGATGCGCCATGTCAAAAATAACACTTAAACAGGGCATTGAGGCCCGACTTAAAGAGTTGATTCCAGAAATAACTGCCGTAGAAAACGTTTAGAGTTTTTTAACAAGGAGGCATTATTATGGAAAAAATTGTCGTCTGGTATATCAGGATGAGCCTGGTTTATTTCTTTGTGGGCGCCCTGCTTGGATTGAGTATGATCGCACATCCTGATTCAATTTTTTATTACCGTAATGTTCATGTTCATTTCAACCTGCTGGGCTGGATGTCTATGATGATTTACGGCGTCGGCTATCATGTACTGCCGAAATTCAGCGGCAGGCTCATCTACAGCCCGGTTTTAATGAAGGTCCAGTTCTGGTTTGCAAACCTCGGCCTTATTGGTATGGCCGTAGGCTGGACCATGATCGGCCGTGACATTGCAGCAGAAGGGGCAAGAAGTCTGCTTCTGGTCTCTGCCGTTATAGTCCTTGCAGGAATAGGAATGTTCGCATTCAATATAGGCAAAACCGTAACTCCGGTGAAAAGACCGGCAGGCTAGGCTAAGGCTGCGCCAGTTGTAAAGTTCTGATGCAGCCGGGCAGCAACAATAACTTAAGTATGTAAGGAGATTTAGATGAGCACAACAACCAAGATAACAAAAGAAAGCGTAATAGGAGATGTCATACGGGACATACCCGGCGCTCAAGATGTCATCAAAAAGTATTTCGGGGATGGATGTTTCACTTGCCCCGGCATTAACGTGGAACAGATAGTTTTCGGCGCATCAATGCATAACGTGGACCCGGACAAGATAGTCGAAGAGATAAACGCACTCAGCAAAGAGTAAAAGGCATGAAGGGGTAAATAAAAACAGATTTACCCCTTCGCCTGTTATTTTGTTATCAACGCCCCCTGCCGTCTCCGCCCATCTCAAACGGAGGCCAGATATGCTTGTGAAGCTGTATGTTAAGCCTGGCAGGCAATTTATCCCTCAGTATCCACTCAGCCAGATGTTTGTACTCCAGTTCATCAAAAACCGTCGAAAGAAGAACTGTACACTTTTTGTGAAGCGAAAAATCATAAATCATGCTTCTGGCCCAAAAATAGTCCTGCTCAGACGTTAAAACAAATTTAATATTATCTTCAGGCTTAAGCGCCTTGAAATTATCAAACTCCATGCTTGCCGACTCAGAGCTTCCAGGCGTTTTTATGTCCATTACAACAAAAACACGTGGATCAAGCTCCTGAATGGGTTGAGATCCATTGGTCTCAATCATTATACGGTAGCCTTTATTCAACAAGCCTCCAATAACCTTGTGCACCCCTTTCTGAATTAACGGCTCTCCGCCGGTTATCTCAACAAGCGGAAGCCCCATAGAGTCTACTGCGTCCAGCAACGAATCTACAGAAATTTCCCTGCCTCCCTCATAGGCATACCGTGTATCGCAGTAGCTGCACCTTAAGTTACAACCGGCAAAACGAATAAAGGTACAGGCGGTTCCGGCCATTGTGGACTCCCCTTGTATGCTGCTGAATAACTCGCTTATGTTTAGAATTTCAGACATCTTTTCAAATACCATAAATGGCGCAATAAAGTCTATAATACAACCCAAACAGCTTTTATACCGTACCGCGAGCACTAAGTTATTTAATGAAACTTCTGGCAATAGAAACATCCACTCGACTTGGCGGCCTGGCCATTGTGCATGACAGATCCGGACTGCTCGGCGAAATAAGGTTCAACCTCAATATCAGCCATTCAGAACGCATCATGTCAAACCTGGATTTCTTACTTAAAAGCACAGGACTTTTACCCGCCGACCTGGATGCAATAGCCGTAAGCGCCGGGCCGGGATCTTTTACCGGTCTTCGAGTAGGCATAAGCACAGCCAAGGGGCTGGCCTTTCAAACAGGCGTTCCTATTCTCCCTGTATCAACACTCGAGGCGCTTGCAAGCGCTCTGTCTTATTCCGAATTACAGATATGTCCGGTTATATACGCACGGAAAAACGAAATTTTCACTGCAATATACAGGGCGGACAAAGGCAGGCTCCAACTCAAGCTGGAAGAAGCGGCCATGAGCCCTGAAGACCTCATAGCCAGGATAACCGAGCCCACAATCTTTTCAGGCAGCGGATTAACCAACTACGGCAATCTAATGAAGAAAAAACTTGCCGATAAGTTCTTTGCAGCGCCCACAGCCCTGGCTTTCTCCAGCGCCGTCTCAGTGGCCGAGACAGCTTTCCGGCACTACCACGGCAACACCGGCAAGCCGGATGCAGCTGCACTTGCCCCCAGATACCTTCGTGCCTGCCAGGCCGAAACAAAAAGTAGACGGACTTAAAGCGGTGTTACAAATCCCTCAAGACCCTCTTTCTCCGTTAAACTACGGCGCTCTTCTATCGCATGGTCCTTGTCGTTGTATCGGCCGATCAGAAGCCTGTACATGAGTTGGCCGTTTTTGAATTTCTGCACAATAACGGAAACCTCGTATCCCTTGTTTCTGAGTTTTTCAGCAAGTCTTAAAGCATTACGCTCAACCTTAAAAGCGCCGACCTGAACAGCATATTGCCTGCTGTTATTGTCAGGTAATACCGGGGAAGAGACCAAAGAGTCTGTCTCCTCCGCCATTTCCTCTTTAATTATTGCCTCAAAAGGATCTTCAACCTCAATGATCTCCCCCAAGTCATCTTTCGCTTTCTCTTTTACAGTCGTCTCTTCAGATGTCTCCCCAACAGCCTCTTTAACAATCTTTTCAGCCGGAACATTCTTGGCGTTTTCTTCAGTCACCCGTACAACCGATACAGGTTTTTCAGTATCCGATCCAAGCCGGCCGGCAGATTCGATATGGTCTATATTTAAATAATAGTAGTAGCCTCCAGCAGCTGTCAGAAATACAATAAATAAGAGCCCACCTATAACAACCTTCTTTCTGCTCTCAAAACGGACCGAACGATCCAGGTCTTTCTTAAGTTTCTCTACCGGATCACCAAAGTTAACAGGCCTCTTTTCACCAGGCATAATCGCCCCTTTCAAGTTCAAAAGCTTTCAAAGCACTGCGTCTGTAATCCTTTTGTTCACAGCATCGACACTCAATAGTCATTTTCCATAAATCCACACAACTAATTGTTTTATAAGTGAAAATTCATATTAAAAGTCCGGAGGCGGATTAAACAAATTAACAACCCTCATAAGTTATTAACACTAATTGTTTAAAACCGGCACCAAAGACAGTGAAAAAACCAACTATAACGCCGCTTAGCATAGATTGCTTAAAAAATAGGCAGTTTTCAGGCATTCCAAAACAGGCTGAAAAAAGGCTTTTTTAAATTTTTTTTAAATTTTTTTAAAAGTATTTAACTGCGCCAAATCTCTCAGTTCCCGGTTGTTTCTTTTATCAAAACAGCCGTAACCGACCCCACCATCACCTGGGTTTGAATTTTAAGTGGCACATGCCTTGCATTGTCTGTAAGCCAGATCAATATCTTCCCCTTATGTCTAAACAGTCCCTCAGTTGTAAGAGCCGGTTGAACCACAATAGTTTTAACGGTTCTGCTTACGGTATCTAAGTTCTCACGTCTCAGAATCTTAACCTCAACCTTCTCCATCTTACCGCTGTCAAATATGTTAAGAAAGACCGACTCCCCTGGTACAAGCTTCAGACTTCTCAGGTATTGAAATCCGGACAGGACATCGTAGTATATTTCTTCTGTATTTTTCTGGTTTTTTTTACCCTTTTGATGATCTATATAGCGTATTTTTTTCTTTTCGAAAAATGTTTCCTTGTGACTCCTGTACTTACCCTGCCTAAGCCATGTCTCAAAGTGGAAAGGGACTCCGTCACCGCCAAGTTCGCTGTAAGCTCTATCTTCCACCTTGTAGAACTTAGAAATCCAATCCACAGAATCGGCCGCCGATCGTATCATCCTGTTGCTTTCACCTATCACCTCAAAAAAAGCCGTGCCGGCTTTTATACCAAGCCAAGAGAGCTCGTACTCAAACCTTTCAACCACCACCGGCTCTACCGAGAGAAAGGCCTTCTCCTGGGCATAAGTACATGTCGTCAAAAATCCCGAGAAAAATAAGAAACAGAAAAACGCCTGTACCCACAAAAACAGCCAAAGAGTTCGCACTCGACCATAGCATAGCAGCATCATATTAAAATTATAACAGATTGATTTTATTGTAATTTAGATCCGAGCAACTTTTTAAAAAGCTCCATGGATTTCAGGTGATCACTTGTAAGTTCGTAAGAGAGGTTTTCCCAGTAACTTATTAATTCACTTTCGGCCATCCAAGCGCTCTGTGGAGCCAGGGGTGCAAGGGCGGGATATGCAAATTTTACCAGATAGCCAACCTTGATTACCTGGCTAGTCAGCATCTGTAGAAGCTTTTTCCTGGGTTCCGTAAGATCCTTTCTCGCAGTCCATAACGCATATACAAAGGGAAGCCCGGTATGAGCGCTCCAGAGGGTTCCCAGGTCATAAACATGGTTATGCGACAAGCGGTTTTCCTTCAGCGCAGCATCTCCAATCAAAAGAGATGCATCAAACCCCTGTAATAAAGCATCTTCTCTTGAGCCTTCCCCAACAGGTGGATCGACCTGAACATATTTTCCTACTTCTACCCCCTCGAACTTTTCAAAAATAACTTTCAGAAGAAGAGCCGAAGTGGCTGAGTGCGAACTAATAGATATGGTTTTCCCCTCCAGTTTTTTCAACGGATATTTCGAAAATAACAGAATACTGCCGGAAGGGCCGATCGAGCTTACAGATTGTCCGGCAATATACTCATACAAGTCGGGGTGAGCCAGGTACTCCACCGAGGACGACGGACTTACATCCAGATCACCTCTGAGAAGCATTTTGTTAAGGGTAGCGGGCACCCCCTGAATGAAATCGTACTTCGAACAGTCAAAGTGTTGTTTCAGTGTATAAAAAACAGGAAAAAGATTGGCATAACATATCTCTCCAACTCTTAGCCTCATCCCTTTATCACCCCTAGAGGCCTTAACCTCGCCACTTTCCTGGAGATTCCGGCATAGTGAACAGTATCAACAATATCAGATATATCTTTATAGGCATCGCTCATCTCCTCTGCCAAAGTTCTCCGGCTTGCAGAAAGAGCGAATATTCCCCGATCCTCCAGCTCCCTCCATATGGCACGGCCCTTGGCACGCTTGACCGCCTGGTGACGGGAAAGAAGCCGGCCCGCCCCATGGCATGTAGAGCCGAAAGTCTCCTCCATCGCCTTTTGCGTGCCCAGAAGCAGGTACGATGCCCTTCCCATATCACCCGGAATCAGAACCGGCTGTCCTATATTTTTAAAAACACCCGCAAGCTCCGGATGGCCTGGAGGAAATGCCCTGGTCGCTCCTTTCCGGTGAACCAGAAGATCTACGTTTTTACCGCTTACAGTATGTTTTTCTATTTTGGCGATGTTATGGGCAACATCGTAAAGCAAATTCAGACCGAGATCACGCCTTGACAACTTGAAAAAAGCCATTAACACTTCTCTTGTCCGATCCATTATTGTCTGCCTGTTAGCCCACGCAAAGTTAGCAGCAGCCTTCATTGCTCTAAAATAGCGCTGTGCCTCTTCGGATGAAACAGGAGCGCATGCAAGCTCACGGTCTGGAAGATAAATACCGTACTTTCTGGAGGCCTGTTCCATTACCTTTAAAAAATCCGTACATACCTGGTGACCAAGCCCTCTTGAGCCACAGTGCACCATAACAGTAACCTGGCCTTCGAAAAGGCCGAGCTTTTCTGCCGCTGCCTTATCAAAGATTTCATCCACATACTGCACTTCAAGAAAATGGTTTCCGGCCCCAAGAGTGCCCAGCTGATCACACCCGCGTTTATAGGCTTTATCACTCACCTCGGCGGGGTCTGCACCTTCCATAGCCCCACCTGATTCCGTATGCTCAAGATCCGAAGGATCGCCGCAACCATGTTCAACACTCCATGCAGCTCCACGCAGCAGCAGGTTCTTCTCATCTTTACGGGACAGATGCAGCCTTCCTTTGGATCCTACTCCCGAGGGAATTTCGCTGAAAAGAAGGCTGACAAGGTCTTTAAGGCGGGGAAGAATATCGGACTTAAGTAGATTTGTCTTCATCAGCCGGACACCGCAGTTTATATCATAACCCACCCCGCCGGGCGAAATTACACCACTATCAGCATCCATAGCAAGCACACCACCGATCGTAAAGCCGTAACCGGCATGTATATCCGGCATGGCAAGAGCAGCTTTTACAACCCCGGGAAGAGTGGCGGTATTAGCCACCTGCCGTATGGCCTGTTCTTCCAGTGATCCGATCAGTTTCGAGTTTGAGTAGATAATGCCGGGCACGCGCATACCGCTTACATATCCGGATGGAACCTCCCATCGGTAGTCATCCAGCCTGCGAATACGCTCAGCCATCATTCACCCATTACTTATTTATTCCTTTTCCTTAGGCCTCATTAAATTTTTGGCCTTCTGCTCCACCTGGCGTGCCATCTTTTTCTTAAAAGCATGAAGTGAATCAGCCACCCCGGAATTCGAGCGGGCAATAATCTGAGAAGCAAGTATCGCCGCATTCTTTGCACCCGCCCTACCTATGCTAACAGTAGCAACAGGAACTCCAGGAGGCATCTGTACCGTGGAGAGAAGCGCATCCATACCTTTAAGCGATGAGGCGTCCATGGGAACACCTATAACAGGAAGAATCGTATGCGCAGCCAGAACCCCGGCAAGATGAGCAGCCATACCGGCTCCGGCAATAATCACGGCAAAACCACGTTTTTCCGCGCCTGAAGCAAGGCGCATAGCCCTGGCCGGAGTTCGGTGAGCAGAAGCAACTGTCATCTCAAACGAAATACTAAACTCGTTCAGAAGCTTTGCAGCCTCCTGCATTACAGGCAGATCAGAATCACTGCCCATTACTATTAGAACTTTTGGTTTATCAGACTTAACCTGTAGAGTCTTACCCATAATCATCCCTACTTTCTACTTTTCTACTTTTACAAGCGCCCTTGCGCCGATATCCTTCCGGTACTGAACACCATCCCATGAAATGACGGAGACAGCCTCGTATGCCCGCTTGATTGCAGCGCTCATATCACCGGCAAGCGCGGTTACACCAAGCACTCTTCCACCCGAAGTAACCACATTCTCTTTTTCATAAACTGTTCCGGCATGAAAAACAGTCACATCTTCCATCTGCGAGGCGGCGTCAAGTCCATCTATGATCTTACCCTTAGCATAGGGACCGGGATAACCTTCTGCCGCCATAACAACACAGACTGCGGGCTTGTCCTTCCAGGCCATATTCACAGTTGAAAGGTTACCATCAACAGATGCGTTCATAAGCTCGTACAGGTCATAGTCCATGCGTGCCAGAATCGGCTGGGCCTCTGGATCGCCGAAACGGCAGTTAAACTCGAGCACCATGGGCTTGCCATCAACTATCATCAATCCCGCATAAAGAACACCTTTAAATACAGTTCCACTTTTCTTTATTCCCTCAACCACGGGCTTCATCACCGTTTGCATTATTTCATCGGTCAAGATATCGTCAATAATTGGCGCGGGACTATAAGCCCCCATGCCCCCGGTGTTCGGGCCTCTGTCTCTGTCGAATATACGTTTATGATCCTGGGAAGAGGCAAGTGGAAGCAGAGTTTCTCCATCAGAGATCGCCATAAACGATGCCTCTTCTCCCTTCAGGCATTCCTCCACAATAACCTTGTCTCCGGCTTCACCAAATATCCTATCTTTCATCGCCTTTTTAAGCGCATCCACAGCCTCGTCCACTGTTGAGCAGACAAAAACCCCTTTACCGGCGGCAAGACCATCAACCTTAATTACAATAGGGGCGCCTTTTAATCTCACATACTCTTCTGCATGCAGATAGGAAGAAAACACCTTGTATTCGGCCGTTGGTATACCGTTGTCACGCATGAAATCTTTTGCAAACCGCTTGCTTCCCTCAAGACGCGCAGCAGCCTTTTCAGGACCAAACACCCTAAGATTCTCCTTCTGAAAGGCATCGACAATCCCCTTGGCAAGCGGAACCTCAGGACCGACCACGGTAAGATCTATCTGCTCATACTTGGCAAACTCCCTGAGAGAGTAGATATCATCCGCCTTTATATCCAGGCACTCAGCCTGGCTGGAAATACCTGCGTTACCAGGGGCACAGTACAGCTTGCCGACTCTGGAACTCTGAGCCAATTTCCAGACCAGTGCGTGTTCACGCCCTCCCCCGCCTACTACTAGTACTTTATCCATATCCTAAACCACAATTTCGGTGCCAACACCTTCGCTGGTAAAAACCTCCAGAAGAAGACCGTGCGGCACCCTGCCATCTATAATATGTACCTTAGGCACACCGGCTGTAAGAGCCTTAAGCGAGGCATCAACCTTCGGCAGCATGCCTCCGCTTATAGTTCCGTCTTTTATAAGCCTGCCTATCTTCTTCTTATCAAGAGCAGGAATCAATCTTTCTTTCCTGTCAATAATTCCCGGAGAATCCGTAAGCAGCATCAGCTTCTCGGCACCAACCGCCACCGCCACTGCCGAGGCTACGTAGTCAGCATTTATATTGAATGTCTCACCTTTCGGTCCCACTCCCACCGGCGCAATCACCGGAATAAAATTGCTCTCTTCCAGTACAGTTAGCACTTGTGGCTCTATGCCTTCAACCTCTCCAACCAACCCAAGGTCCATAATCTCCGGCGCTCCTGTGCCGGACTCTTTCGTTGACTTACGAACAATCTTTTTTTTGGCCCTTATTAATCCGCCGTCCTTGCCGGAAAGCCCAATGGCCCGGCCGCCATGACTGTTAATAAAGTAGACTATTTCTTTATTTACAAGGCCACCCAGAACCATCTCGACGATATCCATCGTATCTTTATCAGTAAAGCGCTGGCCATGTATAAATGTCGGCTTCTTGCCCATGCGCTCCATGGTCATCGAGATTTTCGGGCCGCCGCCGTGTACCACTACCGGCCTTATACCGATGAAACTAAGAAGTACAATATCCTGTGCAAACGACTCTTTAAGGGAATCTTCGACCATGGCTGCGCCGCCGTACTTGATAACCACGGTCTTGCCTGAAAAACTCCGGATATACGGCAGGGCATCTATAAGTACCTTGGCCTTTTGGAGGGATTCTTTCACACTTCTTTCAGCTTAGCCTACTCAACCGTGAGGGTAGCTTCCTCGACAATCACATCATAGGTATAGCCTGCGCCAAGATCTTTATTGATCACCACGGTACCTGCCACCAGCACAATATCTCCCACATTAACAGTATCACTGGTGGTGACCGTAAGATCATTAGTGCCACTGGCCGCTTCACCAGTGCCATCTTGCAGGTGAACCCAGTTTCTACCCATAATCATGGGTGAAAATTTCATAACCTTGCCTCGAACGGTAATCTTTTTACCCTCCAGCTTATCCTTGTTAGCAAAAATATCTCCAATAGTACCGCTGTCAGCTTTTTCTATGCTTCCGGCAGCCGGAGCCGATATGCCGTTAACTGTCTTCTTGAGTGGCGGATGTTCTTTAATTACTGTTTCGGATGTCGCAGGCGGGGCCTGATTTTCAGTGGACGGCGGTGGCGTAGGAGCTTCCTTCAGTGCAGGGCCTTTGTCGGAACAACCTATAAATACAACCAATGTAGATGCTGCAAGCATCAACCCTAATATGCTTTTCACAAGAATCCTCCTTAACTCTACGGTTTCGGTGAGAATAACATATCTGAGCACCTGCTTCAAGAATCAGAGGCTTTTATGAGGATGACAAAAGGCTTGCGGCTTCCTCGTCGAGGAGGAATTCAACGGTTCCGGCCACCGGACATACCATGGATGCCGGAAGTTCCTCGCTGACATCTTCCTCAATAAGTTTCTTTACCATAGCGGCCTTCGACCCACCGGAAACCAGAAAGACAACTCTTGCTGAAGCGTTCAGCGCGGGAAATGTAAGGGTGACCCTGGCAGGTCCCGGAATCCCAGGTTTTAACACCGGAGCAACAATCTTCCTTTGCTCCTTAAGAACCGGTGAGCCGGGAAAAAGCGAAGCCGTATGGCCATCGACACCAAGGCCAAGAAGCACAAGATCGAACCGGACCTTCTCTATTCCGCCGAAATGCTCCTCTATGACCGACGTGTAAAGCTCCGCAGCCCGGGCCGGTTCCTGCTCGCCTGCGATTCGGTGAATATTATTTTCAGGCTGATCCAGCTCCCGCAGCATGGCATTGTACGTCATATTGTAATTACTGCCAGGCTGGTCCGGAGGCACACAGCGTTCGTCACTCCAGAAAAAATGAACTTTTGACCAGTCAATACTGCGGCCCACAGGCCCGGATGCAAGGAGATTATACAGATCTTTTGGCGTACTGCCTCCGGAAAGCACAACAGAGAACCTATCCAAAAACTGTATGGATTCCGTATGGATTTCTTTAAACCTATCAGCCGCACCGCGGAAAAGGCTGTCAGAGTCAGGGTAAATTGTGACTTTAGGTTTAGATAGAGTCATATTTTATTATACCTAATCGTATTATGAAATATGCGTCCGTCAGAACATTCATCTCCCCATAACCGGTTTTTAAAATCCGAGCAAGTGGACTTGCAGACAGTTATGAAACCCAACAGAGTATGTAGTCTATTCCATAACTTAAGAAACTATATTGATGCTCAAATAAAAAGTCGGCAAACTGTTTCCATAACTTGATGCCTGGCAGCCATAGATCAGCATGAACGTTAAAGGTAGGTGGTGCCAACGCACTTGACCTCCTGTAGATGCATGTGTCTTTATATCAACAAAGTAAATTTAGTGCTTTTTTGCCTAAAGACCACTAAGATAGTGGAGTAATGAGTATGCAACCTATGGAAATAGTTCTTGCGAAGTATAATTACTGGATCTATGTCCTTTTGATGATGATCGGACTGTATGCCATGTTGTCCAAAAACAATCTGGTAAAAAAGATCATTGGAATGAGCGTGTTTCAAGCTGCGATTATGGTTTTCTACGTCTCTATCGGAGCAAAACAAGGCGCTACAATTCCAATTATCGAAGATGACCCCATTACCGGGCATATTCATGAAGCTGCCGCGCAAACAATTAATGCAATGCACTATGTTAACCCGCTACCCCATGTGCTGATGCTTACCGCTATTGTGGTTTCAGTAAGCACACTTGGAGTGGCACTTGCTATCATAATCGGAATTCATAAACAATACGGCACAATTGAGGAAGATGAAATCCTGGAGCAGATACGATGACACCTTCTGAGCAGCTACCGATTCTGTTGGTAATAACACCTCTTCTTTTTACTCTGGCAGTAAGTATCGCCGGGTGGTTTAATAGAAAAATCTGCTATCCGATTACCATTATCACCCTTAGCGCCTCTTTATATATATCGGTAGCCCTGTTGTTACAGGTAGTTAAAAACGGAGAGATTCATTATCACCTTGGTGGATGGCAGCCACCTTTCGGTATTGAATACGTAGTTGATCACCTAAACGCACTGGTTCTTGTCGTCATATCCTTTGTTGCCCTGGTTTCTGCTGTCTACTCAAAAGAAAGTGTTAAGCAGGAGTTACCGGACAAAATACCGCAATTCTATACTCTGTATCTTATGCTTGTAACAGGGCTTCTTGGAATGACTGTCACAGGAGATGCATTTAATCTCTATGTTTTAATCGAGATATCAGCGATTACAACATATGCATTAATAGCCATAGGAAAAGATAGAGCTTTGATTTCCAGTTTTAACTACGTTATCATGGGCACAATGGGTGCGTGCTTTTACTTATTGGGTGTGGGCCATCTATACATCATGACAGGTTCCTTAAACATGATGGATCTTTATAAGATTCTACCACCTCTTTATTCTTCCCATGCGATTTTTGTATCTTTTATCTTAATCCTGGTAGGACTATGGGCCAAGATGGCTTTTTTCCCGCTACACGAATGGCTTCCAAACGCATACACCTATGCGCCTTCCGCGGCAAGCTGTCTTATTGCTCCACTTATGACAAAGGTTTCGATCTACGTTATGATCAGAATCATGTTTTCCATCTTCTCACCAGCCTTTGTATTTGAAGCTTTTACCGCACATAACATCATTATATGGATGGCGGCTGCCGCCATCGCAGGCGGCTCAATTCTGGCACTGGCACAGACAGACTTTAAGAAAATACTGACCTACATGATTGTGGCCGAGGTCGGATATATGGTCGGCGGCGTATGGCTGGCCAACCGCCTTGGAATTACAGGCGCTGTTTTACATATTCTAAATGATGCACTCATGACTTTGTGCCTGTTTCTGGCGGCTGGAATAATCGTCTACAAGACAAAGGGCCATAAGCTCGAAAACCTTAGGGGCCTTTACAGGAAAATGCCGGTAACCATGGGGGCCTTTACGGTAGGAGCTTTATCCATGATCGGAGTTCCGCCGACAGCCGGTTTTTTCAGTAAATGGTACCTGATTTCAGGCGCTATTGATGCAGGACATTGGGGTTTTATGGCCGCTCTCATCTTTTCCAGCCTGGTTAATGCGGTCTTGTTTTTCCGTATGATAGAGGTTGGTTACTTCGAGCCATTCAGGGATAACCAGGAGGAGCATGATCACAATACCGCCCTATCGCCTAAAATTGACGAAGCGCCTCTTAGCATGCTTGCGCCTCTTGTAATTGTCTCTATAAGTTTAATAGTGGTTGGTATTTACACCGGCGATATTGTGGATAGCATTATCAGGTTTACCGTGCCGGCAGGCATATGAACCAAACCTTACTTATTTTATTTCTTTAATTCCTCCAAAAATAACCGCAATTAACTAAAATTAATGATCAAAGGTATAATAAAAAGCCAAATCAACAGGATTGCTGCACTAAGGAGACAAGAAAACAGTGTTAAAAAAAGTAAGTGATGTCATGGAGCCGATTATTGATACCGTCTCTCCTGATACAACTGTGAAAAACGCTATCATGCAAATGAGAGTAGCCACCCGTAAACCGGGCATTTACGGGGTAAAAGGTATTATAGTTCTCGATGCAGACGGAAAAGTTATAGGGTTGCTTTCAGTTAGAGACATATTGCGTTCTATTTTACCGGAATATATGATGGAACGCACTGAATTTGGAAGCCTTTCCTGGCCTGGCATGTTTGAACATATGGCTAATAAAATCTCTGAAAAAACCGTAGGCGAAATCATGTCGAAAGAAGTTATAACTATTTCCCCGGAGGCAACACTTATGGAGTGTGCCGTTTTGCTGATAAAACATAACCTTTGGCGCCTTCCGGTTGTAACCCCGGACAACCGCCCTCTTGGTATGGTTTATCTTCGGGATCTTCACTACGCAATTGTCGATAGTATTCTAGAAACGGAGACTGATAAATAAATGACAGAAGCGCCTGCGCCGGAAACACAGGAATTTGTAATGAATGGACAGTTCTGGACTGCTACAGCTCTGTTCATTCTAATGTATGTTGCCATAGTCACCGAAAAAATCGATAAAACCGTAGTTGCCATCTTCGGAGCCGGTCTTGTTCTTATATTAAAAGTTCTTGACCAGCATGATGCTTTTCATACCGAGGCGTTCGGGATTGATTGGAACGTGATCTTTCTTCTGATTTCGATGATGACAATCGTTAACCTGATTAGGCCAACCGGCCTATTTGAATATGTGGCTATCAAAAGCGCTAAGTGGGGACGGGGTGAGCCGCTTAGAATCATGCTGATTTTTGCGGTAATCACAGCCGTTTTCAGCGCGCTTCTTGATAATGTTACCACAGTCCTGCTGCTTGCCCCGGTAACTCTGTTTATTGCAGACGCCCTTGAGGTAGACCCTGTACCATTTCTAATCGTCGAAGCCCTTGCCTCGAACATAGGCGGCACAGCAACACTCATCGGTGATCCACCAAACATTATGATCGCCTCAAAGGCAAAACTGGACTTCATGTCATTTGTAACAAACCTGGCGCCGGTTGTTGTTATCATGATGATAGTATTTCTTATCGTGGTACGCCTTTTATTCAGCAAACATCTCTCTGTGTCTCAGGAGCTAAAAGAGCGCATCCTAGCCATGGACGAACGATCCGCCATTAAAGATAAGGCTATGCTTTTCAAGGGTCTTTTTGTATTAACCTTGGTTCTTATCGGTTTTGTTTTTCACGGCATTTTTCATTACCAGCCCGCAAGTATTGCGCTCTTTGGAGCCGGCCTGCTTCTTGTTATTTCCAATACCCGCCATCCTCACAAAATTCTGGCGGAAATTGAGTGGCCGACAATCTTCTTTTTTATGGGGCTGTTCATTGTGATAGGAGGAGTGGTTAAGGTTGGACTTATAAAATTGATTTCAGCCAAGGTCCTGGCCCTCACCGAAGGAAACCTGCTCAACACAAGCATGCTTGTAATGTGGTTTTCAGCCGTTGCTTCAGCATTTGTGGACAACATTCCATACGTGGCCACTATGAATCCGCTTATTATCAATATGGCGCATCATCTCTGGCCAGACCTTCAGGGCACTGCTCTTCTTCACCATCCGGATCTAATGCCTCTTTGGTGGTCCCTGGCGCTCGGCTCCTGCCTTGGCGGCAACGGAACTGCTATTGGAGCTTCGGCTAATGTAATAGTTGTGGGAATGGCTGAACAAAACGGAAAAAAGATCTCGTTTCTACGGTTTATGGCATACGGATTCCCTATTATGTTGCTCACAGTTGCTATTTCTGCGGTTTATGTCTGGCTTAGGTACTATGTATTCCAAGCACTCTAAGTATTTAAAAAAATCTTAGCGGTAAATCAGAATAAACTAAATTCATGAACACTATTGTATCGATCAAACCACTGTTTGCGATTCTTGTCTCACTGCTTGCAGTCATACCTATAGTGTTTTCAAGATCAAGTCCAAACCTTCGGGAATTCTGGACGTTTGCAGCAGGCATAATTAAATTCTCTATAGTTGCCTCGATGATTCCAACGATTTTAGATGGGTCCTTGATTGAATATACCCTGGCCGAAGTTCTCCCCGGTATTGCCATAAAGTTCAGGGTGGATTCTCTGGGCCTTCTTTTTGCCCTGGTTGCATCCGGTCTCTGGATTGTTACATCCGCATACTCCGTAGGCTATATGCGCGGCCTGAAAGAGCATAGCCAGACACGTTATTTCTCGTTTTTCGCGTTGGCCCTTTCTGCGACAATAGGCGTGGCTTTTTCGGCCAACCTCTTAACCCTTTATCTATTCTATGAAATGCTGTCATTGGCGACCTATCCTCTTGTCACCCATCACCAGGATACTGAAGCCCGTTCATCCGGCAGGAAATATCTCACTTACATTTTAGGCACATCCATAGCATTTGTTCTGCCTGCCATGCTGATCACTTATAACCTGTCAGGAACTCTGGAATTTTCGAACCAGGGTTTTTTCACTGCAGAAGCAGCGCCAAAAACCACGATAGCAGCTCTTCTTGTTATATTTGTTTTCGGTTTTGCAAAAGCCGGCATTATGCCTTTTCATTCATGGCTGCCGGCAGCCATGGTAGCCCCAACTCCGGTAAGTGCTCTTTTACATGCTGTTGCCGTTGTCAAGGTGGGAGTTTTTTCTATATTTCGTGTCGTAACAGGTGTTTTTGGGGTTGACTTACTGCAGTCCCTCGACCTGGGAACAGTCCTGGCATATGTTGCATCATTTACGATAATTATGGCTTCACTGATCGCTCTTTCACAGGATAGCCTGAAAAGGCGCCTGGCTTTTTCAACAATCGGACAGCTCTCTTATATCGTCCTTGGAGCCGCTCTTCTTTCGCCCAAGAGCATGACCGGCGGCATGATGCATATTGGAATGCACGCATTTGGTAAAATCACACTTTTTTTCTGTGCCGGCGCAATATTCGTCGCTACAGGCAAGAAAAATATAAGTGAGATGGTCGGAATCGGGCGAAGAATGCCGATTACGATGTTTGCATTTTTTATCGGATCGCTGAGTGTTATCGGCCTGCCCCCAACAGGGGGTTTTTTAAGCAAGTGGTACCTGGTGCTGGGAACCATAGAAGCTGATCAGTTACCTATGCTGTTTGTGCTTTTAGGCAGCTCTCTGCTTAATGCAGCATATTTCTTCCCTATATTTTATAAAGCCTTTTTCTGCACTACGGAAGAATCTTTATTCGAAAACAGGATGAATGAGGCCCCGGCCTGGTGTATAGCTCCCCTGGTGCTGACTTCAGCTGTTTCCATCCTGTTGTTTTTTTATCCGCAACCGTTTCTCGGCCTGGCCGGCCTGGCGGTGCAGAATATAACTGGAGGATAAAGCATGGAGGAAGAAGAAAAAAAAGAATCCCACCTTCTCTACCAACCCGGTGTAATAAGAAAGCTCTGGATTATGCTGTATCTGATTTGCGGGTTGACTTTAGTTCCTGAATTTTTTATAGAAAGAGAACCTCATTTTGGAATTGATGCCTATTTCGGTTTTTTTGCGTTACTTGGATTTGCCTCGTGTATTGTTTTAATCATGATAGCTAAGGCCGGTGGAATTGTGCTTAAAAGGAAAGAGGATTACTATGACTGATTTTCCACCTGCATGGTTTTTGATACTAGGCTCCCTGCCGGTTCCTTTTTTTAAAGGGAATTTAAAGAACTGGTATTTGATTTTTCTGACAGCTGCGGCTTTCTACTTAATCTCCCAACTAAGTGCAGGGTCTTCTTGGCAGATACAATTTTCAGGTTTTAATCTTACCCTTTTACGCGTTGATAAACTTAGCAAAATATTCGGCTATATATTCACATTGAATGCCTTTGCAGCCTTTATATATGCCTTTTACCTGAAAGACTCCACCCAGCATATTGCCGCGCTCTTCTATATAGGAAGCGCACTGGGCGCAGTCTTTGCCGGCGACTTGGTCTCACTCTATTTCTATTGGGAAGTAATGGCGGTTGCCTCCTCTTTTCTCATACTTTCGCGAAAAACCAGCAAGTCCATGAATGCCGGCATGCGATATATTTTAGTGCATATTTTCGGGGGCCTCTGCCTGCTTGCAGGTATTATTATCCATATATCCTCCACCGGTTCGACTGATTTTAATACTATAACCGATCATAACATGGGAACCTACCTTATGTTGCTGGGTATCCTGGTTAATGCCGCGGCGCCTCCTCTTTCAGCCTGGCTTTCTGATGCTTACCCTGAGGCCACTGTAACAGGAGGAGTTATTTTAAGCGCCTATACAACAAAAACAGCCGTCTATACCTTGATCAGGGGGTTTCCCGGCTGGGAAATATTAATTGTTGTCGGATGTGTTATGACAATCTACGGCATTATTTATGCTCTTCTTGAAAATGATATGCGGCGCATTCTTGCTTACAGCATTATCAATCAGGTTGGATTCATGGTTACAGGCATCGGAATCGGAACAACCATGGCATTAAACGGCGCAGCCGCCCATGCATTTGCCCATATTATATACAAGGCACTACTCTGGATGTCTGCCGGCTCGGTTCTATACATGACAGGTAAAAGCAAGTGCACCGAGCTTGGAGGACTTTATAAAACAATGCCATGGACCCTGCTGTTTGGAGTTATAGGAGCCCTTGCTATATCGTCTTTTCCAGGAACCAGCGGTTTTACAACCAAGTCTCTTATCATTAAAGGAGCAATTAATGAACACCTGACATGGGTCTGGCTTGTTCTTGAGATCGCCTCAGCCGGTGTATTTCTGCATGCGGGAATTAAGTTTCCTTATTTTGTCTTTTTTGCAAAAGATAGAGGTTTACGTCCTGGTGAAACCAATAAGCCTATGCTTATTGCAATGGGATTTATGGCATTTCTTTGTATCTTCATAGGCATTTATCCCAAAATTCTTTACGATATCCTGCCGTTTGATATGAAGTATTACCAGGCCTATACTGCTGTGCACGTCACTACTCAGCTTCAGTTACTGATGTTTTCAGCTTTGGTTTTCTTCCTTCTTCTTTCTCTTCTTAAACGAACAGAAACCATTGCGGTAGATACCGACTGGTTTTACCGTAAGGGAGGCCGCATCTTTTATAGCGTCATGGATAAAGGTTTAAACGGGCTGAACAACGCGGCGGACAAGTTTTTTGTAAAAGGAATTACAGGTTCTATTATTCGTTTTTCCCAAAATGCTCCGGCCAGCATAATGCTGCTTTTTTTCATACCATACTGGTCTATCATCGGCCTTGATCCTGCAAAGAAAGCCGCAAGAAAGGAGAAGCTCTACAGGAGTTTTAGCGCCGGCGCTCTTTCGGTGGGGTTAATATCTATTTCGGTAACTCTCTATCTGTGTATACTGTTTTTCGTCTAATTTTTTTAATAGCGCACTGATAAAGCCTGTCTCCCCCCCCCGGCAAGTTAACACTTGACAAGAACCGGCATTAAAACGAGCACGTCCATTGACGCATAGACTCCTGGCTGGTTATTATAAGTTTGTCGAGATCCATGGGGTCTTCAGATAGGGCCGGCTTTATTGTCCGTCAATACTCCTGCCTTTACTCTAAACCTTTTTTTATTAAGGAGATCTGTTTTGAACAATCAACACTATATGAAGACAATTGTTTGTTTTTTTATGCTTGGCCTGTTGCTATACACAACGCCTGCCGTAGCTGAAGATCCGGAGAATACACCTCCTTCAGCCGGCCGGAAACAGGAAAAGACGAAGGACAAAAACGACGTAGTTGCCAAAGTAAATGCAACTGAGATTAAAGAATCCGAACTCTCGGAAGCTATGAACGCAACCATGGCACAGAACCCTCAACTTTACTCAATGATGGCCTCAGAAGAGGGGAAAAAAGCTCTTAGGAAAAGAGCGCTGGACAGGGTTATCTCCACAGAGCTTCTTAACCAGGAAGGCATGAAGATAAAGATAAAAGATTTAGGGCAGCAGGTGGATAAAGCTTACGAGGATATCAGAGCCAAGTTTCCAAAAGAGGAGGCTTTTCAGAAAGCGCTGAAACAACGTAACATGACCAAAAAGGATCTGCGCAAACAGATAGAGAAGGGAATCCGCATCAGAAGCCTGATAGATGACAAGGTCAAAAAGAATATTTCTATTTCCGAAGCTGATGTAAAGTCTTTCTATGATACAAATAAAGATAAGTTTGTTGATAAAGAGGAAGTCAAGGCCAGCCATATCTTGATTAAAGTCGCCAAAGATGCTGATAAAGCAGATGAGGAAAAAGCACTCAAAAAGATCAAGGAGCTTTTGAAACGCGCAAAAGCAGGCGAGGATTTTGCCAAGCTGGCCAAAGAAAACTCAGAAGATCCTTCGGCCGCCCAAAACAGCGGCGATCTTGGATACTTTAGCCGCGAACAAATGGTTCCCGAGTTTTCAAAAGCCGCGTTTGCTTTAAAAAAAGGCGAAATAAGCGATCCTGTAAAAACAACCTTTGGATATCACATAATTAAGTTCGAGGATAAAAAAGCGGAGCGAGCTGTCCCTTATGAAGAAGTTAATGACAAGATAGCCGAGTACCTGAAAGGCAGGGCTGTTCAATCAAAGGTTGCCGATTATGTTGAATCTCTGAAGAAGACAGCCAAGATCGAAATTTTACTCAAATAAGTAATGGGGATTTTCCCCTTGGGCGTTAAAATTATCATCAGTAAGCAGTATTATGTAAGGAGAAAGTATCATGACCGAACGACTGCAGGTGTACAAATGTGAACTTTGCGGCAACATAGTTGAAGTGCTTCACGAGGGGGCAGGAGAATTGGTCTGCTGTGGTCAGCCTATGGCGCTTTACACTGAAAACACCACGGATGCCGCCCAGGAAAAACATGTTCCGGTTATTGAGAAAACCTCGGAAGGTATCAAGGTGAAAGTCGGCAGCGTAGCTCATCCTATGGAAGAAAAACATTACATTGAATGGATAGAGTTGATTGCCGGCGAAAAGGTCTGCCGCAGGATCCTTAAACCAGGAGATACGCCTGAGGCCGTCTTTGACATCTCTGTAGACAACCCGGTGACGGCGCGGGCCTACTGTAATCTGCATGGTCTCTGGAAGGGATAATTCCATAAAAGGGGGGCGTATTGCAATACGCCCCTACCGCCTGATCCCGGCCCCCGTGAATTGCTTACCCCCTTTTTAACGAGTCCTTCGCACATCCCGCCTTCCTCCTCATTTTTTGCATTGTGACGATTCTGCGATTTCCTCTGTTTCAGACCTTGAATCAAGAAGTATTTTTCAGCTAACATTAAAGTTATGTTTTCAGCTATTCTACAAAAGGTTATAGGTACTAAAAACGAGCGGGAGCTTAAAAAGCTTCAGCCGATTGTAGATTCCATAAATTCTCTTGAATCATCATTCTCCTCCCTTTCCGACTCTCAACTTGCCGCAAAAACAGATGAATTCAAAAGCCGCCTTTTAAAGGGTGAGTCTTTGGACGATCTGCTGCCTGAGGCCTTTGCCACGGTCCGTGAAGCATCAAAACGAGTTCTTCACATGCGTCATTTCGATGTCCAGCTGATAGGAGGTATCGTGCTTCATCAGGGCAAAATCACCGAGATGAAGACCGGAGAAGGTAAAACCCTAGTGGCCACCCTCCCTGTTTACCTGAATGCCCTTGATGGACGTGGAGTACACGTAGTAACCGTGAACGACTACCTGGCTCAGCGTGACTCGGCCTGGATGGGAGAGCTCTACAGCTTTCTGGGCTTAAACACGAGTGTCGTAGTGCACGGACTTGACGACAGGCAGAGACAGGCAGCTTACGCGGCCGATATTACTTATGGCACAAACAACGAATTCGGCTTTGATTACCTGCGTGATAACATGAAATACAACCTGTCGGACTATGTTCAAAGGGAACTCAACTACGCCATTGTGGATGAAGTAGACAGCATTCTAGTGGATGAGGCACGGACTCCGCTTATAATCTCCGGCCCGTCAGAAGAATCCACGGGCAAGTACTACGAGGTAGACAAGATCATACCGCGGCTTAAAGCCGAAGAGGACTACACGGTAGAAGAAAAAAGCAAAACCGCGGCCCTTACAGAAGAAGGAGTCGCAAAGTGCGAGCGAATGCTTGGTCTGGAAAACCTTTACGATCCGGCCAACATTGATTACGTGCATTATGTGGTCAAAGCACTTATAGCCCATACAATGTACAAGCGTGACGTGGACTACGTAATCAAGGACGGCGAAGTGCTGATCGTTGACGAGTTTACAGGCCGCCTGATGCCGGGCAGGCGCTGGTCCGACGGACTTCACCAGGCGATAGAGGCTAAAGAGGGAGTCAAGATCGCAAGTGAAAACCAGACGCTTGCAACCATCACCTTTCAGAACTATTTCCGCATGTTTAATAAACTTGCCGGAATGACAGGCACGGCTGCAACAGAAGCTGCGGAATTCGAAAAGATCTACAATCTTGATGTGATGGTGATTCCAACCCATCGGCCTATGATACGTAAGGATTATCCTGATATGATCTACCGCTCGCAAAAGGGTAAGTTTGAAGCGGCAATCCAGGAAATCAAGGAATGTCACAAGCGAGGACAACCAGTGCTGGTGGGCACCATATCAATCGAGAACTCGGAAATTTTAAGCAAAATGTTGAAATCGCAAAAGATTCCACACTCTGTGCTTAATGCCAAGCATCACGAGCGCGAAGCCGAAATCGTGATGCAGGCCGGCCGGAAGGGAGCGGTTACAATTGCAACAAACATGGCGGGCCGCGGCACAGATATAGTGCTTGGCGGAAACCCGCAGGGCATTGCCAAAGAGCTTCTAAAGGGCAACGATGACCCAAGCGACCAGCAGAAAGCCGCTGCCCTGGAAAAGGCGGAGAAGTTGTGCGCTGCCGAAAAACAGGAAGTGCTGGCCGCAGGCGGTCTTCATATAATAGGAACCGAACGCCACGAGTCGCGAAGAATAGATAATCAGCTTCGCGGCCGCTCAGGCAGGCAGGGAGATCCAGGTTCATCCAGGTTTTACCTTTCACTTGAAGATGACCTTATGCGCATCTTCGGCTCCGACCGTATATCCGGCATGATGGATAAGCTTGGCATGGATGACTCTGTTCCCATCGAGCACCGGATGGTCAGCCGTGCCATCGAAAACGCTCAAAAGAAGGTGGAGGAACACCACTTTGACGCTCGTAAACACCTGCTTGAGTATGATGATGTCATGAACAAGCAGCGGAGCGAAATTTACAGCTACAGGCGGGAAATCCTAAAAGGCGATGGCCTGAAGGAACGTATCACGGAGATGACCGAAACGGTTGTTCTTGATATCCTTTCCATCTACTGTCCTGAGGGCAAACATGAGGAAGACTGGGATATTAAGGGATTGAAAGATGCTGTTTACGGGCAATTTGCAGTACATGTGGAGCCTGATGTCTCGGATATTAAATCGCTTGAAGATAGTGTGCTGGAAGCTGTAAACTCAGCTTACGCTCAGAAGGAAGCCGAGATCGGCCCGGATACCATGCGTTACCTGGAAAAGATGATAATGCTTCAGGTTATCGATGCGCAATGGAAAGATCACCTGCTTGGCATTGATCACCTGAAGGAAGGTATCGGACTTCGTGGCTATGGTCAACGTGACCCTGTTGTTGAGTACAAAAAAGATGCTTTTGAGATGTTCGCCCAGTTGGATGAGCGTATCACGTCCGAATCGCTTAGCAAGCTTTTCAGGGTTCAGGTCGCGCGTGAAGAGGCGCTTAAAGAGCAGGTGGTCAGACCCCGTAATGTCCTGTATAATAAGGGCGCTGCCGGCGAAACCCCGGCCGCTCCCGTCCGTCGTGGAAATAAAATCGGCCGAAACAGTCCATGTCCTTGCGGAAGCGGCAAAAAGTATAAAAAGTGCTGTGGTGCAAATAGCTAGGGGCTCTGGAACAGAAGATAAATTAAAAGAATCAAAAAAAGTGTCGAAGAAGTAGTAAGGGTATAGGGCCAGGCATTCCAGGCTGATATCATTACTTTTTGCTTCTGACTATTAACCATTTACTTACAATGCCTAGAATTCTGGCTATAGAAAACAAGACCAGCCTCCTGGATGAGTATTTAAAGAAACTTGAAGGGATCGGTTACCAGGTGGATGTCGCTTCTACAGCGCAAAAGGCCATTTCGAGGCTTAAGCGAGTTGATTACAATATGCTTGTTCTGGATAAAACACTCTCACCTGCGGAAAGCTCAGTAAAGCAGGCGATGGACCTGGCGGCAGATCTGCCCAGGCTTATCATATCCTGCGATGGTAAATTTAAGGGTGTGGCCAGGTGGCTTCGTAAAAGACCGGCTCGATACTTGTATAAACCCTTTGACTTTCCAGAGTTTCAACACGCGATTCATCAACTCGAAGAGATATCGACCTTACAAAGCCGTTATAATTGCCTGAAAAAAGATATCAGCACCAAAGAAAAAGAGTTTAATTTTTTCCAGGAATTCGGCCACGCTTTGGCTTCCACGCTGGGAATGAATGACATTCTGCGTGTTATTATCACAAGAGCCAAGAAGATAACAAAAGCTGAAGTAAGCTTTCTTTTTCTTGCTGACGGAGAATCCGGAGACTTCGTCTGCAAACGTTTAAACGGCGGCCGCAAGAAAGACATGAAGCGCTTTTGCTTCAAGGTTGGTGAAGGCGTAGCCGGCTGGGTGGCAAAACATGCTACTGCGGTACTTGTAGAGGATGTATCCAAGGATAAACGCTTCACATTTAGTACCGATCTTGCCTCTTATTACAAAGGCAGAAGCTTAATGTCGGTTCCTATAAAGAGCGAAAACAAGGTTATAGGAATACTGGAAGTTGTAAGTGGAGTCGGAGAAAGGCGTTTCAGCAGTCTGGATATGAATACTTTCATGAAGATTGTTGATCATGCAACCCTGGCCATAGAAAAAGCGACACTTTACGAAAAAACAGCAGAGATGGCCATTACCGACGATCTTACAAACCTGTTCAACCTGAGGTATCTTAAGAGTGTTCTGGAAACAGAGATAGAAAGAGGGCAGCGTTATGGAATTGTTGTATCGGCTATCTTTATGGATCTTGATTATTTCAAAAATGTTAACGACATTCACGGGCACCTTATAGGCAGCAAGGTACTGGTTGAAGTGGCCGAGATCCTGCTTAAAAATCTCAGGCTGGTGGATATCGTGGCTCGTTATGGTGGAGACGAGTTTGTAATAGTCCTGCCGCAAACCTCGATGGACGCAACTTTTATTATAGCCGAGCGCCTTAGAAAGGCGATAGAAAAAGCCGTTTTTCTTAAGAAGGAGGGGCATATGATAAAACTTACGGCAAGCTTTGGTGTTACCTCTTACCCAGAGGCTGCTCAGAGCAGAGAAGACCTGTTGAGACTGGCTGATGAAGCCATGTATGTTGCTAAAACATCGAACAGAAACGCCGTATATGCTATGAGGTCATAATGGCACTTTTCAACTATGCATCCAAGGAAATAACCCTTAAGGTCGTCTACTACGGTCCTGGTCTGTCTGGAAAAACCACAAACCTTCAGTACTTGCACGCAAACCTGTCACAGGCTAAGCAGAGCAAGCTTCTGTCTCTTGCCACAGAGACCGACCGAACTCTGTTTTTTGATTTTCTTCCTATGGACCTTGGCACTGTCGGCGGATTCAAGGTGAAATTTCAACTATATACGGTACCTGGTCAGATAAGGTATGACGCGACCCGTAAGTTGGTTTTGAAGGGCGCTGATGCCGTGGTGTTTGTAGCGGATTCCCAGCGGGAAATGCTGGATTCCAACCTGGTAAGCTACGAAAACATGAAAGACAACCTGATGGCCAACAACCTTGACCCTAAAACTGTTCTGCTGATACTGCAGTACAATAAACGTGACATGCCGGATATCATGTCTGTGGAAGAAATGAACAAGGCTCTAAATGAACGTAATGCTCCCTATTTCGAGGCGGTTGCAGTTACAGGAGAGGGAGTGCAGGAAACTTTCAACGGCATGAAAAAACTGCTTGTACAGGATGTGACCCGCAGGCAGAAAATGTATGAAGGCGGCGGTACCGTAGGCAGGGGAAAAGTACTTCCTACAAAAGTCGGCCCAGCCAGAATGGCGGTAAGATCGACACAGCGGCCGGCTCCGGCTGCTCCTTCTCCGGGCTCAGAAGCCTTATTTGGTGCGGAAAGCTTTCAGCCGCCCACAGTTGATCTTGAAAGTTTCGGATCGCCGCAGGGCATGGCTCCCACTGAAAAAACCGAGCCTGCCGATGAATGGCTATGGACTCCAAAGCCCGGCACGACAGCCAGTACGGCCGCTATAACGAATAACACTGTGTCAAGCAACGAGATTGCGTCTCTGCTGAAAGAGCTTACAGGCTATTTGAAAGAAAACCGCCAGAGAGACACCGAAATGCTAAACGTATTGAAAGAAATAAGAGACGGACTAAAGAGATAGTTAATCGATAAAAGGGTTGTTTTTTACCCCGCCCCGCAGCTCCTGTTTTTATAATTTTTCCAAGGTCCGTATCAGGGCCTCGGCTTTTTTCAGTGTTTCGTGGTGTTCTCGCAGCGGATCTGAATCAGCGACTATCCCGGCCCCGGCCTGTACATAGGCAAACCCGTCCTTGACAACAAAAGTCCTTATAACGATATTG
>JALUUO010000109.1 GCA_027021335.1 Nitrospirota bacterium
CTCCTTACCTGTTGATCTGTTACCATTTACGCCTCCTTTATTAAGACGTAAATAGTTTATTCCCTTTACTATTTTTAGGGAATTCTAATTGTCGTTGCTCGGGAATTATTATTGTCGCTCAACATTTTACTCCTCCCCTTAAGTTAAGGGGAGGCCGGGAGGGGTTACTTTTCCCCCTTAGTTTAAGGGGGACTGAGGGGGTTAAGGAAAGTTCACTATTAAGCAGAGCAAGTATCATCATCGTAAAAAGTCAAAATTCACCGAAAAGGCGCAGAGAGAGCAAAGTTTTTTGTTTTAAAAACAAGCTGTTACCTCTGCGGCCTTTGCGGTAAAAAAAGGCAAAAAAATAGTTCTTATAAATCCATCAAGTCAGGATTGTTGATTGTTAGGATGAGATAAGTAACTCCCCCTAACCCCCTCTTAACTTAAGAGGGGGGTTTTACTCCTCCCCTTAAGTTAAGGGGAGGCCGGGAGGGGTTACTTTTCCCCCTTAGTTTAAGGGGGACTGAGGGGGTTAATCTTTTCTTGAGCGAATCCAGGTAGCGAAACAATCCCTTATTCATTAGGTCTTAGTTTCTCACCCAGTTTGGAGACACTCTTCCAAAAGAATCTTTTGAAAGTCGCAATCCCTTATTCATTAGGTCTTAGTTTCTCACGAATGTGGACAACAAATTCCGTTTGGGCGGCTAGAGATAGTGTCGCAATCCCTTATTCATTAGGTCTTAGTTTCTCACCGGTTTGTGCTTAACCGCGCGCCGGAGCCGTGCTCAAGCGTGTCGCAATCCCTTATTCATTAGGTCTTAGTTTCTCACCGCACACTTTTTTTTGACAATAAAATCAATATGTTATACCCCCTTTTTCCGTAGCTCGCAGTTATCAACATGCTAACCATCATTTTAGACATATGTTTCAGCGTTGTCAAATATATGTTTTATTAATATTTTTAAGGAGTTACATCAGTTACCGTAACCTATGCCCGTTTTTGCACTTTTTGAAAGCTCCGTTAACCCCTTATAAAGTATATACTTTTTTACGTGTTCATCAGGGTTCGCTGAAAAAAGACGCGTCCCCGGCGCCATGGCGAAGAACTTCCGCGCGGTCCCCGATCAGTGAAACCACGGTAGAGGGCAAAACAGGCAACGGACCGCAGCTCAGAATGAGATCCACCAGGCGGCCCAGCCTGGATTCCAACTCGGCAGGATCTGTAATTATATCTTCGCCGCTTTTGTTTGCACTGGTGCTGATAATAGGACGTCCGAGAAGCTTTACAAGGCCTAAGGGAACAGGGTGGTCCGGGATGCGTATGCCAACGGTTTTCTGCCTGCTTCTTAGTCCCTTTGGCACTTCTTTGTTACCCGCAAGCACGAAGGTATAAGCACCGGGTAAAAAACGCTTAAGTATCCTGAATGAATAATTTGACACCTTGGCATACTTGCTTACAGCAGATAGATCCGGAGAAACAAGAGAGAACGGTTTTTTGGGATCGCGACCTTTTATCCAGGAAATACGCTCTATGGCGGCCTGCCTGGTGATATCACAACCTATACCATAGACAGTGTCCGTAGGATACACGATCACTCCACCGTCACGCAGAACCCGGGCTGCGCGTTCAAGAACCCGCGGTTCAGGGTTAAGGGGATGAACCTCGAGAATCTTCACCATAGATTTCAAACCACCAGCCTATCATTCTGCGTTGTCACCAAGGCTTTTTTGGTATTTTTTCTCCCACTTCCATGCAGTTTTTATTATAAAGCCCAGGTCGTCATGCTTCGGCTCCCAACCAAGCTCACTTCTTAAACGGCTTGAATCGGCTATTAAAACCGGCGGATCACCGGCCCGCCTGTCTGTCTCGACCACCGGAAAATCAACACCCGTTACTTTTTTTACCTTGGCCACAACCTCTTTGACCGAATAACCATGGCCGTAGCCGCAGTTGAAGACCCTACTGTCTCCTCCATCAGCAAGGTGATCAAGGGCACGCACATGGGCCTCTATCAGGTCCTGGATATGAATATAGTCACGGATGCATGTGCCGTCATCCGTATCGTAGTCGGTTCCGAAGATATTAAGTTCCTGCCGTTTTCCAAGAGCCGTTCTCAGGGAAACGGTTATAAGGTGTGTCGCATCCCGGCGGGCCTGGCCTATGCGCACCTGTTCATCAGCGCCGGCCACGTTGAAGTATCTGAGAGAAACATAA
Source organism: Nitrospirota bacterium (assembly GCA_027021335.1). Taxonomy (GTDB): domain Bacteria; phylum Nitrospirota; class Thermodesulfovibrionia; order SZUA-242; family SZUA-242; genus JALUUO01. Next base: position 2,198 of record JALUUO010000109.1, read on the forward strand.
TTAAAATCCGAGACTGCCGAGGAAAAATCCTTCAGCATTTTTTCGACCATGGCTTTGGACTCGCCATAGGGATTTATTGCGGCAAATGGAGAGTTTTCAGTCACCTGACCGCTTTCCGGCATTCCGTATACCGCAGCTGTGGAGGAAAATATAAACTTTTTGACTCCTGCCTCGTGGCAGGCCTCGACCAGGTTCAGAGCATTTGCAAAATTGTTCCGGTAATACTTGAGCGGCTCCCGAACTGATTCATCAACCACTATAAAAGCGGCAAAGTGCATTACGGCATCGAAATTTCCGGCGCTCAGGACTGTTTTAAGAAGCGGCCGGTCAGCAAGATCGCCAACCACAAGCCTGCCGCTTAGCACCGCCCATTCATGTCCAGACGAGAGATTGTCGTATACCACGACTTCGTGGCCAAGCTCTCCAAGCCTTGCAACCATATGGCTGCCTATGTATCCGGCTCCTCCGGTAACAAGTATTTTCATACGCATAGCCTCCGCTTACTACTCATTGCCTGCTTTTGACCTCAAGGTACCGCCCCAGGGAGTCCTTCCAGGCTTCTCTTTTAATCCCCAGCATTTCTATAAGAGAGCACTCAAGCGTACTTCTTTGAGGACGCGTGGCAGGGCGAGGAAATTCTGATGTTGCAATGGGCAACACATTTCTGTCAAGACCCGACTGCCTGAGAATCTCTATTGCAAAATCATACCAGGAGACACCTTTATCTGAATCATCCGTGTAGTGATAAACACCATAGGCTTCGGTTTCGATAAGCATTTTAAGAGCAGCAGCCAGTGAAACAGTCCAGGTGGGTGCGCCGATTTGGTCGTGTACAACTTTCAGGTCTTCTCCGGAAGTCGCTTTTTTCAAAATGGCATCCACAAAATTATTGCCGTGCTTTCCGTAAAGCCAGCTTGTGCGAACAATATAAAACCTGTTGAGCGCCCAACGCACATACCACTCGCCGGCCAGCTTGGACATTCCGTAAACATTAAGTGGATTGGTCTGGTCAAAGGGAGTGAACATTTTCTTCGAGCCGTCAAAGACGTAATCCGTACCGACATGGCATAGGGCGCAGCCCTGTTTTGCAGCGGCAAGAGCGATGTTCTGGGCACCGAAGGCGTTAACAGCGTATGCCTGCGCTATTTCTTCCTCCGCCTTATCGACCTGAACATAAGCAGCACAGTTAACTACCACATCAGGACAATAGGCGGCAAGGCAATCCACTATCATGCCGCGGTCCATCAAGTCCAGCTCGTTTCTTTGGGGCGCAAACACCTCATGATTTTCACTTAGAGCAGATACCATATCCTGCCCCAGCATTCCCCGTCCGCCTGCAACCAGGACCTTCATGGAGTCGGAGTCCCCACACCCGCATAGCTGAAGCCGAGATCGCGCATCAGATGAGAGTCATAGACGTTTCTTAAATCGATAAAATTCGGCTCCTTAAGCAGACCTTTAATCCTGTCAAGATCCAGCGCCCTGTACTGATTCCACTCGGTCATCAAAATGACACAATCAGCACCTCGGCATATCTCGTAGGCATCGTTTCCATACTCTACTTCCGGCATAAGCTCCCTGGCCGCTTCCATGCCCTGTGGGTCGTGCGCCCTGACGGTCGCTCCCTTTTCGACCAGGGCCGGAAGTATTGTGAGCGCCGGGGCATCCCTCATGTCATCGGTTTCAGGCTTAAAGGTAAGCCCGAGCACGGCTAATGTTTTTCCTGCCTCGCTTCCACCCAAAGCCTCGCGGATTTTCCGCACCATCCTGGCCTTCTGCGCAGCATTGATTTCGACCACGGTCTCGACTATCCGCAGCGGAGCCCCACGCTCTTGCCCAATTCGCATAAGAGCCAGGGTGTCTTTTGGAAAACATGACCCCCCATAGCCTGGACCGGCATGCAGAAATTTTTTCCCGATTCGCCCGTCAAGGCCCATACCCTTGGATAGCGCAAGCACATCAGCGCCCACAGCCTCGCAGAGGTTGGCTATCTCGTTTATAAAGCTGATCTTGGTGGCAAGAAACGCATTAGATGCATACTTAATGAGTTCCGCAGTCTCGATTCCGGTTATCACCATAGGAGTCTCGATAAGGTAGAGAGGATTATAGAGTTGTTTAAGCAAGTCGGCAGCCCGCTGACTGTCCACGCCCAACACAACCCGGTCAGGCCGCATAAAATCACTTATGGCCGCGCCCTCGCGAAGGAATTCAGGATTGGAGGCTACATCGAAATCGGCATCCGGGTTGACCTCTTTAATTATTCTGGCCACCTGCCGGGCAGTACCGACCGGAACCGTACTTTTATCCACGACAACAGTGTAGCCCTCAAGATACTGTGCCAGTTCTTTGGCTGCCGCATAAACATAGCTTAAATCGGCATATCCATCGCCTCTTCTGGATGTCGGCGTGCCAACAGCAATAAAAACCGCTTCAGCCTCGCATACCGCAGCCTTTGTATCGGTAGAGAAAAAAAGGCGTCCACCCGATACATTTTTTTCGATCATATGCCCGAGTCCGGGCTCATATATGGGAATCTCTCCACGTTTCAGAGAGTCTATTTTTTCATGATCCTTGTCGATACAAGTCACATGATGACCGAACTCTGAAAAACAGGTTCCCGACACAAGCCCGACATAACCCGTACCAATAACAGCAATCTTCATATTTTTTTAAACTCCTTAAACTAAAAACTAAACTACAGGCGGATAGACTAAAAGCTGAAGACTTTTAAGTCTTATAATCTTTATAAATAAATCCTAATACTCTGACGATTGTCGAATTCGGTGAGAACCAACAGCCTTGAACCTCGGCTCTTATAATAAATCTTAAATATTATTATATTGCCTGTACCACTCCACAAATCTTGCAAGACCATCTTCGATGCTCGTGGACGGCTTAAAGCCCACATCCCTGGTAAGGCTCTCCACATCCGCATAAGTTTCCGGCACATCGCCCGGCTGTAAAGGAAGAAGTTTTTTTTCGGCCTTCCGGCCTATTACATCTTCCAGAACCTCGATAAACCGCATAAGGTCTTCAGGGTTGTTGTTGCCTATGTTGTACAGCCTGTAGGGAGCGCTGCTTGAGGCGGAATCGGGACATTCTCCGGACCAGTCAGGATTGCCTGCCGGCACGCGATCCAGCACACGAACAACCCCTTCGATAATGTCGTCAATATAGGTGAAATCACGCCGCATCTTACCGAAGTTAAATACATTTATCGGCTCACCAGCCAAAATGGCCTTTGTAAAGAGAAAGCAAGCCATATCCGGCCGCCCCCAGGGACCGTAGACTGTAAAAAACCTCAGACCTGTCGTAGGCAGCCCGTACAGATGACTGTAAGTATGTGCCATAAGCTCATTGGCCTTCTTTGATGCGGCGTAAAGCGATACCGGGTGATCCACGTTATCATGCACTGAAAACGGCATCTTTTTATTACTTCCGTAAACCGAACTGGACGAGGCATAGACCAGGTGCTTGACACCCGTGTGACGGCATCCCTCCAGAATATCGGCAAAGCCTACCAAGTTGCTATCCACATAGGCCATGGGATTTTTAAGCGAGTAACGCACACCGGCCTGTGCCGCAAGATTCACAACCATATCGAACCGCTCTGCGCTAAAAAGATCAGCAACAGCCCTACGATCGGCCAGGTCTATCTTTACAAAACGGAAGGCCGGTTTTTCCGTAAGCAGCCTAAGTCGGGCCTCCTTAAGGCCGACATCGTAATAATCGTTCATATTATCAAGACCGA
>JALUUO010000110.1 GCA_027021335.1 Nitrospirota bacterium
ATACGATTAACAAAATTTTTTCATCCACCGGAATTCTGACAATAATTACGGCTGTTATTTTGGTGGTGGAATTCAGTCCAGCCCTGGTTATCTCTGTGCCGGCCGCTGAAAATCACGAAAATAAGGGTAACCATGAAGATGAGAGGCACGGAAATCATGGTGAAGAAGATAAACATGAGGAAGAAGGAGTCGTTAAATTAAGCGACAAAGAGATGAAAGAGTTCGGCATCGTGATCGATAAAGCGGGCCCTGGAAAATTAAGCCGCTACATAACTCTTTCCGGTGAGATTGCCATCAATTCCGATCGAATGGCGCACATTGTGCCGCGGGTAGGAGGCGTTGTCCGTGATGTAAGAAAAAAACTTGGCGACATGGTAAAAAAAGGCGAAGTGATGGCCGTTCTGGAAAGCCGTGAGCTGGCTGATGCAAAGGCAGCCTTTTTTGCCGCTAAGGAAAGAAGAATGCTGGCCGAAACCAACTTTAAACGGGAAAAAGCGTTGTGGGAAAAGAAGATTTCATCTGAACAGGTTTATCTTAACGCAAAACTGGCTTTAGCCGAAACCGGCATTGAGCTCAGATCTTCCGAACAGAAACTTCGCGCTCTCGGCTTTTCCGACAGCGATCTTTCCAGACTGGCTGACGCTCCCGATTCAACCTTTACCTTTTATGAAATAACGGCGCCATTTGGCGGCACGGTAATAGAAAAACATATTACACTTGGAGAGGTGCTCAAAAACGATTCGGAAGCCTATGTCATTGCAGACCTTCGAAGCGTATGGGTCAACCTTGATTTATATCAAAAAGATCTGCCTCTGGTAAAAAATGGTGATACCGTTATTATCTCGGCAGGTTCCGGCATTCCTGATGTAACAGGCAAAATATCCTATATCGGCCCGATTGTAAGAGAACAGACACGCACAGCTCTTGCAAGGGTTGTTCTTCCCAACAAAAAAAGCCTCCTGCGGCCGGGACTTTTTATCAACGCCAAAGTGACTGTAGAGCAAGTTGAGGTCTCCCTTCTTGTTCGAAAAACAGCGATACAGAATATTGACAACAAACCGGTTGTTTTTATCCTTGATGAAGATGGCTTTGAGCCGAGACCTGTTGTTGTCAGGCGAAGTGATGCTTTGAATGCCGAAATTACTTCCGGCATTACCGCCGGTCAGCAATATGTGGTGAAAGGGGCATTTACATTAAAAGCACAGCTGGCCAAGGGATCGTTCGCTTCCGGCCACGCTCATTAAGTGGAGGAATATAGAATATGTTAAAACTTACCCAGTTTGTCTTAAAGAGCCGCCTGCTCATGATTGCCGTCGGCGTGTTGATCATGGCGGCCGGTTATTACAGTTACAAGGGTCTCCCCGTAGACGCCTTCCCGGATGTTTCACCATCTCTGGTACAGATTTTTACCGAAACCGAGGGTCTTTCTCCGGAAGATGTGGAGAAGTACGTAACCTATCCTGTGGAAACGGCAATGAACGGGCTGCCTAACCTTGAAAAAATACGTTCCGTTTCCAACTTCGGCCTTTCAGTGGTGAATGTCTACTTTAAAGACGGCACAGACATCTACTTTGCCAGACAGGTGCTTAACGAGCGGCTGCAGGAGGCTAAAGAGCAGATACCGGCAGGTTTCGGAGAACCGGTCATGGGGCCTATCTCCACAGGTATGGGACTGGTGCTTTTTTATTATCTGGAAGATGAAAGCGGAAAATATTCGCTGGAAGAATTGAGAACCATTCAGGACTGGCTTGTAAAATTCCACCTACAGACTGTTCCGGGAGTTACGGAAATACTTGGTATCGGCGGATGGGAAAAACAGTATCATGTGGACGTCAACCCAACGGCGCTGCTCCGGTATGACGTCACCATTAACGAGCTCATAGAAAAGATACGGGCCAACAACTTGAATGTCGGCGCGCAGTTCATTGAAAAAGATGCCGAAGAGTTTATTGTCCGCTCTGTGGGCCTTACCTCCGACATGGAGGAGATGGAAAATATTATTATAAAGACCGAAGACGGAACACCGGTGTTCCTCAAACAGCTGGCCGATATTCGCATCGGCGGCGCTGTGCGCCGGGGCGTTCAGACCCGAAACGGTATAGAAGAAGTTGTAGCCGGCATGGTGATAAAGCTTTTTGGCACCAATTCATCTAATGTTATCACCAAGGTGGAAGAAAAGCTCTCAGAGATAAACAAAATGCTTCCCGACGGTATCAAGGTCGTTCCCTATTATGAGCAGAAGACCCTGATCGATGCCTGTGTCGCCACTGTAACAGATGCGCTTGTGCAGGGAATCGGACTCGTTGTGATTATCCTCATGCTGTTCATGGGAGGCCTGAGGCCAAGCATTGTAGTGGCGCTGGCCATTCCTTTTTCCGTCCTCTTTGCCACGCTCTCAATGAGCTATTTCGGCATATCGGCCAACCTTATGTCACTGGGAGGACTGGCCATTGCCATCGGGATGATGGTAGACGGCACTATTGTTATTGTGGAGAATGTGGACAGGTGGCTCCGCAATTCCGATCCGCTTGAACGGCCGATTCATGTGATTGCCAGGGCATGCGCCGAGGTTGGCAGACCGATCCTGTTTGCCATATCCATAATTATTATCGTCTTTCTGCCGCTCTTCACGCTACAGGGAGTGGAGGGCAAAACCTTTCGTCCTCTGGCGTATACAGTGGCTCTTGCCATGTTGGGTTCGCTTCTTTTTGCAGTCCTTCTGGCGCCTGTCTTCTCATCACTTCTAATGAAGCGCCCAAAAAAGAAAGAAACTGAAGAAGAGGTGAAAGATGTATTGGTTGTCCGTTGGATGATGAAACCGTACCGGCCTCTGGTTGCTTTTTTTGTAGAACGCAGATATATCGCCATTATATTATCGGCGCTGCTTCTTATTGCAGGCGGTCTGATTTTTCCACGACTCGGCGCAGAATTTACACCGGAACTTCAGGAGGGAACAATGGTGCTTCGCCTGTCAATGGCGCCTTCCATATCGCTCAGGGAGAGTACTCGGGTCACAATGCTGGTTGAAAAACGGCTGACGAAAATACCTGAAGTAACCGGTGCAGTCACACGTATAGGCCGAGGTGAAGTGGGCGCGCACACAGATCCGGTAAACAGCGCTGAAATGTATATACTGCTTAAACCGAAGGATGAGTGGCGCTCCGCCGAAACTCAGGAAGAGCTCCAGGATGTGATTCGTGACGAACTTGGTGAGATTCCCGGCGTGCTGACTAATTTCACACAGCCGATAGCGATGACTGTAGACGAACTGCTGGAGGGTGTGCGGGCAGAGCTGGCAATAAAACTATTCGGTGATGATTTGAATACACTGAAGGAAAAGGCGGATGAAATCGCTGCGGTGGTAAGAAATGTTGACGGAGCGGCCGACGTACAGGCAGACCAGGTAAGCGGAACACCTCAGCTGCTCATTGAGGTTGACCGTAATGCTATTGCCCGCTTCGGTATTAACGTGGAGGATGTACAGGAGGTAATCCGGGCGGCCATTGGCGGTGAAGTGGCGGGACAGATATTTGAAGGCATCCGCCGCTTCGATATACTCGTCCGTTTTGACGAGCAATTCAGGAGTACCGCCGAAGATATCAGGCAGATACTGATAAAGACGCCGGAAGGAGCAATGGTGCCCCTTTCCCGGCTGGCAAAGATAGAAGAGATCGTAGGTCCACGCCAGATCACGCGGGAAAACAACCAGCGTTTTATCACTGTACAGTGTAATGTCACCGGCCGCGATATCGTATCTTTTGTTGAGGAAGCGCAAAAAGCGATAGATGCCGCGGTTGACCTGCCGCCGGGCTACCTCGTCACATGGGGAGGCCAGTTCAAGCTCCAGCAGGAGGCGAATAAACGACTCGCAGTGGTTGTGCCTATTACGCTGCTTATAGTTTTTCTGCTCCTCTTTTCCAGTTTCAATTCGCTGAAAAACTCGATTCTCATCCTGCTCAACATCCCGCTGGCGCTGGTTGGAGGCGTGGTAGGGCTATGGCTTACAGGCCAGAACCTTTCCGTTCCGGCCTCGGTCGGATTCATCGCTCTCTTCGGTATAGCCCTTGAAAACGGCATGGTGCTTGTCACCTACCTGAATCAACTTCTAAGGGACGGGGTTCCTCTTGACAAAGCGTCTGTTGAAGGGGCCTGCCTCAGGCTTCGACCTGTTCTGATGACAGCCGTCACCACGGCGCTCGGTCTGATTCCGCTTCTCTTTTCCAGCGGAACAGGCAGCGAGGTTCAGCGGCCCCTGGCAACGGTAGTGATAGGAGGTCTAGTAACATCCACTATACTGACGCTGCTTGTAATACCGGCGCTCTACAAGTGGTTTACTGCTGTTCCTGAAAGGGAAACCGTGAAATAATAAAAAAAAGAATGGGAATGACACGGATTGCCGGCGGATTTGAAATCCGCTCTTGATTCCTTCTTATTTTATAATGTTCAGGAGAAAAAAATGAAAGAAATAAAGGCATACATTAAAAAACACAAACTTTCGGATGTAACGCTTGCCCTTCACCATGTGGGAGAGTTGACGGGGATGAGCATTGTAGACGTCAGAGGTTTCGGACGAAGCAGGGCAAAAAAAGCATTCAAGGGAATAGATTGCGACCCGGTAGATTATGAACGATATACCAAGATAGAAATTGTCTGCCATGACAATCTTGTTGGTGAGATTGTCGCTATTATCAAGAAAGAAGCTCACACCGGACTTAAGGGTGACGGGAAAATATATATATCAAATATTGAAAATGCTATTCGTATTGAAAGCGGCGAGGAGGGAGACAAAGCTGTTTAATTTAATTCATCCTGAATCCCCCTTGTCAAGAAGGACTTGAACCATCTGAAGTTTCCCATTGCATGAGAGATTTTAGAGGTTAAAAAAACATGGGTAAAATGATGGATAAATTATCATTTAAAATAAGCGGGCTGGACTGTGCCGAGGAAGTGGCGACCCTTAAAAGGGAGATCGGACCTCTTGTCGGCGGTGAAGAAAACCTCGCCTTTGACATATTCAACGGTAAAATGACTGTTTTGATCAGTGATGAATCGTTTAGTGTGGAGACTATTTTGAAAGCCGTTTCGGGAACAGGCATGAAGGCGGTTCCATGGGATAAATTTTGTCAAACTTGTATAAGTGATGATCAAGGTAATAACTTCCGGCAGAAATATGGGAGATCTGTTCTTTGTGCGGCAAGCGGTTTGCTGCTTCTTATTGCTTTTTCAATACAGACAAGCCATGCCGGAGGAGTAGTAAAAGCTTTTGCATCCCATGATCTTCCTGCGGTTACGGTTTTTTTCTATTTTCTTTCAGCTTTATGCGGTAGCTGGTTTATAGCGCCTAAAGCCGTCTATGCGGCTCAAAACCTGCGTCCTGATATGAACCTGTTAATGATGGTTGCAGTTTTAGGCGCTGTCGGCATCGGTGAATGGTTCGAGGCAGCAGCCGTTACCTTTCTCTTTTCCCTTGCCATGCTTCTTGAATCATGGAGCATCGGCAGGGCCAGAAACGCTATCCGGAAACTGATGGAACTGACACCAGATACTGCAAGATACATCTGCCCCGAAGACGGTGATATTATGGAAAAGCCGGTTGAAGAAGTGCCGGTAGGAGCGGTCGTCCTTGTCCGACCCGGTGAAAAGATACCGCTCGACGGCAAGGTGACAAAAGGCTCTACCCATGTCAACCAGGCCCCGATTACCGGTGAATCGCTTCCCGTATCAAAATCGCCCGGAGATGAAGTCTTTGCGGGAACCATCAACGGAAGCGGCGCTTTTGAATTCAAATCTACTAAAGCCGCAGGCGGCACGACACTTGCCAGAATTATCAAGATGGTGGAAGAAGCCCAATCCCGCCGGGCTCCCAGCGAGCAGTGGGTGGAAAAATTCGCCCGCCGCTATACGCCTGCCATGATGCTTTTTGCCTTATTAGTAGCGCTGGCGC
>JALUUO010000111.1 GCA_027021335.1 Nitrospirota bacterium
CTGCTCCTGGACCATGTTCTAACTAAAACATCCTTTCCTTAACAATTATTAGGTCACCAGGAACAAGTTGCAGGTTGGTTTCAAGCTTTTCCCCCTTCTTGATCAAGGCGACATTTATTTCAAAGGTTTTCTGCTCCGATCCAGTTCCCCTGATAACAAGCACCTTTTTCAAGTTGGCAAATTCCGTCACCCAACCCGACTCTATCAAAGCATCAATAAGCGTTAAACCTGCCCTGAACTGAATATTACCCGGAGTGGCAACCTCTCCCAACACAGTAATTCTGTTGGCAAATGCATCCGGAATACTTATTATGTCACCAGCTTGAAGAAGAATATTCTTCTCTGCAAGTCCCTTCTCAACAAGTTCTCTTAAATCAAGATCCAGTCTCTTGTTATCCCGGATAATATAAACCCGCTCCAGGTCAAGATCACCTATAGCTCCACCTAGCCTGGCAAGAAGCTGTAGTATCGTCATCTGGCTTCTAAGGGTGATCACTCCGGCTTCACCAACGTTTCCTATAAGATATATTCTCGGGCTGTTTACCTCCATTACAACAACAGAAACCGAAGGTGTTTTGATATAACTTTTTAGTTCTTCAGCTATAGCCTTCCGCAACTGGGATGGCGTTTTGCCTGCCGCCTGTATATCCCCACCCAACGGAAGAGATATTTTTCCGTCAGGCCTGACCGGCACTGTTACTCCAAGTTCGGGGTTCCCCCATATCGAAACCTGAATAACATCCTCTGATCCTAGGATAAACTCATCAGACCAAGCTGTTCCTGCGTACAGCAATAGCACAAACAAGCAGAACACAGGGATGAAAAGCTGTTTTGGTTTCTCCATATTAGTTATCCTTTCGTCAATATAAACATGGTTCTTGACCCTAAACTTAACATTTTTCATCAAGCTCTTTTTACGTTATTACAGTAAGACTTCTATTTAACCTAATTAAGCGTTTTTTCCGGTGAATTCGTGGTTTTATTACAACCTGCTTAACAGTTTTTCGGCTTTTCTACGCTCATTAAACTCAGAAGTTTCAAGCGCCCGTTGCAAAGCATGCTTCGCCTCGTTATTTTTTCCTTTTTTCAGGTAAACAAGGCCTAGATGATATTGAATGGAAGGATTGCCGGCACCTTCCAAAGCGGCAGCTCTTATATATTTTAACGCCTCGTCAATTTGACCATTCTTATACAGAGCCCATCCAAGAGTATCTGCCACTTGTGGACGGCCTTTGGAGAGATTGAAAGCCTGCTTTGCAAGCCTGACGGCCTCATCCAGTTGGGTATCAGTATCGGCGTACAGAAACGCGAGGTTGTTCAGAGATGGAACATGGTCCGGCAACACCTTCAGCGCACTGCGATAATTTTCCATCGCAGCCTTTTGATTCCCCAGCCTTTCGTGAGCCGTGGCTATATTATAATAAACAACACCCGAACCAGGTAAAAGAAGCAGGGCATCTTTAAATATTTTCAAAGCCTCTTCATACCTGCCTTGCCTTATATGCAAGCCTCCCAAAGCCATTAAAACCTGCCCGTTTTTCGGAGCAAGCTTCCTGGCCTTCAGCAAAAGTTTCATGGTTTCACTCTGCCGGGCCTTATCCCTGTTACCAGAGATATATGCCAAGGCCTTAAGGTAATACCCAAGACCGCTGGCAGAATCCATCTTAATAATAGAATCGGCAGTCAATATAGCCGATGAAAAATCCTTCTTCTTAATCTGCAAACCGGCCAGTTGGGCCAGCACCAGCTTATTTTCAGGCGCCTTTGCAACAGCCTGCCTTAACTCCGACAAAGCGGCCTCATAGTCTCCAGAAGCCTCATAAGCAGCAGCCAGTCTTATATATCCTGCAACCAGGTCCGGCCGGGCTCTCTTTATCTTTTCATACTCCTTTCGGGCCTTATCCAGTTCACGTTTTTGGAAGTAAAGCATTCCTTTGAAATTTCTTGCACTTAGGTTTTCCGGGTCTCTGCTTAAAAGTTCGTCAGCTGTCTTTTCGGCAAGATCATATTCCTTGTTTCTGGCATAGTAAGCTGCAAGCGCCAGAGAACCTTCAGGTGATCCAACACGGCCGGCCTCAAGGTATTTCTCTTTGCTCTTCTTAGAGCGGCCAAGCTTTTCTAGCAAGGCAGCAGATTTCAACAAAGCCGACACGTTTTTCGGCTCAACTGAGGTAAGGGCTTCGTACTGCAGAAGGGCCTTGTCAGGCTCATTTTTTCTAATATAATGTTTAGCCAAATTGAAATAAGGCGCAGCAAAACCAGGAGCGGCTTTTATTGCCTTTCTGAAATTATCCTCTGCCGCAGGCTCGTCTCCTGTTGCAAGCTTGGCAACACCTATTACGTTGTATAAAACAGCGTCTGAAGCCCCGCCATCAAGGCCAGTCGTGCAGATATCAATAGCCTTTAAGTAATCTTTTTGTTTCAGATAAAAAATAGCCGCCGTCAACCGCGACCGAACAGACTGTGGGTCAACTTTTAGAGCCGTTTCAAATTCCTTTTCCGCCTCATCTCCCTTTCCAGCCTGCAAAAAGTAAACTCCACGTTTAAGATAGGTCTCTGCAATACCAGGATCCAGTTCGAGTGATTTATTGAACTCTGCAAACGCCAGGTCAAATTTCCCCTTGAGCATATATGCGCTTCCAAGCGTATGATGGGCTGTCGCGCTGCCCGGAGCTTTATTTACGGCCTTTTTAGCTTCGATAACAGCATCCTCAGCATGTCTTTTTTTCTGGTAAATCATACTCAAAAGCACATGAGGCTGGTATAAATTATTGTTCTCCTTTATCGCATGCCTTAGAGCGCTTATAGCCTGCTCGTAACTACCTTCCTCAAATAGGGCTTGCCCTAGAAAGAAGTTAGCAGCAGCATGGTTGCGCATATATTTGAGAACACTTTGAAAATCAAGAATCGCTTCGCCCGGCTCTTTCTTTCGTAAATGAACAAGGCCTCTTATATAGTAGCCCTCCGGACGGTCCTTGTTTATGACAAGCAGTTTTTCCGCTGTTTCCATAGCAGTGTCCAGTCGGCCCTGCCGGATATTAATAAGGGACATCTCGGTCATAGCATTTACCTGCTCAGAGTCTATGTCCAGTATCCGGCTGTAGTATTCAAGTGCTTTTGATCCATTGTTTGAACGTAATTCTACAAAGGCCAGACCGTAATATGATTTAAGATTCCTGGAATCCAGACTTATAGCTTTCTCAAAAGCCTTGCGGGCCTCACCCAGGTTCTCTTCTTTTACATAAAGATCACCCAGCACAAGATAAGCTGAAGCTCTCCCGGAATCTAAAGAAAGAGATTTAGATATTAACTTATGCGCCTCTGTAAAATTGTTTTTACTTATATAAATGGCGGCAGCAGTATCAAGGGCCTCCAGGTCTTCCGGCCTGGTTTCAAGGTACCTACTTATGGTTTCAAGCGCCTCATCAAGTTTGTTCCCAAAGTGCAGAGCTTTGGCCAGAGGCAGAAGCGCTTCTTTAAAATCCGGGTTGAGCTTCAAAACCTTTTTGAGCTCACGCTCTGCCGACTCTATCTTGCCTGTCTTTAAGTATGTCCGGCCAAGATAGAACCTTGCCTCAAAATAGTTTGGATCTTTGCTTACAGCATTTTTCAGCTCTATTACGGCTACATTAAACTTAGCATCATTAAAAGCCGAAACTCCTTTTTCATAGTGTTTCAGCTTGCTCTTGGTTGCATCTCCACAACCTATAGAAATCAGAACAATAAGAAAAAGCAGCCACAGTTTACGATTATTGTAAATAGCCATAATATTATTGCCTCCAAAAAATATAATAAGCTGATTGAGATAACTTATTATATACTTTATTTTGGACATAAGGTAAAAAAATCTTCAACAAATACTCTAAGTTATGCTAGTTTATATAAGTATGGATTAACTGAAAAGACTTTAGCCTTTGGCAAATGGTCCAGCCGGAGTGGTGAAATTGGTAGACGCGCCGGACTCAAAATCCGGTGAAGGCAACTTCGTGGGGGTTCGACTCCCCCCTCCGGCACCAGTAAATTCAGGTACAAACCATGTTTGATTCATGTATCAACGAATTAAGGAAACAAACCAGATGAAACCAGCTCAACTATTAATACTTGTTTTAATGTTAGGAGCCTCCCATGTATGGGCGGTTCCACCGGTTCCATTGGAAGCCGATGAGTTAATCGGTAGTGAGGCCCCGGATTTCACCCTGCCGGACTTGGATGGCGCTGAGGTTTCTCTCAAGCAGTTCAGAGGAAAAGTTATCCTTTTAAATTTCTGGGCCACATGGTGTCCGCCATGCAAAGCCGAGATGCCATCCATGAATAAGTTAAACCAGATGTTTAAGGATAAAGGCCTGGTGGTTATTGCCATATCATCAGATCGTTCCAAGAAACAGGTAAAGCGTTTTCTTAAAAAAACTCCGGTGAGTTTCACTATTCTCTATGATCCAAAAAACAAAATATCAAATATATACAAAGTATTTGCATTGCCAACCAGCCTAGTAATAGATCGTGATGGAACTATCGTAAAAAAGGTCTTAGGCGGCTACGATTGGAGCTCTACAAAAGCCCTGGACATCTTCCGTCCGCTTCTAAACGTAGTAAACAATAAGGAATGATCTCTTGTCTTTTATTTTTTCACCCTCCACTCTTTCGTCTCTCACACTATACGGTGTATGGCAAAACCCAGGTTAACCTATCAGTGCCAGGGTTGCGGCCACGTATCGCCAAAATGGATGGGCAAATGTCCGGACTGCGGCTCATGGAACAGCTTTGTTGAAGAGCTGGAAACAAGGTCAGGCCGGGCACCTGCAGAACCCACAGCAGAGGCTGTCAGGCTCTGTGATATCAAGCATGTAGATAACCCACGACATAAGACCGGAATAGGCGAACTGGACAGGGTGCTTGGCGGTGGTATTGTTCCAGGATCGGTCATCCTGATAGGTGGAGACCCTGGAATCGGCAAATCCACACTGGTGCTTCAAGCACTTACCAAAATGAATGACGACAGGGACATGCTGTACATTTCAGCCGAAGAATCTCCAAACCAGATAAAGCTCCGGGCAGATAGAATGCAGATTCAGTCTCAGGATTTACTTGTCCTGCCCGTGACCTCTTTGGAAGAAATCCTTCGAGTTGCAGCCACAATCTCCCCGGCTCTTGTTGTTATAGACTCGATACAGATGATCCATAACGAAATGCTCCCGTCGGCACCTGGTTCGGTAGGCCAGGTCAGGGAGGCGGCTGCAAAACTCACAGCCTATGCAAAAAAAACCGGTGTCCCGGTAATTATTATCGGCCATGTCACAAAAGACGGGGCAATCGCAGGACCCAGAGTTCTGGAACATATAGTGGATACTGTCCTTTACTTCGAAGGCCACAGTGGCAGAGCCTTCCGCATACTGCGCGCGGTAAAAAACAGATTTGGGTCCACCAACGAAATAGGCGTCTTTACCATGACAAGCGATGGACTTATAGAGGTAAGCAATCCATCAGAGCTGTTTATTTCCGAGCACTCGCTGAATGTGCCGGGTGCCGTCGTTACAGCTTCGGTGGAAGGAAGCCGTCCCCTTATAGTCGAAATCCAGTCTCTTGCCTCGCCCTCGGCGCTGGGCATTCCACGTCGTACGGCCCTCGGTATCGACTCCAACCGCAGCAACCTGCTTTTTGCCGTTATGGAAAAAAGGGCTGGCATTCAGATAGTTGGCATGGATGTATATATTAACGTGGTAGGCGGCATAAAGCTGGATGATACAGCCACCGACCTGGGTATAACAGTCGCCACCGCCTCCAGCCTGAAAGACCGGCCTATACCTCCAGATACGGTCGTCTTTGGAGAAATCGGTCTTTCTGGTGAATTAAGAGCAGTGCCTCAAGCCGAAGCACGAATAAAAGAGGCAGCCAAACTTGGCTTTAAAAAGGTTATCATACCTCAGAACAACTTGAGCAGGTTGAATGAAACTTATGGGCTTGATATTATCGGACTTCAGAGAATTGACGAGGCATTGGAAGCAGTTCTCGCTTAAAGCTTCTCTGCCATAAAGCGCAACAGGTAAAACTTATAACCTTTAAGGTTATAACAGCAAAAAAACTAATCACAAGACAAAAGGAGACAGTCATGACTAAAGCCACAGCACGGCATATTCTGGTTAACACCCAGGATGCATGTGAAAGCATCAAAGAACAGATCGAAAACGGGGCTGATTTTGCCGAACTAGCCAAGGAACACTCTCAGTGTCCTTCCGGTCAACGTGGAGGTGACCTGGGTGAGTTCACCTCTGGACAGATGGTTAAGGAGTTCGACCAGGTTGTATTCAGCGAAAAAGTCGGCGAAGTTCACGGCCCGGTTCAAACTCAGTTCGGCTTTCACCTTATTGAAATTACAAGCCGAAGTGAGTAGATTTCACTAGCAGGAGTGCAGGCGTCACTAATTCCCCCCCTTTTTTTTTGGGGGGGGGGGATTAGTCGATTGTACCGGAGAGATAAGCAGGAAAATCTATTCCCCATCAGCCCTGGGATAAGGGCTGATGGGGAAGGTGATTATGTTTTTTTGATGGTTAATACGAATTAATCAACCAAGCCACGAATAGGATTTTCGTACTTATCACCCTTCCATGTGACAGTAACCGTTAATGTGAACGGTTTAGGGGGATCAGTGTCATCAGGAGTCTTATCCGATACGAAGAAGAACATCTCTACAGGACCAGGTGTACTGGTGTCAAGAATTTTCACCTCAGTCATACCAAATAGATCCACATCACCGGTTGCCGCCACCTTGATCGTAGTTCCTGCAAGAAGTGGATTCAGGTGACGATCAGAAACCAGAACTTTAAATTGAAACGATTCTCCATCACAAATAGTAAAAGACCCTGGAGGACTCCAAGCATTAACTATACTTGGATTCGTACAGTCACCTATGTTTTGGCCTAACACGCTAAATCTATAATAGTATGGCTTTCCTGTATAAAGAAGGGGCATCATTCTAAACAGAGTTTTTGCCTCATCCCATTGGCCATTTACATCGTCACATACTCCATTCCCATTTTTGTCTTGATAAAGTTCAACCGGATCATTTAGTCCTGTTGCATCATCACATGTTTCATTGTCATTGTAATCTATAAATATCTCATCAGGAGTATCTGTAAAAGGTTCAGCCTCATCAGAGGTGCCGTCTTTATCGCAGTCTACATCAGCATCATCATACACACCGTTTCCATCACAGTCAACAAAAGCCTCTTCTCCATTTATGCTTACAGTAATTGAAAGCAGACCGTCACGCGGCTGACCCGCCACCGGTTCATCAGGCATTGGATCCAGCGGAATGCATGGCAGGTCTGTCGATTCAAGATCCGGCAGCGGATCCGGCAACGGATCCGGCGGAAGACATGGAACTTTTATACCATAATCCTCTGATACATTTTTAAACAAAAGGGTTTCCCACGTTTGAGGTACAACATCTTTCGGAAATTGACGTTGCGTTCTGAACGTTACGGTAGTTATCCCATTGCTGTCAAGAGTATTAGCGCTTGGAATTGCGCCGGCTTCAGTCATAAATGACACAGTGGTTCCTTCAAGTACATTCGAATTTCCGAAGCGATCTGCAACCCCCACAGTGATCTCCGATGTTATGTCATAAAACAATTCAAAGCCCTCAACATTAAGAGGACGTGCTGCTACAGAGAAACTAGCGTAATTTGGAATCCCACCACCTATTGAAAGTATCGATGTAACTGATGATATTCCTGTATCAACTACAGTGGCAAGCAACGTGACCGTCCCGGCTTGTATTCCGCTGTGCAGGTATACGGTTGCTTCACCATCCACCGTGGAAACAGTGGCATGAAAAGGGCTGTCGTACCGACCGTTATCGTTTGATTCGTCATATGCCTCGCCGGTATCATAGCATCCGTTTCCGTTTGCATCTGTCCATCCCTCTATTACGTTATCATCCTCGTTAATGTACTCACCTCCGTCGACCGGAAGTAGACCTGTGAGACCGGCATCTCCAGATGGGTGTACCAGCAAGCAGACATCTATGGCTTCTCCGTCAAGTACCGGGTAACCATTAATATCTTTAATAGCAAACTTTATAGTAGAGAATTCACCTTGTCCGACACGCTTTATGCCAATAACCGAGGGGTCAGCCGAAGTAAAAAATATACTTCCAGTCTCGGCGCCATTCACTGCAATTTGAACAGTACTGCTACGTCCGCCAGCAGTGGCTGTAACAGTAACAACACCAGCCGTACTGGAACCAGCCGTAAATGTTGCTCTTGCGATGCCGTTGTCGTCAGTGTTAGCATTGGGAGTTATGGTTCCAAGGGCAGAATTATCCACAGAAAAGGTGACCTGGGTTCCTGAAGCTACGGGTCCGCCGTCAGTGTCCAAAACAGTAGCTGAAACGCTTGACTGCCCGGTGGCTACTATCACTTCAGCAGGAGTTGCTGTAACTTCGACCGACCCTACCGCGCCTATTACTGCAATATTTACCGTACTGCTAACATCTCCTGCAGTTGCTGTTACAACAGCCGTGCCGGCATTGGTTGAGGAAGCGGTAAATGTTACTGTAGCCTGACCACCAGACGTGGAAGCTGTTGCAGTTATGGTTCCAGGAGTATCTGATAGACTTCCATATGTTGTCTCGCCCAAGGAAAAGGTGACTACCGTACCGTCCGGGACGCTGTTTCCGTCGGTATCCAATACTGTAGCAGTCACAATTGTTGTTCCACCTACCGATACCTGGGCAGAACCTGCCGTAACTGTAACCGTGCCGACTGTTACGGTCGTCCCGCCTCCATCACCATCACTACCTCCTAAAGCACTCTCACCAGTTGGCGCAGAGGACGAATTGTTATTGCCGCAAGCAGAGATTGCAAGAATCATCAATAAAAACAGGATTTTTTTTAGTTTATTATTAATAAATTCGCAATTATTTTGCATGACAATCTCCTTATTTTAAAAAAACTTTAGACGCGGTAACATAAAGATGGAATCTCTTATCCTCCACCACCACCTGCTGTAGCAAGAGCTTTCACATCTATCTTGGCCAGTCCACCAGCCGTACCGGATGTCGCCTCCAGCTGAAACTTATATACCATACCAGCACCGCTTAGAAGCTGGAGTCTAACCGTATATGTTCCATCATCTCCTGTACATACCGTAGCAGGATTAGAAAGATTAGAGTTGCCGGTCGTCATCATCTGGGCCACACCCCACTCCTGACCGTTTGCACCCACTACCAATTCAACATCATTTAGGGGCATACCATCAGCATTGTGAACACTGATAGTAAAATCCTGGGTAGTGGTGGTAACAGAACTACTGCCGTCAGAAATCTTTAAGTCTTTAGGAAATATTGTTATCTTAGATCCATCCGGAGCAACATCTCCTCCACATCCGCTGCCGCATCCTACAAAAAACACAGGCAATAAACAGAGAATAAAAACAGACGAAACAGCAAGCAACCTTTTCCCGGTTAAAAACCTCATTTCAAGCCCCTCTCTTTCACGATTCGTGGCGTAATAAAAATCAGCAGCTCAGTAATCTCATCAATTTTACTGCTGGACTTAAACAGCCAGCCAAACCCTGGAATATCTCCAAGAATAGGGATTTTAGTTTCACGCTCGGTAAAGTCCTTGGTGTATATCCCTCCTATCACTATTGTATCCCCATCCTTAACCAGCGCCTGCGAGGTCACCTCGTTCAAATCAATGCTGGGACCATCTGGCGTATTAACACCAACTGCGTTGCGGGTAACAAGCAGTTTCAGTTGAATATATCCGCCTGGCGTGATCTTAGGCGTAACCTTAAGACTCAAAGTGGCATCAACAAACTCTGTCTGTGTGCCCTCCTGGGAAACCGACTTATACGGAATTTGCGTACCCTGCTTAACCTCTGCCTCTTCATTGTCCATGGTCATTATTCTGGGATTCGAAAGCGTTCTGCCTCCATTTAATTCCTCTAAAGCAGCCAGCTGTACATCCAGGGTAAGAGCATCAGCTATACTTCCAAGGGATATGGACATATTCGGGTCTATGCCTCCAAATCCCACATTGGTTGCCAGAGATCCACCTATCCTGTTTGGAAACTGCACACCGGTAGGGTTGCCATGAGCGGCATCCAAATTCAATGTTCCAGACCAGTCGATTCCCAGATCCTTTGCAGTGCTGGTTCTTATGGTGACCATCCGGGCTTCTATCAGAACCTGCTGCTTGGGAATGTCTATTATTTTGACAAGGTCCATCAGCTTATCTATGCTTTCCTGGACATCCTGAATGATTATCATATTCATTCTTTTATCCACACTTATACGCCCTCTTGTTGTCATTATCTTACCCTGCCTAAGTGACGTATAAACATCCTGTGCATTTGCATAGTTTAATGCAATTGCACGCTGATATAGTTCTCCGGCTCTGAGCTTAGAGTCCCTGCTTTTGGCAACAGTATCCTGTTCACTGGCAAAAATTTCCGGTGGAGCAACCCTAAGAATGTTACCCTCGATCACCTTCTTCTGTCCGGACAACTTAAGAACAATGTCCAAAGCTTGATCCCAGGGAACATTCTTAAGATTCAAACTAGGAATTCGTCCTTTGACTTCAGGGTGAATAGCAAGGTTGTATCCCCCAACGTCAGCCAATAACCTGAGTATTTGAACCACATCGGCATCCTGAAAGTCTAGAGATATTCTCTTACCGGCATGAGTCATAGCCTTATCTGCCAGTGGCACAGCTTCTACCTGAGCGATATCTTTAGTTAGATCCTTTGGCTCTTCCACTACTGCCACTTCCGAACCTGCTTCAACCGTGGTGGCATCAAAAACTGCAGCAGGCGGAACTATAGAAACAATAATACCTGCCGGTCCTGTGCTAACATCATACTCGGTTGTTTCATAAAGGTCGATCACTACTCTTGTTTTATCCCTGTAAGCTCCAGCCCGTATTGCCTTTATAGGTGAAACTACAGACTCAACAGCACCGGTTACCGCCGGAGATGCCCCAGGAACATCCACAATAATACGTCTTCTACCAACAGCGTAAACATCAGGCTCTACTTCTTTATCAGTAGCAATTTCCACATTAACCCGACCGTCAAAACTCCCAACCGTGATACCTGTGATAGTAGAGACGGCCGGAGCACCGGCATTTTCAATCTCGGCTGAAGCGGCCACTTTTTCCTCTTTAACCACAGCTCCAACCTCGGCTGAAGATTGAGCATTTTCTTCGGCCGCGGCAAGATCGGCTTGTTCGGCCTGCCCGCCGTGAACACCTTGGTCGGACGAGAGACCATCGGCAGGCGAAGTCTGATCCGCCTCTTCCGTATGTTTCGGTTTTGCTGCTACAGCGACAATACCGGACAAGGCCTGAGCTTCAGTTTCAGGCGCTGGAGATTCTTCTTCTATCGCCGATACACTTTCTATCGCTGGTACGCTCTCTGCTTCTGCTACAGGTGGAGAAGCAGGTACTGCCGCCGCAAGAGACTGAGACTTTGGTATTTCCAGTAATAGATGATTTCCCTCGATTCTGGGCGCAATATCGATAGGAGCCGTCAAGCCAATCTCAAAACGGGCCATAGGCGATGGAGTTTTAATCTGTTTAGGAACTATTTCAAAAATGGAATCCTTGTCAACCAGGATTCTCTGCGTATGTTCACCTAAGTTGGCTGCCGTAAGTTCCACAACAACACGAAAAGGATCAGACGGCTTGTACATTGTAAAAACAAGCGGCATGTCTGCTTCTATGTCAAT
Organism: Nitrospirota bacterium; assembly: GCA_027021335.1. Lineage (GTDB taxonomy): Bacteria > Nitrospirota > Thermodesulfovibrionia > SZUA-242 > SZUA-242 > JALUUO01. The sequence continues at coordinate 11,732 of JALUUO010000111.1, forward strand.
AATTTGTCTGTCGCTTTTGTCGATTACCTTAACGCTTTTGATCGAAGGACCTTGGGATACAACAGGAGTTTTTTCCACCTGAGCGCCTGCCGAGCCATAACCGGCAAAAGCAAAAATAAGAAAAAAAAGCAGAAAGAAAGACCGGGATCTATTCTTCATCATTCCTCCTCTTTTCGGAGTTCCAAATACGTGGTCTGCGGTGTCACCTCTATTTCACCCCTATAATTATAATTTTCTATCATTTCGACTATCTGCACAGAATTAAGATTTATTTTTGTCACCTCTCCATTGTTCAAGCCTATATGGGTTCCTTTTCTCACCATAAAGCCCTTTCCATCAGGGGCAACAAGCATCGCGACATTTCCATCCTTTACTGCGACTATTCCAATAAGCTTAAAGCTGCTGATGTCGTAACTTTCAAGTGGCGAGAGCCCCTTGGTTACCCTTTTCTTTTTCCTATCAGCCGGAGCAACAGCCTTAATAAGGCTTTTAAATGGATCGCGTTTTCCGGCATGAGTGTAGGAGAGAGTTTCCCTGTTTGTTATTTCAGCTGCTCTCGCAGCCGGGTCAAACTTAAGTTCCGGCTCCATTTTTTTTGCGGCAGGCTTTACAACAGGTGTTGTTTTTTTCGCTTCGCATCCAGGAAAAAATAACGCGGATACAACTATAATACTAAACAGGAGCAGAAGTATATCACTTTTTTTAGCCCACGCCATGCCTAAGGTGTACCCCCTCCACTTTGCCCTGTATTGGATGTTGCAGCAAAAGCGGTAGCTACAAACTGTACGTCAAGCAGGTTTCCGGCAGCAGCATTTTCACTCTGTTTTTTACTGTCGGAGACCTTAATTTCCGAAATGTTAACTATTCTGGTCATAGCGCTTATCTGGCTAAAAAATCTTCCCAGGTTGTGATATCCGCCTGTAACGACAACCTTTACCGGAATCTCATCATAAAGCCCGCTAGGATTCGTCCTTTTCTGTCCCGGAATCCAGGAAATAATTTCAAGTCCTGATGCCAGACCGAGATCCGAAATCTGACGTAAAAGACCGGACACCTCTTTCTCTTCCGGCAACTGCTCCTGGAGTTCCTTCAACCGTGCCTGCAACCATTCATTTTCAGCCTTCAACACCACCAGGCGTCTCGCCTTTGTCTCCTTAATGCTGATCTCATTCTCCTGTTTTTGTATCTGCATTAACAGACTGTTTATTTTCTTATTTTTCGGCTGATACTGAACAAAGTAGAACGCTACCACAAGCAAGACCGGAGCCAGAATCACGATAATTATCTGAACCCAGCCGGGCAGTTTGTTGATAGAGTTAAGGTTGAAATCTGTTTTTAATGCCAAAGCAGCCATAAAACCCCATTAAACCTTCATATGCATCATAATCTTGAAAGAGTAGACAGGCACATCCTCAATATTAATCTTCTTTGTCTCAACAAGCACAACATTCGAAAAGTACTCTGATCCTTTCAAGCTATCCACAAAAGTTACAATCTCGGCATTTGAAAAACCTTTGCCCGAAATTTTAATCAGCCAGTTGTTTTCCTCCAGGGAGTCAAGCCAAACACCGCCTGTTACCCTTGATACCATCTCAACCATAAGGCGGACCGGCGCGTTCTGAGTCTGTTGCAGCCGTTCTATTATATTTTTCTTTTCTTCAAATGCCTTGTTGTTCGCCTCGTAGTTTTGAACCTCTCTGATTTGTTTATCCAGTTCAGCAATCTTTTTTTGATTGTTCTGCCTTTGTACCGTATAACTTTTAATTTTTTTATTTAAATAAGAGGAAGTGTAAGCAAGCCCGATAGCAGTACAAAAAAGTATCACAACCAGAGCGCCAATAAAAGGAGGAACAGGAATGGGTTTCTTTCGCCTTTTTACAGGAAGGAGATTGATTCTGATCATCTGTCCCCAATCCTCCTTACTGCCAAACCCATAGCAATTACCAGCTGGGGAGCGACTTCCCTCAGCATATCCTTATCCAGTGTCTTTCCTATTCGGACGTTACGAAATGGGTCTATCATCTCAACTTCCATGCCGGTAAGCTCAGCCAGCCTCTGCTGAAAGCCTTTTATCAAAATACATCCACCGGAAAGCATCACTTTATGAACATCCTCATGCATAAAGGTTCCTTTAAAGTAGTCAAGGGAACGCGAAATCTCGTTAATTATGTCTTCGGATGAATTCTGGATTATCGCATCTGCATCTTCTTCCGAAACTTCCTCTATCGTTTCCCCATGCTTAAGGCGTTCCGCATCCTCAAAAGTAAGGCCCAGCTCCTTCTGGATCGCCTCTGTCTGAATATTACTGCCAACCGAACTATCACGAGTGAAAACCGAAACCCCGCTTTTTAATATATTCAAATTGATACGACTTGCCCCCACGTTTACCAGAGCCACGTTCTGCTCCGACTCAATGTCGTAATTAATCTCGTAAGCATTCTCCAGGGCAAAAGCATCCACATCCACAACAGCCGGGGTAAGGTCAGCCTCCTGCACAACCGATACATACTCGTTGATTTTGTCCTTTTTGACAGCGACAAGGAGAACCTCCATCTGGTCCGCCTCTTCCGTGGGACCCAGTATATGGAAGTCCAGGTTTACATCATCAATATCAAATGGAATATATTGTTCGGCTTCGAAACGGATAGATTCCGTCAACTCATCCTCTGTCATTTCAGGTAGCGTTATTCTTTTTATAATGACAGATGAATGCCCCGATACGGAAATGGTTACGTTTTTAGTCTTGATTCCGGTGTTTTGAAATAAAGCTTTAAGGCCATCAACAACTCGAAGAGAGTCAAGTATCGATCCATCAACAATCAGTTCGGGTTCTATCGGCATTATACCAAACCGCTCGACCTGAAAACCTTTAGATGTATCTTTTATCTCTATAACCTTGATATATCGCGAGCCTATATCCAGGCCGACAATCCGCTGGCTTCTAAAAAATGAGAGCAATTCAGAGAATGGATCTAAAATTGACATACAAACGTTTTTAACAGAATGACTGATGTTTGTCAAGCTTTTATTTGTCTTCTTCTTTGTTTTTTTCCTTCTCGGACTTCTTTCTAAATCTCTTTAATTCCGCCAAAGTCTCATAAGTTACGGGAGTACTTTCAAGATACAGACTACGTGAAGGAAAGGCAACAGACATGCCAAGATCTTCGACTATCTCCATAATTTTAAGGTTCACATCAGTACGAACTTTTAGGTACTCGCCCCACACTGTTGTTTTACTGAAAAAATAGAGGAATATCTCGAGAGCGCTATCACCAAAATCAGTAAATTCAACAAAAACAGTCTGTTGGTGAATCTCAGGATGCTTACGAAGCATATCTTCTATGCGATTAAGGCATTCAACCATCTGGCTCCTTTTAGTGGAGTAAGTAACGCCAAGCTTGTAAGTTATGCGCCGTTTTCCCATTCGGCTCCAATTGGTAATGCTGTCGGATGCCATCATAGAATTGGGCACTGTAACAAGCGCCTGAGCAAAAGTGCGTACACGCGTAGAACGAAATGCAATTTCTTCCACCGTGCCTTCGACATTATTCGTTTTTATCCAGTCACCTACCACAAATGGTTTATCAACCAGAATCATCATACATCCGAAAAAGTTAGACACCGTATCTTTGGCCGCCAGGGCAAAGGCCAGGCCGCCTAAGCCCAGCCCTGCTACCAGGCCTCCCACATCGTAGCCCCACTCCTGCACCAGGATCACCACACCGAGCGCGACAACAAGTGTTCTGATGGACCTCTGAAGAATAGGCATCATGTAGTCGTCCAGAGTAGTTTCGGTCTTTCTGGCAAGACTCTCCAGCATGGAAGAAAGCACAGAGGCCGCCCTGTATGCCGCCCATATAATCGAGAAAGCCACAATAGAGCGGATTAAGTGTCTTGTAAAATCAGCCGCATCAGGAGGCAATCGAAGAATTACTCCGAAAATCCATACGGCAAGGGCTACAAAAAGAAGCCTTACAGGCGGGGTTATTGTATCAAGGAGGCTGTCGTCCAGCTTGGTTTTTGTCTTCTTGGTCCATATCCTTGCAAATCCAAAGACAATTCTGGTAAACATTCGGCGAAGAATCAGGATTCCCAGAAAGGCCAGGAAGGCAAAGGTAATTCTGCTTAGGCTTACATTCAGAAAAGAATAGTCAAACAGTGATTTTATCTGACTTAAGATGTCCATTAACTCCCTCTTCCACCATCTCTCACTTTTTTCCCCGGATTTTATCCGGCACGCACCGGGCTCCAAGAGCCTTCAGGTAGCGTTTTCTCTCAAGCGGATCGGAAATTTCTCTAAGTGCCTTTTCTCTCTTAATCTTTACTTGGCCTAGATACTTCTTGAACTCAGGACCGTAGAAATCCTCCAGTTCAAGTCGTATAGCACGCGCCAAAGCCGGACTGATACCTCCTGTGGATACCGCAATCAGAAGGGCACCCCTGTTTATGCTGGAAGGCACGATAAAATTTGAAAGATCTGCACAATCAACCACGTTACAAAGCAGCGGTGCATCGCGCGCCACGCGCATATTAACATCCTTAGAGTCTGTGGCCGCAATAGCCAGGAAGGAACTCTTCAGATCGCCCCTGCGATAACGCCGTTTTATATGAGTTACGTTCCCCTTTTCAACATGTCTTTTCAGCCTGGCGGTAATTGCAGGACTTATCACAACCACACTGGCCCCTGCTTTAAGAAGAGAACGCACTTTTCTCTCTGCAACACGGCCGCCGCCGACCACTACTGTTTTTTTTCCTGCCAGATCAAGGAACGCCGGGTAATAGGACATTAGGGGGATAACGATAATGTATCAAGGATCTCACGGGCTCTGGCAGCCTGCTTGCTCGAAGGATACCTGGAGACCAGCAAAGACAATATTTCCCCGGCCTTGCCGGTATTGTCCATCTCTTTGTAAGCCCGTCCAAGTTTAAGCAACACATCAACTTCCACTGTGGACTCAGGAAAATCTTTAAGAAGACCTTCAAATCGGCCAATAGCCGCCCTATAGGCACCTTTTTTTAAATAGAACGACCCAACATAATCCTCGTATTCTGCAAGCAGGTTGTTACACTTGACGATTTTTGCTAACGCAGACTTACGATACCGGTTGTTCCGGTACCTTTTTAGAAGATTATGAAACTCTCTTCTAGCGATTAAAATATTTTCGAAACTGCGATCAACAGAATCTATCTGCTCGAAATAGCTAAGAGCCAGCATATACTGGGCATAAGGAGCCTTTTTATGATAGGTATGAAGGTCCAGAAAAGCCTTGTACTCTATGGCAGCCTCCATATGTTTTCCTTGGGCAAAATAAGAGTCTGCTATCAAAATAAGAGCATTTACATAGTATTTTTTTTCAGCATCCCTGGCTTTAAGCGCCTCCAGGAGTTCCCGCGTTCTTTCGAAGTTTTTATCTTTAAACTCCTTTCTAGCCTCCTTCAGTAGTTCTGCAGGCGGCCTGTTCATCGGATCGGCCATTATGGATGCACAGCCGATGAAGAAGAGTAAAAAAGGTATTATAAAAGTAAAACGGATTATTCTCATGATTATGTTTAATACCCTTTTTAAGCATACACAGTCAACCGTAGAGCTTTTTACAGCCATAAGGAGATAAAACAGGATATCGAAATGGACAATAAACTCAAAATCTTAACAGAATCAGATACCTGTTCCTTAAATTAATGCTGCTATCCAGGCACAACCTTCTAAAGAAGCTTCGAAATTGGAGCGAAACTCGTGGAATTTCTGAAAAATTCTATCTTGTAGGAGGCTCGGTCAGGGACCTTCTGCTTGGAAACTTCCCTTCAGACATAGACGTGGCTGTTGAAAGTGACAGCATGAGGCTGGCCCGGACATTCGCCGCCGAGGCAGGAGCCCGCCTGGTAGTTCTAAGCAAAGAGTTTCAAAGCGTCCGTGTAGTGCAGAACGGGGAACACCTGGACTTTTCCGACCTTAGAGCCGAGTCACTTGAAAATGATCTAAAGGCCAGGGATTTTACAATTGATGCCATTGCACTTCCTATCAGGGCAGTAAACCTTAATAAGCAAATAATAGACCCCTGTAACGGCCTGGCTGACTTAAACAGTGGCATTATTCGCATGATAGCTGAAAAAAACATTTGTGAAGATCCTCTAAGGCTCCTTAGGGCCTTCCGGATCGAAGCAGTACTCGGTTTTTCAGTAGAAGAAAAAACAGCACAAGCGATCAAACGTCATGCACACCTCATAACCGGTATTGCCGGAGAGCGAATCTTCACAGAGCTAAAAGCCATCCTGGCATGCAGCAACAGCAGCCAAACAGTTGAGGCAATGGCAGAGACCGGCCTGCTGCCATGGATCTTTTCCAAAAGCGGAACCACCTGCAAACATGTACCAAACGTTCTACCTAGAGAATCTCGACAGGCGGCCTACAGAGAAGTCGAAGGAATTCTTAGTAATCTTAATGAACATTTCGAGGACTCTTTACCAATCGAAACTTATTTTAGAGATCCTAAACATCGTTTGCTCTTAAAGTTGGCCGTTCTTCTATATGATGTTGAAAGGCCAAAGTCATTGAGCGAAGCAGACAGCCTTGTCCGAAGAGTTGCCGCCAGGTTAAAAATCTCGCGCATAGAGATCAGTTACCTGGAACAGATCATTCCCAGACAGTCCCAGGTACAGCAACTGCTGGAAAGCCAAGACCATCAAAGAAAAACACTACTGGTTCGACTGATCCGGCAGTTGGGTAACGACATATATGCTCTTGTTGTTTTCAATCTGGCGATCACAAAGTATACAACCAAAACGCAAAAGGCCCTCTTTGCAGCGGTGCAACATCTTATGCAGATATATCACCAGGAGGTTCTTCCAAGGCTGAATAACCCTAGACTTATTACAGGAGACGATATAATTATGGAGTTTGCAATAGACCCGTCACCTGTTATTGGTGAAATTCTAGATAATGTGGACCAGGCATACCTGAAAGGATCTATCAACTCACGGCAGGAAGCGGTAGAATTGGCAAGAAAAATTCTATCTGATAAAAAATTAGGGTATAATCAAAAAAATACATAAGAAACCCCTTAACTTATGGAAATCCGGAAGAAAAAGAAAAACCGTTCTCACCACCTTACAGGCGAACATTGTATGGTTAATTCAAGCAGTGACAAAGATCTCAAAAACAAAGCCGCTTCGGAGCCGGCCGGCATATGTGCTAATGGAAAGTGCAAGCTCAGAAAAGAAGCGGGTGGGTGCTCCGGGTTTGAAGGCTGCCCCGGCTTCAAAGCACGAAACTAAAAGCGTGAACACGTTAAAAACAGAAGGCGCCTTAGTTATAGCGGCAGGCTTTTTCGCCTTTATTACAATATATACGTCGCTTTCGCTCCTGTACACCACGCCCAGGGACTCAACAGTAGATGTTAAAATTCCATCCGGTATCGGTTATCGCCGGGCTCTTTCGCTTTTTCATGAAAAAGAAGTGATCCAATCCGAGTTTCCACTTTTGATCCTCGGCCGTTTTGCAGGGGTCGAAAAAACTGTACGTCCCGGACTATACAGAATTCCTAAAAACGCCACTCCCTTGGATGTGTTTTACAAAATGAGATATGGGGAGACCGAAACCATAACCCTGACAGTGCCAGAGGGTTACAACCTGGAAGAAATTGCCATGGCAGTGGAAAAAGCCGGCTTTGCATCAAAAGATGAGTTTCTGCGCTATGCAAAGGATCAATCGTTAACCGGAAAGTTAGGATTTAATGCTCCCACGTTCGAGGGTTTTCTGTTTCCTGATACCTACAAAATACCGGTGGATGCAGGGCCGGAAGATATAATTACAATAATGGTTAACCGCTTCCGGAAAGTATTCGGGCCGGAATTTAAAAAACAGCTAACCGACTCTGGCATGACAACTCTTCAAGTAGTTACTCTTGCCTCGATAGTGGAGAAGGAGGCCAGAGAAAATTCCGAGCGCGGACTGATCGCAGCTGTCTACCTTAATCGCTTAAAAAAAAGAATGCGGCTTGAAGCCGACCCTACAATTCTATACGGGGTGCGTTCCGCAGGAAAACCGATACGCCGCAGTGAAATAAGGCGCCGCACACCATATAATACATATGTTATAAAGGGTCTTCCACCCGGACCTATCGCCAACCCCGGGCTGGAGTCTATAAAGGCCGTGCTTTATCCGGCGGATGTGGACTATCTTTACTTCGTAGCAAAAAACGACGGAACGCACCACTTTTCAAAAACCCTTAGGGAACATAACAGAGCAGTAAAAAAGTACCAACGTTGAGATAAGTAATAGCCATTATAATTAATATCAATAAAAGCTTAAAAAGGTCTTTAAAAGCTTAAAAAGGTCTTTAGTGATACGTAGAAGAAGAACAAAAAGAATTCACCTGGGCGGTCTGCCTATCGGCGGCGGAGCTCCAATTGTAGTCCAGTCCATGACAAAAACCGACACGCGTGATATAGCCGCTACAGTGAATCAGATTCACCACCTAGAGACTGCAGGCTGCGAAGCGGTACGCCTGGCTGTGGTGGATATGGAAGCGGCTGAGGCTATTGGGGCAATAAGAGCGAGTGTATCTATACCAATTATCGCTGATATCCATTTTGACCACCGCCTCGCCCTTGAAGCGATGGCACAGGGCGTGGATGGCCTTCGTATAAATCCCGGCAACATAGGAGATAAAAGCAAAGTCCGAAAAGTGGTTCAGGCAGCCAGCAGGCAGGGTATTGCCATCCGCATAGGAGTAAATGCCGGCTCACTTGAGAAAAGTATTCTAAAAAAATACGGAACTTCCAGGCCGGAAGCACTGGTTGAGAGTGCTGAAGAACATATACGAATACTAGAAGAGATGAATTTTACCGATATCAAGGTTTCGCTAAAAGCGTCTGATGTGCATAAAACAGTGGAGGCATACCGGCTTTTCTCCAAACGCTTCCGCTATCCACTTCATATAGGGATTTCAGAAGCAGGACCGGCGTTCACCGGAACCATTAAAAGCTCTGTAGGGCTCGGTATTCTTCTTGCCCAGGGAATAGGAGATACTCTACGTGTCTCTCTCACCGCCGATCCAGTGGAGGAAGTCAGAGTAGCATACGAGATACTACAATCACTCGACATTCGCCGGCACGGGCCAGATATAGTCTCCTGCCCAACATGTGGACGTTGTCAAATACAACTTCGGGGTATCGCCTCAGAAGTCGAGGCGCGACTTAGAGGAATGAACAACCAGATCAAAGTAGCGGTTATGGGATGTGTGGTTAACGGGCCTGGAGAGGCCAAGGATGCAGACGTTGGCATAGCAGGCGGCAAAGGCATAGGCATACTTTTCAAAAAAGGCAAGGTCGTTAGAAAAGTGCCTGAGAAGGATCTACTGAACGTACTTATGCAGGAAATAGAAAAACTTTAAGGGTTCGCAACCAATTTTATTAATATATCTTATGAACATTATTAAGTTTCCATATGAAATGCAGGCCTACTGCCGGGAGCTGCGGCAAAAAAGAGCCTCTATAGGCTTTGTTCCTACCATGGGTTTTCTACACGAGGGGCACCTGTCTCTGGTGCGTCGTGCCAAAAAGGAGAATGACACCGTAATTGTAAGCATATTTGTCAACCCTGCCCAGTTTGGGCCTGACGAAGACCTGGAGAGATATCCGAGGAATTTTGAGAAAGATATATCTCTCCTTAAATCCGAAGGTGTTGAGCTTGTTTTTCATCCCAAAGCTTCCGATATGTATCCCGAGGGGTACGCCACATTTATTGATGTGGAACAGGTAACAAACAGGCTGTGTGGTTTAAGCCGTCCCAGCCACTTCAAAGGAGTGGCAACCATTGTTGCAAAACTCTTCAATATTGTGGGACAGTGCCGAAGCTATTTCGGCCAAAAGGATTATCAGCAGACAGTGGTAGTAAAAAAGATGGTTAGGGATTTACATCTGGATGTCGAAGTTGTGGTCTGCCCGACAGTACGTGAAGCCGATGGCCTTGCCATCAGCTCCAGGAACTCCTACCTGCAACCTGATGAAAGGACTGCTGCAACAGTCCTAATAAAAGCTCTCAGGGCCGGCGAGGCAGAAGCACTCCGGCTACGGCCCTGCGGCAAAGTTGAGGCGGCTAAAGTGACGGACGCCATGCAGAGCGTGCTTGAAAATGAGCTTATGGCAGAGGTTGAGTATGTAGAAGCCGCAGATCCAGATACTCTGGAGCGGTTAAAACAACTCAATGGTAAAGCCATCCTTGCCCTGGCAGTGCGTATAGGCAGAACCAGGCTGATAGACAACCTGATTATGGAGATATAACCAAGCTTAAAAAAGTTCATAACGCTTCAAGACTAAAAAAGAACCCCTTTTCTTCTCTTTATTGTCCACGCTTTCTCTGAAAGCAATTATTTTTTGGTTTTTTTTGAGTTTTTATGAAGAAATATGTTTTTATATTATATATGGTCTCCTTCCGCATTTCTGGAGCACTTGTCTTTTTTTTAGCTATGCCCGCCTGTTTGTCTGCCGAGATATACAAGTTTGTGGATTCAAATGGAGTTATCCATCTAACCAATGTTCCAACGGCCGGGATTTTAAAAGCGGTTGCCTCCACTAATGTGGATGTCAAAAAGAAAAAGCTCAAGGCCGGACCTGTACGCAGGGTGCCTGAGAGCTCCAAGTGCGGCAGGTACACCAGGGAGTTCTGTAATCAGATTATTGTACGAACTTCAAATTTATACGGGGTGGACCATTGGCTGGTGCGCGCCGTTGTGAAAACAGAATCTGACTATAATCCCTACGCTATTTCAAAAAAGGGGGCAAAGGGCCTTATGCAGCTCATGCCTGAGACAGCAAGTGACTTGGCGGTAACAGATACGTTCAACATTGAGCAGAACGTGGATGCAGGAGTAAGATACCTGCGCTACCTTCTGGACAGGTTCGACGGCAATGTAACATTGGCACTGGCCGCTTATAATGCCGGTCCTTCGGTGGTGGAAAGATACGGCAGCCTGCCCCCATACCCCGAGACCCGCCATTACGTAAACAAGGTATTAACCTTGTATGACCGTAGAAGAAGCAGGCTAAATCCTGCGTCCACAGAAGCGCAGCATTTATACGGCAGGACCGTTGAGGCCATTTTCCGGGTTAAACTTGAAGATGGAACGGTTCTTTATACCAATACTCCTGCTCGCCCTTACTATAAAGAGCGAAGCAAAAACAAAGGACAGACACTCTAATGTCGTTGGACGAACTAAGGGAAAAAATCCTGAAGCTTAAACAGAAGAAAAACGCGGTTATTTTAGCCCATAACTACCAGCGTGATGAGGTGCAGGAAATAGCCGATTTTACCGGAGACTCTCTTGAGCTCTCCAGAAGAGCCTCTACCTATGACTGCGATGTGATCGTCTTTTGCGGGGTGAATTTCATGGCAGAATCGGCATCGATTTTATCTCCTGATAAAACAGTGCTGCTTCCAGCCATGGAGGCCGACTGCCCTATGGCCGATATGATTACGGTTGACAAGCCCCGTATACTAAGGATGAACTTCCCGGGTTATAACGATGTTACATACGAATATCCCGAAAAATTCACCCTTCGCGATATGAAGAAACGCTATCCCGGCGTGCCTGTTGTCTCATACGTAAACACCACGGCAGATGTGAAAGCCGAAAGCGACTACTGCTGCACTTCTTCAAACGGTGTAAAAATTGTGGATGGAATCGATTCCGACCGCGTTATCTGCGTTCCTGACCGTAACCTTGCGGCCTGGATAGCAAAGAATACCAAGAAAGAGATCATCACATGGGATGGATTCTGTCACGTACACGACCGCATAAGACAGGTAGACGTAGTAGCTGCAAAATCGGCGCATCCGGCAGCCGTCTTTGTCGCCCATCCTGAGTGCCGCCTGGATGTATGCGAAATGGCGGATCACGTAACCAGCACATCCGGAATGCTACGCTACTGCTGGGAATCGGATGCAAAGGAGTTTATTATAGGAACCGAGACAGGTCTTCTCTATAGGCTCAGGCTGGAAAATTCCGGCAAGAGATTTTATCCCCTCAGAAATGATATGCTCTGCCCTAATATGAAAAAAACATCCTTGAGAAGCGTTCTTTTTGCGCTCGAAAACAATACGCAAGTGATCAAGGTGCCCGAGGAAATACGGGTACCGGCTAAAAGAGCGCTGGATAGAATGCTGGAAATAGCATAAATCCTAAATATCTTTATATCTTTCACTTTCACCCGACATTTACATGGATGAGCTTGAAAAACGTATCATCGAACGAATACAACGCCACGGGCCCATAACATTCGAACGTTTCATGTCCATGGCCCTGTACGAACCCGGCCTCGGTTATTACACATCTTCCATCACAAATATAGGACAGGCTGCTGATTTTTATACATCATCACATGTTAATTACCTTTTCGGAGCCGTTATCGCAAATCAGGTTGCCGAAATGTGGAATATCATGGGCAAACCCGATGATTTCACCTTTGTAGAACATGGAGGAGGAGTCGGCCTGTTCGCCCTGGATTTTATCCGGCATATCCATAAACGTCACAGCAAGCTCTACCATAATCTGACATACATAATTGTAGAGCTGAATCCTTTTTTAAAAAAACGCCAGGAAGCACTGCTTACAGAGCACATTGAACGTATAAAGTGGGTTACCGGCCTTGAAAATATTCTTGAAAATATTCAACAGGGGACAGGCTGCCTGTTTTCTAACGAGCTTGTGGACTCGTTTCCCGTCCACCTGGTCGAATTTGATAAAAACGAGGAACTAAACGAAATATACGTCACTGAAGAGGAAGGAGTGCTTGTTGAGAAATCAGGCCCGTGCTCTTCAGATGCAATTAAGGCTTTTTTTGCAAAAAACAGCATAAAACGGGCTCAGGGCTTTCGTACAGAGCTGAACCTAAGCGCAGAAAGATGGATCAAGAATGTCTCTTCGATATTCCGGGAAGGATACGTCATAACAGTGGATTACGGTTTTAACACACATGATTACTACGCTCCGGAGCGCAGCACAGGAACACTCATCTGTTATCACAAACACAAAACCAATGAAGAGCCGCTGAAACGCGTGGGACATCAGGATATAACAGCTCATGTAAATTTTTCAGCCCTGGTGGAATGGGGAGAGGAAGCAGGACTTGAACCTCTCGGGTTTACCACACAATCCAGCTTTCTTATTAGTGCGGGAATAGACGAACTCCTGACAGAAATGCACCAAAAACTCCCGGAAAATGATTTTCTAAAGGCGGCAGCCCAGGTCCGTACCCTTGTTATGCCGAATGCAATGGGTGAAAGTCATAAGGTGCTGATTCAGGGGAAAAAAGTGCCAAATAGCCAACTTAAAGGGCTTTTAAACCGCAACATATTAAACTACCTGGTGGATACAGGGCATTGATCATTGCAAAATTAAGAAAACAAAGTGCAAAATGAAAAGAAATAAAACACCAATGATCGTGGCTTACAGGAAAAAATATTCAATGATTAAAAAAACTATTAAACGTATCCTGCTTACAACTCTGCTATGCCTATACGGCATAAGCATTCCGGCCGGTGCAACCGAGCCCCAGAGGCAGCACGGAGATTTTGACTACAACCGCGCAAAACTGCTGGCGTATATTCTAGGTCAGCAACTTCCATGGACTCATTTCAGTCATAAAGAGATAAACGACTCTCTATCAAAGGCTGCTTTCGGTCTTTATATGAAACAGCTGGATTTCCAAAAAAGATTTCTGCTTGCAAAAGATGTGGAGAAGCTGAAAGCCTACTCTGTTCTTATAGATGACGAGATAAACCAGGCAAAACCGGAGTTGCCGACAGTGGCTGCAAAAATCCAGGCAGAAAGGGTTGTGCAGGTGCGCGATATGGTCCGGGAGATTCTTTCCAGGGACTTTGACTTTTCGGTAAAGGAATCTTTTGAAACAGACCCGGACAAATTAAACTTCTGCAGCACCGAAGAAGAGCTGCGAAAACGTTGGAAGAACAGCCTTAAGTTTCAGGTTTTAATAACCTATCTGGGCCTGGAGGAAGACAACTTAGATCAAGAGGACAGCAAAGACGAAGAAAATCAGGAGAAAATCAGGCCGGAAAACCTGCAGCAGGAAGCACGAAAGAAAGTGCTTAAGAGTTACGAAACTCTTTTTTCCAGGATGCTTAAAGAAACAGCACGGGATCATTACAACAACTATTTCAACGCCATTGCCAAAGCTTTTGATCCTCATACTGGTTATATGCCGCCTGAAACGAGGGAGGATTTCTACATAAGCATGAGAGGTTCTCTTGAGGGTATTGGGGCACTGCTCCGCGAGGAAGACGGTTACATAAAAATTGTACGCATCATCCCTGGAAGCGCAGCCTACCGTCAGGGGCAACTGCATGCAGAAGATATAATACTCAAAGTGGCGGAGGCCGACTCTGAACCTGTGGATATCACCGGTATGCGCATCAGGGAAGCCGTAAGCCTTATCAGGGGTGAAAAAGGCACGGAGGTCAGGCTGACAATTAAAAAGCCGGATGGAACAAGAACCATCGTTCCGATTATCCGTGACGTGGTTCAGATTGAGGAAACTTTTGTAAAAGCGGCAATTTTGACAGACGAAAAATCCAGCCAAAAATTCGGCTATATTAAGATTCCTTCTTTCTACAGGGACTTTGAAAAAAACGGAGCTAAAGGCAGTGGAAGAAACTCAACCGACGACGTAAAAGCAGAGCTTGTCAAGTTCAAATCCGAAGATATAAACGGCCTGATTCTAGATCTGAGAAACAACGGAGGCGGGGCACTCACCGATGCTGTAAAAACAGCCGGTCTTTTCATAGAAACCGGCCCCATAGTACAGGTAAAAACCAGCGGTGGCAAAATAAAAGTTCTTGCGGACGACAACCCTGAGATCAGCTACAGCGGCCCTATGGTTGTTCTTGTAAACAAATTCAGTGCTTCAGCCTCCGAAATTCTGGCCGGAGCGCTTCAGGATTATGGACGGGCAATAATTATAGGCGGCCGTCATACCCATGGAAAGGGAACGGTTCAGACTTTAATAGACCTAAACAGAAGCATTCCGCTTCAAAGCATGGAAAAATACAAACCCCTGGGAGCACTAAAGGTTACAGTTCAAAAATTCTACCGCGTAAGCGGGGAATCAACCCAGTACCGCGGCGTGGTGCCGGACATCCTGCTTCCAGACAGACTGGAGCATCTGAAAACCGGCGAGCAACAACTGGATTATTCTCTTCCATGGGATAGAATCGGTTCCGCAACCTATAGCAAATGGACTGAAACTCCTCCTATCGACCTTGCTTTTATCCGATCAAAAAGCATTCAACGCGTGCAGTCGGACCAGGACTTTATTGATATTGCCGCTGACTCTGAAAGGGCACACGAAAAGCAGGAAAATACCCGTCAGTCACTAAACATAGATGACGTTCGTAGCGAGCGCCTTGAGGCCAACCGGGCACTTGAGAAGAAAATCGAGCATACCAGTGCAAACTCAAGCCACGGTAAGGAGCCTAAAGCCATAGAGCAGAGCGAAGAGGAGAAAAGAAAATTGTGGCTTGATGAACTAAACGACGACGCTTACGTTGAGGAAGCCATGGCAGTGCTTGAGGACCTGCTTGAAAGCCTTGCACCCATCAAGCCAAACCTTGCGATCAGCCCGGAGCTGCCTCTAGGAGTTGAGTAGCTGACTAAAAGAGTTGATTAAAAGAAAGGAACTACTTTATTAATGAGAAAAGAATCCCTTAAGTTTCTGCAAGAGCTTATCGAGGCTCCCAGTCCTTCCGGCTTTGAACAACCGGCAGCTCGTGTTGTAAGAAAGTGGATGAAAAACATAGCAGACGAAATTACGACCGATGTTCACGGCAACACAATCTGTATTTTGAACCCTGAAGGCAAGATTCGTATAATGCTTGCCGGCCACTGTGACCAGATCGGCTTCATGGTGAAGCATATTACCGACAACGGCTACATATATTTTGCCGCAATCGGAGGTTTTGATGAAAACCTTATTCCAGGTCAGAGGCTGCAGATACATACATCCAGCGGACCTGTGCTTGGTGTCGTCGGGAAAAAACCCATACACCTCATGGAGCCGGAAGAGAGAAAAAAGACCGTTACCTTAAAAAACCTCTGGATTGATATTGGTGCAAAAAACAAGAAAGAAGTCGAAAAAATCATAAGTATAGGCGATCCGATCACATTCGAGATAACCTTCAACAGGCTCAGAAACGGCTACCTTGTAGCACCCGGCTTCGACGATAAAATGGGAACATTTGTAGTTATGGAGGCTATGCGCCTTCTAAAAAAAGAATCTATCAGTGCTGCTGTTTATTCCGTAGCCACTGTTCAGGAAGAGATAGGTCTTCGCGGCGCAAAGACCAGCGCCTTTGGAATAGATCCACACGTTGGAATAGCCTGTGATGTGGATTTCGCCTCTGACTATCCCACCATAGAGAAAACCCATGTAGGCGATGTCTGCCTGGATAAGGGGCCGGTAATAGCACGGGGAGCAAATATAAACCATGTGGTGTTCGAAATGCTTACCAAGACGGCCAAAGCAAAAAAAATCCCCTACCAGGTCTCAGGCGCTCCACGGGCCACAGGCACCGATGCCAACTTCATCCAGCTTACCCGCTCTGGAGTAGCCGCAGGTCTGGTGAGCGTACCCAACAGATACATGCATACGCCGGTGGAAATCATAGCGATCAAAGACCTTGAAAACACAGCCAGGCTACTTGCCGAATTTGTTAAGAAGGTAAGTCCCAAGACCGATTTTATTCCAAGGTGAGAGCAGTAAAAGAAGAGCAGCTTATAAAACTCGACCAGCAGCACCTCTGGCATCCTTTCACCCAGATGAAAGACTGGGTAAAAAACGAGCCGGTAATTATTGCCGAAGGCTCCGGCGTTTACCTTACGGATACAAAAGGAAGATCCTACATAGATGGAATCTCCTCTATGTGGTGTAACATCCACGGACACAGGAAGAAGGAGCTGGACAAAGCAGCCGTTGCACAGCTTGATAAAGTCAGTCACACCACCCTGCTGGGGTTTACAAATCCGCCTGCCGCTGAGCTGGCAGGCCGGCTTGTTGATATACTACCCTCCGGTCTAAGCAAGGTTTTCTATTCCGATAACGGCTCAACCGCTGTTGAAGTGGCCTTGAAGATGGCATTTCAATTCCAACAGCATCAGGCAGCTAAAAGCCGTACAGGTTTTGTCTCTTTAAACAACGCATATCACGGGGATACGCTTGGCGCAATGGCGGTAGGCGGAGTCGATATATTCCACTCAACCTTCGCCCCTATCTTTATGCAAGGATGTTTAAAAGCACCATCTCCGTTCTGCTACCGGTGCGAACTGGGGCTTAGTCATCCAGAGTGCGCTTTGGCCTGCGCCGATCACCTTGAATGGATACTTCGCGATCACCATGAAGAGGTGGCAGGAGTTATACTTGAGCCTATGATACAAGCGGCCGGCGGCATGATTACGGCGCCCACAGGGTACTTACGCAAAGTGGCCGAAGCCTGTCGCAAGTACGATGTTCTTTTAATACTTGACGAGGTGGCGACCGGTTTCGGCAGAACCGGCCGTATGTTCGCCTGCCAGCACGAGGATGTAACCCCTGATATTATCTGCCTCTCAAAAGGCATTACAGGCGGCTACATGCCGCTTGCCGTGACTGTGGCAAGCGACCGGATATACGAGGCGTTTCTGGGCGAATTCAAAGACCTGAAAACTTTTTTCCACGGGCATACCTATACAGGCAATCCCCTGGCCTGCGCTGTAGCCCTTGCATCGCTGAATCTCTACGAAACCGAACATATTCTTGAACGGCTTCAGGAAAAAATTAAATACTTCAGGGCAAGGCTCGACAGGCTTTCATCTAATTACCGGCAGGTTGGTGAAGCCAGAAGCGCAGGTCTTATGGCAGGTGTAGAGCTTGTACGGGATAAAGCATCAAAGGAGCCTTTTGCCTGGGACGAGATGATGGGCTGGCAGGTCTGTTACGCTGCTATGAGCAAGGGACTTATACTTCGCCCCCTCGGAAACGTACTGGTGCTGATGCCACCGCTTTCTATTTCGATGGCTGAACTTGAACAAATGATGAACATCGTTGAAGAGGCAATCGGCGACATAGCTCTATCAAAACAGGTAAAATAAGATATCTGATACGCATCTCACAATAAAAACAGATGGTAAAGGACCTTGGCAGGGAAAAGAAAAAAACTACTGGTATTATCTCTCAAGCTATCAATAAGCGGCTCTATCCTATATTTCGTACTGAAAAAAGCAGGAATCCAGGAGGTTTATTCAACGATTGGAAGCATGGCTCCCGCCTGTTTTTTCGGAGCGATGCTTTTGTATATAGTGACCGTCTATACATCGAGCCACAGGTGGAAATACCTGCTTTCACTAGTAGAGGGCTCCAGCGGTTTGAGCAGTTTACGGCTGTTTTCTCTATACATCATGGGTTCTTTCTTCAGCCGTCTCTTGCCGGGCATGGTAGGGGGTGATGCGGTCAGGGCATATTACCTCTACAAAGACACCAAAAGCGGCACCATGGCTCTTGCTTCGGTCTTTGCCGATAGATATATGGGATTTGCAGCGATGTTGAGCCTTGGCCTTGTAGCTCTTCCCTTTGGAATAAATAAAATCAGGGGAGCGGATGCCGGATGGACTATTCCACTGGAATGGATTGTTCCGCTTATAGCGTTTGTTTTTATAGTTTTCAGCTTTCTTATTTTCACCCTGCAAATAGGAAAAAGGTTTTCCAAGGTCAAAAACCTTTATGAGTATTTTCTAAAATTAAAGAACTCTCCTTCTATACTTATAAAAAGCTTCAGCCTGTCTGTTGCCGTCCAGGTGATAGGTATATTTTCGGTCTATCTGATATCCGTAGGTATCGGCGCAAAAACCTCCCTTATAGAATTTTTCCTCTTTGTACCCATTATAAATACTATTACAGCTCTTCCGATCTCTATGTCAGGTCTTGGTGTAAGAGAAGGGGCTTTTGTACTGCTGCTTGGGCTTACAGGCATCAAACCCGAGGTGGCTACTTCAATATCTCTTGCCTGGTTTCTAGCTTACGCGCTGGGATCCACACCGGGCATAATCGTATATCTTAAATGGAGGGTGAAAAAGGAGTTACAACAAGAATCATAAGTCATAAAAAGCTGAGTCATCTCCTGCCGTGTTTTCTTCAACGCCTCCTCGATAGCCAGATAAGATTTTCAAAACGTAACATAAAAACCCTGATTGTAACCTTAATTTTTGATCTAAAAAATTGTTCCCGCCCATCGGGAATAAATTTTCATGCCTGTGGTTACAATCATATTGTTGCCAATATGGAAATATGGATGTTATATTATCCGGATAACAATTTTGTAGTAGGAGGTCAGAGTAATGATCCATGAGAATATCAGAGTCGGACTGACCTTTGACGATGTGCTGCTTATTCCCTCCAAGTCTGATGTGCTGCCTACAGAGGTTTCGGTATCCACAGAGCTGACCAAGTCCATAAAACTTAATATCCCTGTTTTAAGCGCTGCCATGGACACTGTAACCGATTCCCGCATGGCTATTGCCATGGCCCGTGAAGGAGGCATAGGCTTTATGCACAGGGCCATGACGGTTGAGCAGCAGGCCTCAGAGATTGAACTGGTGAAAAAATCGGAAAGTGGTATGATTATTTCTCCTGTCACTATAAACCCTGACGATAAACTCTCAAAGGCCCTGGCCTTGATGGAGAGATACAGAATTTCAGGCATACCGGTTGTCAAAGGCAGAAATAAACGGCTTGTGGGAATACTAACAAACCGCGATCTTAGGTTCGAAACAAATTTCAGCCGCAAAATTTCAGAGGTGATGACCAGCCGCAAACTTATAACTGCCAAAGCCGGAACCACCCTGGAAGAGGCCCAGTCGATTCTACATAAGCACCGCATAGAAAAATTGCCGATAGTGGACAAACAGAAACATCTTATAGGCCTTATAACGATTAAAGACCTGGAAAAGCGCCGGAAATACCCGAATTCCTGTAAAGACTCCCATGGCCGCCTTCGGGTAGGAGCCGCAGTGGGCGTCGGCAAAGAGGCTATGTTGCGGGTTGAGATGCTGGTTGAAGCCAATGTGGATGTAATAGCCATTGATACAGCACACGGACATTCAAAAGCAGTACTTCAAATTGCCAAGGATATTCGCAAACGCTACCCTGATCTCCAGATAGTTGCAGGCAACGTGGCCACGGAAGAGGCCACTAAAGATCTTATCAAAGCCGGAGTCAATGCGATAAAAGTGGGGGTGGGGCCTGGCTCCATATGCACCACCAGAATAGTTGCCGGCTCAGGAGTGCCCCAACTTACCGCTATAATGGATTGTGTTAATGCCGCAAAAGGCAGCGATATCCGTATTATTGCGGATGGCGGAATTAAATACTCCGGGGATATAGTTAAGGCTATAGTTGCAGGCGCAGATTCGGTTATGATAGGAAGCCTTCTTGCCGGCACAGAGGAAAGCCCCGGTGAAACAATACTATCTCAGGGCCGCACGTACAAAAGTTACCGCGGCATGGGATCTCTTGGCGCCATGGAAGTGGGTGGAAAAGACCGCTACGGCCAGGATGGCGTGGAGGCTAGAAAGCTTGTTCCCGAAGGAATCGAGGGAAAGGTGCCGTACAAAGGCCTGGCTTCGGCAACAATTCATCAACTGGTGGGCGGACTTCGCTCAGGTATGGGTTACTGCGGCTGCAAAACCATCAAAGACCTGCAACGCCGTGGCAGATTTATAAAAATAACGCCATCCGGTCTTAGGGAAAGTCATGTACATGATGTCACGGTAACCCGAGAGGCACCGAATTACAGGTTATCTTAGGAATTATTCTACATGCATGATGAGACTATTTTAGTTCTGGATTTCGGTTCCCAGTACACCCAACTTATCGCTCGCCGTATCAGGGAGGGCAGGGTTTACTCGGAGATCATGCCTTTCAACACCCCGGTAGAGAAAATAAGATCTATGGCCCCGAAAGGGATCGTGCTGTCCGGCGGACCGGCCAGTGTTTACGATCAGGGCGCACCGGTTCCTTCATCCGAAATATTCGAGCTGGGCGTGCCTGTTCTTGGAATCTGCTATGGCATGCAGCTTATCTCCCATATGATGGGAGGCAGGGTAATGGCATCCAGACGGCATGAGTACGGAAGAGCCGAACTTCATGTTGATGATGATTCAGACCTGCTGTGGGGAGTAAGCAGTTCTTCTATCGTCTGGATGAGTCACGGTGACAGGCTGGAAAAAATGCCTGACGGCTTTAAAGGCATAGGGCATACAAGCAATGCTCCGGTTGCCGCTATTTCAAACCCGGACAAACGGCTTTATGCACTACAGTTTCATCCCGAAGTCGTGCATACGGAGGAGGGAAGCCGGATACTTCATAACTTTGCTCATAGCATATGCGGCTGCCAGGATACCTGGGAGATGTCCTCTTTTATCGAGTCGGCTTTAGAAGACATACGCAGACATACAGACGGCAAAGATGTTCTCTGTGCGCTTTCAGGCGGTGTGGATTCCTCGGTTGTAGCTCTTCTTCTGCACCGGGCTATAGGCAAGCGGCTTACCTGTATTTTTGTGGACAACGGCCTGCTTAGAAAAGGCGAGGCAGACAAGGTGGTCGAAACCTTTGGCAACCATTTTAATATGCGCCTTGTGCATGTCCAGGCCGCGGAACGCTTCCTGGCAAAGCTTAAAGGGGTAAGTGATCCTGAGAAAAAACGCAAAATCATAGGCGGTGAATTCATTAAGGTTTTTGAAGAAGAGGCGGAAAAACTCAAAGAGATAGAGTTTCTTGCTCAAGGAACCCTGTATCCGGATGTGATAGAGAGCGTATCTTTTAAAGGACCTTCAGCCGTGATCAAATCACATCATAACGTCGGCGGCCTGCCCGATGTGATGAAGCTTAAATTAGTAGAGCCGCTTCGTGAACTATTCAAAGACGAGGTGCGGGAGATCGGCTTTCAACTTGATTTACCGGAAGAGATCTGTCGTCGTCAACCGTTTCCGGGTCCGGGTCTCGCCATACGCTGCCTGGGTGAAGTAACCCCTGAAAGATTAACCCTGCTTCGAGAAGCTGATCAGATACTTCTGGAAGAGGTAAAAAAAGCCGGCTTGTATCATAGTATTTGGCAATCTTTTGCTGTAATACTGCCAATCAAAGCGGTAGGCGTAATGGGTGATGAGCGGACTTACGAAAATGTCGTCGCCCTTCGTGCAGTCACCAGCATTGACGGAATGACCGCAGACTGGGCCAAGGTCCCCTATGATGTTTTAAGCGCCATCTCAAATCGTATTATCAACGAGGTTCGCGGTGTAAACCGTGTTGTTTACGATATCACCAGCAAACCCCCGGGCACGATAGAATGGGAGTAACGAGGAGGGCTAAAGGTTAAGGGCGAAAATCCAAACCCTTTAGCCTAAATATTGATGAAGCAGCGTTTGCAGAAGATCCTTGCGCATGCCGGTGTGGCGTCCAGGCGTAAGGTGGAGGAGATGATCGCTGAGGGTCTGGTGACTGTAAACGGCCGGGTGGCTGTTATAGGAGAAAAGGCCGATCCTGCTATAGACCACATAAAGGTGGGGCAGAAAAAAATCTCCGGTTCAGAGCCCAAGGTATACGTTGTGATGAACAAACCGCGGGGAGTGATAACTTCTCTATCAGACCCCGAGGGCCGCAAAACCGTAATGGACTTTCTTAAAGGCGTCAGGGTTCGCATATTTCCGGTCGGCCGCTTGGATTACCACTCCGAGGGACTGCTTATTCTGACCAATGACGGAGAATTGGCCAACAGGCTTATGCATCCCTCCTCTAAAGTGGACAAGGTATATCATGTGAAGATTCGGGAGAAATTGAGCGACTCTGAAATCAGCCGTCTTCGAAGAGGAATTCGCCTTGACGATGGTATAACTGCGCCGGCGATTGTAAAGCCCCTTCCTGCAAGCGACAGGGGTTCGTGGGTCGAAATTACTATCCACGAAGGCAGGCAGCGCCAGGTGCGCCGTATGTTCGAAGCGGTTGGACACCTTGTTCAGCGGCTCCGGCGGGTGCGTATAGGACCGCTGGCCCTGGGCGGTTTAAAAGCAGGGGAGTCAAGATTAATGAGCCAGGATGAACTAACCAAGCTGAGCCGCTCAATAGGACCGGCCCGAAAAAAAAGCAAGGTATCAAGGCAAAAGTTAGAGAAAGGTAAAAAAAGATGAAACGGACACACGCCTGTGTGGATTTGAGGGCAGAACATATAGGACAGCAGGTTACCCTTGCAGGTTGGGCATGGCGGCGGCGTGATCACGGAGGTGTGATATTTATAGACCTGAGGGATCGCTCAGGCATCACACAAATTGTTTTCAACCCGGAAGGCGCCGAGGGGCATGATGCTGAGATGCACGGTACCCATGACGAGATGCACAGCATCCATGAAAGGGCGCACAGCATACGAAATGAGTTTGTGCTTCTGATAAAAGGGGTTGTCAGGCGCAGACCTGAAGGAACAGAAAATGCTTCCCTGCCGACCGGCCAGATCGAGGTGCTTGCTCATCACCTGAAGATCCTTAATGAGTCAAAACCACTGCCATTTCTTATTGATGAAGGTCCGGAGCCATCAGAGGCGCTTCGGCTTAAGCACCGTTACCTGGATCTTAGACGTCCATCGATCCAGAAAAATCTTTTAATAAGAAATCGCGTTGTTTCCCTGGTCCGAAACTTTCTTAGCAAGCAGAACTTTATTGATATAGAAACTCCTGTTTTAAATAAATCCACCCCTGAAGGCGCAAGGGATTACCTGGTGCCAAGCAGAGTGAATCCCGGACATTTCTATGCACTGCCCCAGTCACCGCAGCTTTTTAAACAGATACTTATGGTTGCCGGCTTTGAACGTTACTATCAGGTGGTAAAGTGCTTCAGGGACGAAGACTTAAGAGCAGACCGCCAGCCCGAATTCACACAGATCGACCTGGAGATGACCTTTGTTGACGAGGAAGACGTAATAGAACTTACCAGCGCAATGATACGCCTGGTGTTCAAGGATGTTCTTGGAGTTGAAGTTGGAGATATTGCCAACCTTTCCTATCATGAGGCAATTGAGCGTTTCGGCACGGATAAGCCGGATTTGAGGTTCGGCATGGAGCTTAAGGATATGGCGGATATCGTGAGGGAGAGCAGTTTTAAGGTCTTCCTGGATGCCCTCGCCTCGGGTGGAGTGGTCAAGGCTATCTGTGCTCCCGGGATTGCCGGTTACTCGCGCAAACAGATGGATGATCTTACGGCAGATGCCCAGTCTTACGGCGCAAAAGGCCTTGCCTGGATCAAGGTAAAGGATGCTGGGTTCGACTCTCCCATTGCCAAGTTTTTTCAGGCAGAAACACTAAAGGCCATGGCTGAAAGACTTGGTGCTTCGGACGGCGATATCATGCTTTTTGTCGCCGACAAAGCCGGAACCACTGCCGAAACACTCGGACGGCTTCGAGTTATGCTGGGGCAGAGGCTGAACCTTATACCGGAAAATGAATACTGTTTCACCTGGGTAACCGGTTTTCCCCTTCTTGAGTGGGACGAAGAGCTTGGCCGTTACCAAGCCATGCACCATCCCTTTACCGCACCCTTTGAAGCAGACATAGCTACTTTAATGTCGGAAAACGCTGGAGACAACCTTGGCTCTCTGCGTGCCCGTTCCTACGACCTGGTGCTTAACGGGTGCGAAATCGGTGGAGGCAGCATACGTATTCACCAAAAAAATCTGCAACAAAAAATGCTTAAAGTTCTCGGAATCGCAGAAAAAGAGGCCGATGCAAAATTCGGATTTCTACTGGAAGCACTCGAATACGGCGCGCCACCGCACGGCGGCCTTGCACTTGGCCTGGACCGTCTTGTTATGCTTATGGTCGGGGCCTCATCAATAAGAGATGTAATTGCTTTTCCTAAAACCCAGAAGGCTGTCTGCCCTCTGACCGATGCGCCCTCGCCTGTGGATGCAAAACAGCTTCGGGAACTTAGACTGAAATCAGAATAACTTCACTGCTAAAATGATACGAAACTTTGAGGCTTCGACCATCTCTTTCGGTCTGCCGGATAAGACCGGACATAATTTCAGACTATTACACTTTAGCGTTCGAGGTGAGATGAAAAAACTTATTGGTGGACTCATAGTGCTACTTGCAGTAGCCACGGCTTTTTATGCAGGCAATAAATTTTCCTCCGGGGGGCCCGACCCGGAAAAACCTGTATCTACATACGCTGTACCAAAAGTACCTGAACAACTTCTTGAGTCCGGCAGGGCTTTTTCAGAAATCGTAAAGGCTGTCGGGCCGGCAGTCGTTAACATATCAACCGTGAAGGTTTTTAACCAGCAACCCAGGGAACGTTCTCCTTTTTTCAGCGATCCTTTTTTCAGGGATTTTTTCGGCTCTCCTTTCCGGGAGTACAGAGAGCCAAGAAGTTACAAGGAGCAGAGCATGGGATCCGGTGTTATTGTCTCGCCCGACGGCCTGATAGTAACCAACAACCACGTAGTCAAAGATGCCGACGAAATAAAAGTAACACTATTTAACCGAAAAGAATACCTTGCAGAGATTGTCGGCACGGATCCAAAAACGGATCTTGCAGTAATCAAGATAGAGGAAAAAGAACTTCCTACCGTACCATGGGGCAACTCTGAAAAACTCGAAGTCGGCGAGTTCGTTCTTGCCATAGGCAGTCCGTTCGGGCTTGCCCGTACAGTAACCATGGGAATTATCAGCGCCACCGGCCGTGCCAACGTAGGCATTGCGGATTACGAGGATTTCATTCAGACAGATGCTGCTATAAACCCTGGAAATTCCGGAGGCCCGCTGGTGAACATAGGTGGTGAACTTGTCGGTATAAACACTGCCATCTTCTCAAGAAGCGGCGGTTACCAGGGCATAGGTTTCGCCGTGCCCAGCAACATGGCCAAAAGAGTGATGAAGCAACTTCTTAAAGAAGGCAGGGTCAGCCGCGGTTGGTTTGGTGTAACAATACAGGACATTACACCTGAAATCGCGGATCACTTCGGCCTTGCCGAGGTCCGTGGGGCACTTGTAGGCGATGTAATGCCCGGCAGTCCTGCTGAAAAAGCCGGAATAAGACGCGGAGACGTAGTGCTTGAATTTGATGGAAAGGTTGTTGACGATGTCTCCTCATTCAGAAATATCGTCGCCTCCACCACTGCAGGAAGCAAAGTTAGTGTTGTGTTACTGCGTAACGGTAAGAAAAAAACCGTGGATGCGAAAATCACAGAACTCCCAATCGAGGGGCATGGGAAATTATCTCCCCGAAAATCCAAGAGGGATCTGCAGAAAGACAGCCGCCTTGGACTAAGCGTAATAGGGCTTTCACGCGATGTGCAGCGTCAGCTTGGCCTGCCGCCCGAGGAGAAAGGCGTGGTTGTTGTACGCGTAGACCCAGGTAGTCCTGCCGATGAAGCAGGCCTTAGAAAAGGCGATGTAATCCAGGAGGTAAACAGGCAGAGAACCCTGAGTGTTCGGGACTTTGACAACGCTGTCTCAGCAGGCAGAGGCGGTGGCCCCCTACTTATGTTTGTAAACAGGCTGGGCAGAAAATTTTACGTATCGGTTGCAGAATAATAACTGCAACTATCATCTAAATATATAAACATCATTACTGAGGGGTTAAAACTTACATGGTTCTAAGAATAGGCTTTATCCTTGTATCGGTACTTATCGGCTACCTGGTAGGCGGCACTGGAAATGAATTAAAAGTCGGACTTTTAATCGGACTTCTGCTTCCGGTCGCAGCCATAGCTCTCGAACTGATTTTAAGACGTTTTACGGTCTGGACTTTCCTGGGTGGACTCACCGGTCTTCTGACCGGAACTTTATCGGCCTGGCTTCTCGGGCTTCCTTTTAAAAACATTCCGGGCATTCAAAACTTAAATCTGGACGTTGTCTGTTACGTGCTTCTTGGATACACCGGCCTGGCTATAGGGGTTAATCGCGGTAAAAACTTTACTTTTGCCCGATTTTATAAATCTTTAACAGGTCGTGGCAGTGTCGAAAACGTAATGATAATAGATACCAGCGCCATCATAGACGGCAGAATAGCTGATATTTGCGAGACAGGTTTTCTGGACGGAGCTTTTATTATTCCCCAGTTTATTCTTCACGAACTTCAGCATATTGCCGATTCCTCTGACTCGCTGAGACGCACAAGAGGGCGCCGGGGTTTGAATATGCTGCAGAGAATTCAGAAAATAGCCGACGTCAAGGTTCGTATAATAGACGACGATTTCCCCAGGATTAAAGAGGTGGATGCAAAACTTGTGGCCTTGGCCCGCACAATGAACGGCAAGGTTATAACAACAGACTTCAATCTCAACAAAGTCTGCGACGTACAGGGTATTGCTGTACTTAACGTCAACGAACTTGCAAACGCCCTAAGGCCCGTGGCGCTTCCTGGAGAGTCAATGCATGTTTACGTGCTGAAGGAAGGCAAGGAGGCGACTCAGGGTGTCGCCTACCTGGATGACGGCACAATGGTGGTCGTCGAAAACGGTCGGCGTATGATAGGCAAAAAGCTTGACGTGGTGGTGACCAGTGTTTTACAGACCACGGCAGGCAGAATGATTTTTGCAAAACCACGGGACGAGGAGGCCTGAGGGCAGACTAAAAATGATAGTTGTCGCTTTGGTTCCCGGGGCAGGTATGGGCAGGCGCATAGGGCCTTCGGCCAGGAAGCCTTTTTTTGAAATAGGCGGGTTGCCAATAATGGCACATACGCTGAAACTGCTTCAGTCGATAACCGCCATCACCGAAATCATACCTGTTCTTAGGAACTCCGATATCGATGATACGCTTGCCCTGGTTGAACAATACAGAATTGATAAGGTTGGAAGAATAGCCCCAGGCGGTGCCGAGCGGCAGAACTCGGTTTATAATGGATTGAAACTGCTTGGGAGTTCTACGGATATCGTGCTGGTACACGATGCCGTCAGACCCTTTGCAAGCCGAAAGATGGTTGAAGAAATTATACTGCAAGCCTCAAGAGGAATAAGCGCAGTGCCGGGTCTGCCTGTCAAGGATACCATTAAAGAAGTAAGTGGAGACGGTATCGTGATCTCCACACTTCAACGCAGCCGCCTTATGGCGGTACAGACTCCGCAGGCTTTTCCATTTTTAACGCTTAAAAAAGCGTATGACAAAGCGGCTGCCGAAGGTTTTTTCGCCACTGATGATGCAGCCCTGGTGGAACATATGGGAGAAACTGTAAAAATCGTGCAGGGCTCTTACGAAAACATCAAAATCACGACTGCCGGCGATCTGGCTTTGGCCGAATTCATATATAAAAACCGTGAAGGTATAACGTGAGTTACCGGATAGGCCATGGTTACGATTCTCATCGCCTGGTTGAGAAGAGAAAGCTGATTCTGGGCGGAGTGGAGATTCCATTTGAAAAGGGGCTGGCGGGACACTCTGACGCTGATGTCCTATGCCACGCAATAACCGACGCACTTATCGGGGCCCTAGGCCTTGGCGACATAGGAATGCATTTTCCTGATACCGATCCGGCCTGGAAGGGAGCCGACAGTCTTTACCTGCTTGGCAAGATGGTTGAAAAAGTGGTTGATATGGGTCTTGAAGTCACTTGGGTCGACACTACGGTAGTGGCCGAAAAACCCCGAATCGCTCCATACATAAACCGCATGAAGAAAAGGATTTCATCAGCCGGAATTTCAGAGGACAAAATTAATATAAAGGCTAAAACCGCTGAGGGCATGGGCCCGGTAGGCCGTGGTGAGGGTATGGATGCCTATGCCGTCTGTCTGCTTGAGATAATTGCTTAATCTTTAAATGGAGTTGGTTAAAGTAAAGTTATCTGTATATCGTGTTTAACCTTGGGAAAAACTGTTTTTGCAATCACTGGGGAAGATCGCTTATCGAACAACTGCTTGTAGTGGCCACTATAGGCATAGTAGCAGCTGTCGGGGTGCCGGAATACAGCAAATTTGCCTCTAAAAATAGAATAAAAAGAGCTGCTAACGACCTGGTCCAGGAGATGAGACTTACCAGGACAATCGCCATGCTGGAAAACAGGGAGTATTTAATGATTTTCGATAAAGATCCTGACTCGAACCCCGGCACTAATGATGACAGATACCTTATCGGCTTTGACGGAGATGGAGACAAGCAACTGAAAACCCAGGGCATCGATGGATACCAAAACGGGCCTGTAAAGGTTATAAACCTTTCCGATTATGGACCAGCTGTAACGTTTGGAACGCTTTCCGAACGCAGAACAAACGGCGACCCGGTGGATAACTCTTATTGCAAAGGCAAAACCGCCTGCTTCGGCAATACCAAGCCTGCACGTGAAGTATTCAAGCCCTCCGGATCTGTTGGTTTTAGAGGATCTGTATACTTTCAAGACAACCCGGATAAGTTCAACTCAAGAGGTTTTTCCTATGCTGTTGTGGTGAGCAACTTTTCCGCAAGAATTAACCTATGGCGCTGGAACGGTGAAAAAGATAAGCCGCCTTCAAGTTTTCCGTACTGGACGGAGCTGCGTTAGTGCCTGATGAATATGCCAGCGCTTCCGGACACAAAAGCGTCAAAATATGTAAAGATGTTCCGTATGCTATGTAATTCATTACATAATCACGGATGTCTTATGCTCTTTGCAACCTTAAAAAACACTTAAGTTTCAGCATGTTTTATCCGACCGGGAAAATACGTATATCCTGGCATGAAAGATGCTGGCAAATCTGTAAGTGGAGGCTTGAATTATAATGTGTTTATGCTGTTTATCAAGTAAAGGGGGCGCCAAGTAAATAATGTTTAGCATGAAAAGTATCTATTTCTGCAACCGGCGTGGCGTATCTCTTATCGAGCTGGCTGTTGTAATTGCGATTACAGGTTTTATAGCGGCCATAGGAATTCCTCAATACAGCAGGTTTGCTGCTAAAAACAGTGTGCAAAGATTTGCAAGCGACTTGGTCCAGAATATAAGACTTGCAAAAACAATAGCTGAAAAGGAAGACAGAGAGTATTTAATAGTTTTCGACCAGGTTAATAACAGGTACTTATTCGGCTTTGATGGAAACGGTGACGGCGATCTTCTTGACGTTACTATTGATGGATTCGGAACCTGCCAATATGATGCAAATAATAATGGAACCATAGAAGAAACTGAAAGAACTCCGGCTAATGATCAGGATCTTAATCTCGACGGCGTGCCTGATTGCATAAGAGTTGTGAATTTAAACGATTATGGGAACTACGTAGCAATCGGTTATCAGGAACTAGACTCAATAATGCCGCCAAACCCTCCAGATCCAGATTATCCGCCTATTCCCGCTACCGGCCTGGATTTTCCTGGTAATACTATTGTTTTTAACAATTTAGGTGCCGTTGATAGCCCGGGGTTTATTTACCTTCAGCATGCCAACACCAACAGCGGTTACAGTTACTGCGTAGCTGTAGTCGGATTCGCAGGTGGAGTAAGCATGTGGAGATGGGATGGAGATGCGGCAAGGCCAGCTGTGACAACATGGACGGAGGTAAGATGAAACAGGGGAGGGCAGGACAAAACGGCTTCACACTTGTCGAGGTTCTTGTGGCGCTTGTAGTGCTGATATCCGGTATGCTTGGAGTAATGGGCATGCAGTACATGTCTGTGCAGGGAAACGCTACAAGCAGAAATATGAGGGTTGCCACAAATCTTGGACAAATGCAGATGGAGATGTTACAGGCAACGCCATTTAATAATCTCGCGCAAGGCAATGACTCTCCTGTGCTGGACAATTCGACATCCGGAGGTGTTGTGTTTCAAAGAATATGGTGGGTGCAGCCAAACTGTTCTGTTCTTGCATTAGGCATAAATGATGCAAATGACAACCCCGCTGATCCATGCAACCCTGCTCTTTTAGGCACGGATATCTGTGTCGTGGATCCCGACCCCGCTGCTGCAGCGCCGGTTTCGGCCATTCGTGTAAGAACCTGCTGGACCGACCGCTTCGGCAACGCTCACTCGGTAACCTTTAACGATGCCAAGAACAATCTTTAGACTCTGCGAGGTGGAATATATAATGCGTTATAACAGAAACAATCTTGGTTATACGCTGGTGGAATTAATGGTTGCCACAGTGGTTGGAATGGTGCTGATAGCCGGAGCTACAGCCACTTTTATCGTGCAAAACCGCTCTTATATAAGTACGGAGAGTGTCTCGGAGCTTAATTCTCAGTCGAAAACAGCCCTTAATATCATAACGGATGATATCAGAAACGCCGGTGCCGGGACACCGTTTAACCTTTCTACAAATCCTATAAACGGACATACATCCGTTATAGAGTTTACTGACGGGGGCAATGTCGCACCGGACTCCATTACGGTAGTAGGTGGATTCCGGGAAATAGGTAATATTACGGTTGACCCAAATACTCCGCTACAAATAGTTAACGGCAATAATATATGGATTGCAAATGCTGCAGATCGTATAGACATAGACGACAGGAGCAACATAAACATTGACGGAACATTTTTTAGCAGAATTGTCAACTGCAACAATACAGGTGGCGTATGCACAAGTCCCGATGATTTCACGGGTGTCCTCCTAAGCCTGCCGCCCGGAGAGCTGGTCGTAAACCGGCCGGTATATCTTGTAGAAGATGTAACCTACTGCCTAAACGGCACAAATCTGTTCAGGATCAGAAGAAATGCCAATGTAGTGATCTGTACCGGTGGAGCTCAGTCTGACACGGAGCTTATAGCCCAGAACATAGCAGATCTTCAGTTTGCTTACGCTGTTGATAATGACAATAATAGCCGTGTGGATATTGAAAAGGGCGACCCTAATATTCTCGACGATGCTGATTTCATTAATGACGGTGCTGAACTAGCAGCGCTGCAGCTAAACCCTGATACTATAAGGGCGGTAAGAGTAAGCATACTAGGCATATCAAACAGGGCAGACCCTGACATTACCACAGGAAACCCTCCAGCTATCATAGAAAACCGAGTGCATGCGGCTACCAACGACGGCTTTAAAAGACGGCTGTGGCAGACGGTTGTAATCATGCGAAACATGCAGGAGTAAAGAGGAGGAATCTTATGTTTACACAAAATAAAAATAGCATACAAAGTATAAAAAACGAACGCGGCTTTGTTCTCGTGGTGGCTCTTGTCCTACTGCTTGTCCTTTCGATAATCGGTGTGATGGGTATTACATCCAGCACGGTGGAAAACATTATGGTAGGCAATACAAGGCTCAGATCTACTCACTTTTTCGAGGCAGACAGCGGAGTTCAGATAGCTATGCCTATGGTGAATCAGGTGATGGGAGATAAAAACAATGATGGATTTGCGGGTCTGATTCCTGACTTTAACATCAACGCCTTTGTTCAGGAGTTAACACTTCAGCCCTTTGCTCCGGATTGCAGAGACGATTTCAAGTTTGAGGGCAACGACGGGCTTGTAAGCGTGGACATCGACAGGATGTATAGAAGAAGGGCTGCCGGTTGTTCTATCGAATTCGCCAGTGAGGCGGATATCGCAGGCAGATGCACCAACGTGTTTTACAGGATAAATTCTACAAGCGCCAGCGCAGAAACAGGGGCCAAGGCAACGGTAGGCACGGTTTACCGCTACGTTCCGACCAGATAGCTTTTATAAATACAAAGAGGAGATAAACAGTTATGAAGATAAAGACACTAAGAATATTTCTTTCGATATTATTTATCCTTGGAACAGCCGTGTATGCCTTTCCTGAATCCCTGGGTTCCCCTGAATGGAAAGTAGGAACAATTACCGATGTAAACAGAAACTCAATAGAAATTGACGGCAAGCTCTTCATTGTAAGCGCATTAGTCGAGATCAAAACCGTCAGAGGCGAAAAACTGGGCTCCGGCCTAGAGCTTCTCACAGGAGTTGAAAGTATCTTCTTTAAAGAAAAAGATGACAAAATCGTTGAAATTCGAATATTTAAAAGCGCTCAATAAGAGGTGACGTTATGAAAGCAACTATAAATAAGACGGTTCTCAAAAGTATCTGCTTACTGATTATTGTCTGCCTGAGTGCCTTTATGCTTGCTACTGATGCCACGGCAATGGGCGGCGGCGGTGGCGGCGGCGGTGGCGGCGGCATGACCAGTCCTGCCGTCATTAATCCTTCCGGCGGCGCCCTTCCAGGCGGAGAGACAGGCACACTCTACAGCACTACGATAACTGCAAGCGGATGTGACGCAAACTACCGCTGGACCTTGACAAGCGGCAACCTGCCGCAGGGCTTATCGTTTTCCGATTTTTTCAGTCAGACCATTACGATTTCCGGAATGCCTGAACTGGTTGAAACCGCGGGATTCACCCTAGAGGTGGTGGGCGACGGATGCACCAGCACCGCAGCAACATTCACACTTAACGTAGTGCAGGGCAACAATCCGGTTATCACTACCCAAGGCCTTTTATACGGGCTTGTGGGCACTGCCTATAGCGATACTATAACAGGAAGCTTAGGCACCACCGACTACGGCTGGAGCGTGGTTGCAGGCAGCCTGCCGGCCGGCTTGGCCCTGGATTACGATGACGCTGTTCCGCGCGTTGCAACCACTCCGTCTGTAAATTTATCCGGAACCCCGACAGTCGCCGGACTTTACACTTTTACCGTGATGGTCACAGACAGCCTGGGCAAAACCGGTTCTAAGGATTTTACAATAGATATTCAAAACGATATTCAGATCATAACATCCTCCCCTCTTCCGGATGGAATGGAAGGAGTGCCATACTCTCTTACTTTGCAAGGAATCGGAGGCAACAGTTCATTTTATCTATGGAATATCGTCGATTTGGGCAGCGATCCCTCTCTTCTTCCAGGCTTGGGCATAAACGAGACAACCGGTGAACTATCGGGAATACCGACCCAGGAAGGAGACTATATTTTTACCGTTGTGCTTGAGGACACTTCTAACGGTTTTGCAGTAACAAGGGATTTTACCCTTAAAGTCTACCCTAACGATCTCGCTTTTGATACTACCGTAATTCCGCCCGATGGTGTAGCCTGTACGACTTACACTGCAAATTTAGCAGGAACAGGTGGCACCCAGCCTTATAACTGGAGCCTGACAGCCGGCCTGCTGCCTCCGGGCCTGACACTGGCTGCCAACGGAACTCCATCCACAGTTATATCAGGAACGCCTAGAGAGGCCGGTCTATTTGCTTTTACCGTATCCCTTACAGACAATGCCGGTGTTAACAGGCAAAGAACCTTTTCGATCTCAATAACCGGTGATCCAAGCCCGTGCAGTGTTAATCTTGATTACAATACGGCATATCCACCGTTCATCTCGACGGCTGTAACCCCTAATGTTCTTCTTATACTGGATAACTCCGGAAGTATGTATGAATTTGCCTATAAGGACCCTGGAACATCAAATGACAGGTCAACCCGGGATGTCAGTTACACGGCAGGCGTGCCCTATTACGGTTATTTCGAGTGCGACAAGGACGGTTTGATCACGTATACCTACAATGCCGCAGAAGGCTATTTCGAGCAGACTAACGTGGCCCTTCCGGCTGCTGACAGCTTTAACGGCTGTTTTCTCAACTGGCTTACAATGAGAAGAGTGGATATTGCAAGAAAAGTTCTAACAGGAGGTAAATACGACAGCGCCAATGGTTTACTGGTCGCTGCGGAAAGACCGAACAGAAACAGGTGGAAGGGCTACGACACCCAGACTTACAGGGTATATTATGATACAACAATAAGCAATTATGAACTGATACGTGTCTGTACTGACGGAAGCAGCGGCAATTGCGATACCGGAGACGGCACATTTTATAACGTCAGGGTTAAAGTCAACAGCGAACCAAAAGGCATAATACAGGAAACTTACTCCCTTGTAAGGTGGGGCCTTATGTTTTTTAATACCTATGAGGGTGGATATCTAGATGTACCTTTGGATGGAGGGCCGCCGACAGAGCCTCCTCTTCCTCCAATCGATCCTGACCACTTAAACACCCTTGTTGAAGCTATACGAACCACGAACCCGACCACATGGACACCACTGGCCGAAACGCTTTACGAAGCCACAAGATATTACCAGCGTGAGGTCTCTGCCTATAACGGCGGCGTGGATTATTCCACATACCCTGATCCCATGCAGTTCGACTGCCAGAAGAACTTTGTGCTTCTGCTTACGGACGGTGAATCAAGCAAGGACGAAAATCTTCCTAACTCATGCCTGGGCGGCTCAGTCACCGACACAAATTTCGATATTCAGGAATACATGACCAGAATCGCGGATAACGAGGGACCCTCACTTGATAACGGACTGGGCATAGGCATAACCTGGGGTGACCAGGCTTGTCAAAACGCCAACAGCATTGACGGCACGTTTTATCTCGAAGGCGTGGCATACTATGCCAACACAAACGATATGAGACCCGATCTAGCCGGTGATCAGTTCGTTAAAACCTATACCGTTTTTGCATTCGACGAATCCCCTATCGGAGCCGGAATTCTGCAAACAGCCGCCAAGTATGGAGCTTTCAAGGATTCAAACGATAACTTACCTTATCCTATCCCTGATGTAGCAGATGAGTGGGATAAGGATGCCGATGGAATCGCGGACAGATTTTTTAAGGCTTCCGAAGGTGGATCTCTTGCCGGTAAAATCAAAATGGCCCTATTTGATATTCTTCAGAAGAAGTCCTCAGGAACATCAGCTGCCGTGCTTGCAACCACATCAAAGGGAGAAAGTGCTGCATACCAGGCCTATTTTCAACCAACCATAATGACTGCCGAAGGAACTGCTGACTGGATAGGCGGCGTGTATGGATTGTTTCTTGATAAATACGGCAATACGCGTGAGGATGACCGTGGCGACGCGAGACTTTGCTATGATGTTAATAGTCCGCCTGGCTGCACCGCACCTAACAAAATAATTCAGATGTACTACGACAATGTTGATAATAAAACTTATGCCAAACGGTATCCAGGCACTGTGGTGCGTAACGGTATGGGTAACGGCATGCCTACTAGTCTTCCTGACGGAACACCTACCGGTATCCCCGAGGAAAAGATACCGATTGATGACGTAAAAAACCTATGGAACGGCGGCAACACGCTTTGGGCAAAAAATGCCGACACAAGAAAGATATTTACGACACTGAACGGTTACGAGTTTGTCTCAGCAGAGCTGCCCAATATCGACCCTGCTACAGGCAGCACATTTTATGATGGAAATGCAGCCGAGCTGCAAGTTAAACTCGGCGCCGGAGATGCAGCCGGATCCGCCGACATAATAAACTATATAAGAGGGGTTGATATACCGGGAAACAGGCCCCGGACAATCGGAATTGACATAACCGGCGACGGCGACTTTGACGATCCAGGAGAAATTAATGTCTGGAAGCTTGGAGACATCGTGTATTCGACTCCTGTTGTTGTGACCAGGCCTAGGGAAAACTATGATTTTCTGTATAAGGATGCCTCTTACTTCTTCTATCTGAACAAATATTTCAGTAGAAGACATGTGGTTTATGCAGGCGCAAATGACGGAATGCTTCATGCTTTTAACGCCGGCTTCTACGATGCAAGAAATCTCAGGTACTGCAAGGGAGGCGACACTGACGCCGACAGGATAATCAGTGACACGGAATGCGCAGGCTCTGGCGAGCCTGGTCTTGGCGAAGAGCTATGGGGTTTTGTGCCGCGCGGAGTTCTGCCGACCCTTAAGCTGCTTATGAACGTAGACTACACTCATGTCTACTATGTGGACTTGAAGCCTAAAACAACCGATGTGAAAATTTTCGACTGCAACAATCCACCGGACGTTCATGTAGGAGATACTTCTGATTCAGTCTGCTGGGGAACCATCCTGATCGGCGGATTAAGATACGGCGGAAAGGCTAATCCCGAGTACTTTGCCTTGGATATAACCGATCCGCAAAATCCCAGACTGCTCTGGACGTTTTCCGATCCTGGTATGGGCTTCAGTATGTCGCGTCCGGCAATAGCCAAGACATGTGACAACGGCGGCACTTGCAAGTGGTTTGCGATATTTGGGTCCGGAGCGACAGACTACACACCGGACTCTGATCTTACCGGATTTTCGGCTGCAAACGGCCAAATCTATGTGCTGGATCTCTCATCAGGGGTAAATGGGGTTATAAGCAACTGGACCGAAAACACTAATTTCTGGAAAAAAGATACTGGAAAACCGGCAACATTTATGTCCGACCCTATAACTGTTGACGGGTGGCTTGATTATGCTGTCGATGTAACCTACATCGCGGAGAATTACCAAACAGGAGGTGCATGGAGCACAAGGATCCTGAAGCTCACAACAAACCGGGGAACCCTTATCGATCCATCACTCTGGACGCTTTCATCGCTTGCTGATGTAGCTTCCATCGATACCGGCAACCTGGATAAGATCAGAAGGATAACATCAGCGCCATCCATCTCTATGGATGAACAAGAAAATATGTGGGTCTTTTTCGGAACAGGACAGTTCCTGGGCTTACAAGATAAAAACCGTACAGACACAGGAGCCTTTTATGCTGTAAAAGATAAGAGAAACTGCTGGGACAACAACAGCTGTCCCGAGGTGACTAACCTGTATAATGTATCCAGCGACGTTATATGCCCCGAAAAAGAGCCGGGAAGCTGTACGGCCACAACAAGCCTGGGAAATCTGGAGCTTGATATTGAGCAAAATTACGATGGGTGGGTAATGTACTTTGAGAACCTTCTTGAAACAGTGGACTTTACAGGTGCGACCCTTCTTCATACCGGAGAAAGAGTGCTGTCTAAGCCGCTGGTTCTTGGAGGCATTGTGACATGGACGACGTTTATACCTGGTGACGAAAAGTGTAACCCTGAAGGCGAAAGTAACATATATTCGGTCTACTATAAAACAGGTTCGTCATATAAAGATTACGTTTTCAATGCACAGGCATATAAAACCAAACAAAATAACACACCCGAGGCTGTTGCCAGGGTAAAAAGACTCGGCCCTGGAATGGCTTCATCTCCCAGTGTGCAGGTAACAGCAAAAGGCGCTGCAAATATAACAATAACCGATCCAAACGGACAGCTTCTGCAGTTAAGAACTACACCGGCTTTTAGAGTTGGCGACACTCCTGTTACCTCGATAAACAAAGAAATTTATGACCCGGATTGCAACTGATAATTCTGTGATGACAAAGACGAAAACCGTTTACCTTCCAGTTTTGCGTATCCAGAGAGCCGCACTTGCTGCGGCCTTCTGGATGCTTGTTTTGGCACTTGCGGTTGGATGCAACAGCAATATCGATGAAGTTCCTGTCGAGACCGGCAAGAACCAACCAGGCAGTTATACTGCAACGGATGACATTTCTCAGGCAGGCGGAAATTCATCTTCTTTGTTCGATGTGAGCATCGGGCCTCCAAATGCCACAAAAGCGAGTATTATCCAATTGGATGCCGATCGATCAAAGCTTTACGGCGGAAATGTGAACTGGTATGTTAATGGCCTGCTGGTAGAGCATAACGGA
Organism: Nitrospirota bacterium; assembly: GCA_027021335.1. Taxonomy (GTDB): domain Bacteria; phylum Nitrospirota; class Thermodesulfovibrionia; order SZUA-242; family SZUA-242; genus JALUUO01. The sequence continues at coordinate 50,254 of JALUUO010000111.1, forward strand.
GGAACTCGTTTATCGTACAAAGACATTTCCAGGGGCGATGTGATAAAAGCGGTTATTGTCAAAGACGATGGAGAGGAAATATCGTCGAACGAGTTAGTTATTAAAAACTCTCCGCCGACTATTCAACAGGCCGAGGTGCAGCCGAAGTTCCCGATGGTCGGCAACACTCCAAAGGTTAAGGTTTGGGGCAGTGATATTGACGGGGATAAGGTTACTTTTGAATACCAGTGGTATGTAAACGGAAAACCTGACGGCAGGTGGAGTGTTCTTGAGGCGGAGTTCAAAAAGAGCGATAAAATCAAGGTTAAAATAACCCCTCATGACGGACTGGAGTATGGAAAAAGTGTAACCCTCACACCGATTATTACAAACGCCCCGCCTGTTATAAATACACACCGGGGAAGATACGACGGAAGTGTATATAGAAGTCAGCTTATGGCTGATGACCCAGACAATGATACTCTGTTTTTCGAGCTGATTGAGGCGCCAGAAGGCATGAAAATAGATTCAGGCTCCGGCCTGATAACCTGGCGGGTTATATTAGAGGCGGAAAAAACTTATCCAATTAAAGCGCGCGTCTCTGACGGAAACGGCGGCAGCAGTGTTTACGCTTTTAAGCTGACAACACACCTGGAAAAATAAGACGTAGAATAAAAGCGTAACAGTTACCGCCAAGACAGAAAAAACCCGGAGTTTAATGGATCCCACCTTTATCTGTATAGGCACGTACCGTGCCGGCACTACCTGGCTATACAATGTGCTTAAAGAGCATAGTGATATTTTTCTTCCTGATGAAAAAGAGCTGATGTTCTTCAGCCATCACTATGAAAAAGGTATCCAATGGTATAAGAAGTTCTTTGAAGGCGCCTGCGGCAGCAAGTGCTCCGGAGACATATCACCCACCTATCTTAGTTCTCCTGAAGCGCCCGAACGTATTTACAGGCATTTCCCGAATGTTAAGCTCATCCTTTCATTACGCAACCCTCCTGACCAGGTATACTCGTTATATAAACTATGGCTTGCAAGAAATTACACGGATAAAGACATAAACAAAGTTATAGAGGAAGAGGATGAGTTTCTTAACAACATTCTCTACTGGAAACATCTCTCAAAATACCTGGAGTTTTTTGACCGAGAAAAGATATTAGTCTTATTTTTTGAAGATCTTGGTAAAGACCCTAAGGCATATCTCGGCCAGGTCTACAGGTTTCTGGGCGTTGAGGAGAATTACCCTGAAAGTATTTATGAAAGACGCAATCAGTACAGGGCGCCACGCAGCATGATAATCGAGAATATTATTACAGGTACGGGTGATATGCTGCGCCGTATGCGGATGCTTGGATTGAAATCTTTTTTAAACAAGCTCGGTATCAGCGAAAAAATAAAAAAAATTAATACAGCAAGTCAGCAGAAAGGTGAAATACCGATAGAGGTTCGTAAACGTATTAATGAGTACGTAAAGCAGGACAAAAGCGGTCTTGAAAAATTCACAGGCAGGGATCTGTCCTTCTGGTATTGAGTGTTTTTTAAAAGTTCACTCAACCTCTTAAACCCCATCACCGCTGCAAAAATAGTTGCAGTCCACAGCAGGTCTGTATTAAGCTTATCTTGTGATTAATAACGTTATTTTAAAAACCCTTTTGGTTCTATCTGAAATTTTCCACAATGCATAAATTAAGATTTACAACAGCCGGCGAATCACACGGCCGTACTCTTTGCGGCACCATCGAGGGAATTCCATCCAACATGAAACTTGCAGCGGATGACATAAACCACGATCTTGCGCGCAGGCAGAAGGGCTACGGCCGGGGCGGGAGAATGAAAATCGAGTCTGACAGCGTCCAAATCCTCTCTGGCCTCAGGTGGGGAGCCACTCTTGGAAGCCCCATAAGCCTACTTATAGAGAATAAGGACTGGCCGAACTGGGAAAGAGGTATGTCAATAGATGCACTTGATACCGGGGCTATTGATCCGGTTGTACGGCCAAGGCCAGGGCATGCCGATCTTGCCGGAGCGCTTAAGTATGATCAAGATGATGTACGTAATATACTTGAACGATCAAGCGCCCGGGAGACTGCTATGCGGGTTGCATTGGGCGCAATAGCTAAGAAGTTTCTTGCTGAAATAGGTATCAAAATCTATAGCTACGTAATTGAAATAGGACCTGAAAAGGCTTACTTGGAACCTTTTGTTACGGAGGCAAGCTCGGATAATTTTTCAGATAGCTCCTCAGATAGTTTTTCGGATAATCTTTCGGATAATCTTTCGGATAATTTTTTCGAAAAATTTTATGAAAACCTCTTTGACAGGGCTGAAGCCTCAGAGCTGCGATGTCCGGACAATGACGCCTCGGAAAGGATGAAGTATGAGATAGATCTGGCCATTAAAAAGGGGTATTCGCTTGGAGGTGTTTTCGAAATTGCGGCCACAGGCGTTCCTCCAGGCCTTGGAAGCCATGTTCAGTGGGATAGAAGGCTGAATGCGAGACTGGGCAAAGCAATAATGAGTATCCAGGCAATAAAAGGGGTTGAGATAGGCCTTGGGTTCGAGATGGCCCGGCGTCCGGGTTCCGAGGTGATGGATGAAATATTTCACGGGCCTGGGGGTTATTACAGGGAAACAAACAACAGCGGCGGCATAGAAGGTGGAATATCGATCGGCATGCCGGTTGTTCTGCGCGCCGCCATGAAACCTATCCCGACTCTTCGGCGGCCTCTGAAATCCGTTAATATCCGCACTCATGAACCAATGGAGGCTGCCTACGAGCGATCAGACGTTTGTGCGGTGCCGGCTGCCGCCGTTGTGGGAGAAGCAATGACAGCCTTAACACTTGCCGACGAGGTGCTTATTAAGTTCGGTGGTGACTCAATGGCGGAATTAAAAAGAAATCTGGAAGGCTACTTAAACTCTTTGTAACTCCAATACCATCGTGGCAAGCTGCAATACACCAAGATTTTTAGTTTCACCAAGTTAAACGATTTCTTTCATGAACATTATTCTTGTCGGATTTATGGGCTCTGGAAAAACAACGATCGGCCTGGAGCTGAGCCGCCTTACGGGCCGTCCGTTTGTGGACACCGATGAAATTATCGTTGAAGTTGAAAATGACAGCATTGCATCTATCTTCAAGAAAAAAGGCGAGAAATATTTCCGGAAGATTGAGCAGAAGGTGGTTTGCGAGGTCGCTTCGCGCACAGGTGTGATCATATCAACCGGCGGTGGTGTAATGCAAAACCCTGATAACGTGCTGAGGCTTAAAAACAGTGGTATTCTTGTCTGGCTTAAAACCGAGCCTGAAATCATACTTAAAAGAACAATGGGCGACGGCGGAAAACGCCCGCTTCTTAACGTGGATGAACCGCTTATGGAGATAAATAAACTTCTTAGTACTCGCACTGAATCGTACAAGCTGGCCGATATATGTATAGATACCAGCTATATTACGGTTGGCGAAGGTGTGCAGGAAATACGTGAAAAACTCGCGCTTGACTGCGAGTCTGTCCGTGTGGAGCCGGCCGGAGAAGAAAAAGAGGACAGAAGCTACGAGATCCTAATAGGCAGGGGCACGCTGCATGGGCTCGGAGCCAGGATTCAAGGGCTTCGCCCGACGCAGGTGGCTGTTGTGTCTAACCCAAAGATTTTCGCGCTATATGGAGACCAGGTCGAAAGTTCGCTCAGCAGCCATGGAATCAAGTCCAGACGTGTTGTTATTCCGGACGGCGAAGAGTACAAGCATTTTTTGTGGCTATATAAAATTCTAAGTGAACTCCTGTCAAACCGGTTTGACCGAAAAAGTCTGATCGTGGCCCTTGGCGGAGGAGTGATTGGCGATATCTCCGGTTTTGCCGCAGCAATATACATGCGGGGGATACGATGTGTGCAGGTACCCACTACGCTTCTTGCCCAGGTGGACAGCTCTGTCGGCGGAAAAACCGGTATAAACCATCAACTGGGCAAGAACATGATCGGAGCATTTTTTCAACCCTCCCTGGTGGTTATGGACCAGAATGTTCTAAGCAGCCTGCCCCAAAGGCAACTACGGGCCGGACTGGCCGAAATCATCAAGTATGGCGTGATTCGAGACAGAGAACTTTTCGAAACCATGAAAAGGGAAAAGGAGGATATTATTGCTCTTGGCCCATCGCTTGATAAAATAATCATAAGGTCCTGCCAAATTAAGGCGGAAGTTGTTGCAGAAGATGAACGAGAGTCAGGCCTGCGGGCGATTTTGAATTACGGCCACACCATCGGGCATGCCATAGAAACCCTTACAGAGTACAAACGTTATCTGCACGGCGAGGCGGTGGCAATAGGAATGCGGACTGCCGCGGATCTTGCGGTCGCACTCGAGCTGCTTGAGACAAGCGAGGCCGATTCCATACGTAGATTGATCAGCAGTTACGGACTGCCTGTGACGATTCCGGAGGAGTTGTCCCCGGAAATGCTTATAGAGGCAATGGCTCTTGACAAAAAAACCGTTGGCAACATACTGAGTTTTGTTCTTCCCAGGTCCATCGGAAGCGTCGGTATTATTAAGAACGTGCCGAAATCCACAATAAAGAAAACGCTGAAACTTGCACAAAAATAACCGGCTAAAAAGCCATAAGACCAAACAAGCCAACAGGACCTATAAATAAACAAAAATAAACAAAAAACTAAGGAAGATAGCCTTTCAGCATATCATCTGTTTTTTTGGTGTTCCACTTGCGGGGACCTATGAATCTCTCAACAACAACTCCCTCGGTGTTTATAATAAATGTCTCCGGGATACCTGTAAGCCCGAAGGTCTTAGCCATTTTTCCATCCGGGTCTATAAGAACCGGAAACTTATATCCATAACCATTGACAAACGCCGCTGCCTCGCCCGGGTCGTCGTCATATAGTACGGCAAGCATCTGAAACTGTTCTGACTCCATTTTTTTGCGCAACTCCTCCATGGAAGGCATTTCCTCACGGCAAGGCGGGCACCAGGTAGCCCAGAAGTTCAGAAAAATCACCTTTCCCTTTAACCCGGAAAGACTCCATGACTTTCCAGTTGTGTCACTTAGCACAAAATCCGGAGCAGGCTTTCCAACCTCGGCTTTAGGTCCTTTATATTCCGCTCCCTGTTGACAGGCGCCGGCAGAAAACAGTAACGGCACAAAAATCAATACAAAAAATATAAAACGATTATAAGTATGTGTCATTTTTTCTTATCTCCAAAGATCATCAAGTTTGAGATTCGTCAGGGAAAGCGGGTTGACATTTACTCCCCAAAGCTTTGTGCCGATGTGCAGGTGCGGACCTGTAGCACGGCCGGTTGAGCCGACATATCCCACGACATCGTTTTTATCTACACTGCCGCCCGGCTCTGCGGCAAATCCATCCAGATGCATATAGAATGAGTAAAGACCATGTCCGTGGTCAATAACAATGGTTTTACCTCCAAAAAACAGGTCATCGGCCAGCACTATCTTTCCTGAGCTTATAGCATGAACAGGAGCACCGCGCTTCCCCTTAATATCTATTCCATTATGCGGACTTTTCTCTATGCCGTTAATAATACGCCTTGAGCCAAATACGGCTCCTATTTTACCGTTAAGCGGTACAACAAAACCGCTGGTCCAGTATGCCGGTGAACCTATGCCCCATATCTTTTTCAGACGGGCGGATTCGCGATCCGCCCTGGCTGCGTTTTTCGGACTTAATGTCACTTTATCTTCCGGCAGACTGAGCCGCTCCACGCGAAACGATGCATCCAGCACCGTCAAGTCGACCGACCGCTTTTGGCCGTTAAACTCTACCTCAATCGGGTAACGGCCAGGGGAAAGTGACCGTTCCACAGAAGACAGCCCAAAATAAAGACCTGTTTGTTTTTTTCTAAAATTTTTTGTGATTTTTTTTGTAAAAATTATTTTTTCTGTCTTCCGTCCGGCAAAACGGCCTACAGGCAAAGTGTTTTTGTTTCCCTGTGATTGCTCCACAATAACAAGAAATGCATCGCCCTGCGCTACTTCCGACGGCCTCAGACTTATGTTAAAAGCCGTTGCTGTTACAGGAGCTAAAAACAGTAAAAAAAGAGTAAGGGTTCGAATCCACATATTTACTACTATGTTGTAAACGCCAGATCAGCGGTAATTCACAAACTCCATGTGAATACCCAGGTCTTTCTCTTTAAGCATAGACATAAATTTCTGAAGATCATCTAATTTTTTGCCCTTGATGCGGACCTGGTCTTTCTGGATCTCACCTTGAAGCTTCATTTTTGTTGTCTTTAGAAACTTAACTATCTCCTTGGCCTTATCCACCGGTATGCCCTGCTGAAGTGTTATACTCTGCCTGACGGCTCCACCTGCAGCCGGCTCCACACTGCTGTACTCCAGGGCCTTGATAGGAATCTTGCGTTTGACGAATTTTGTCTCAAGCACATCGACTACGCTTTTTAACCTGAAATCATCATCCGAAAGAATACGGATTTCATTTTTTTCCTTATCAAGCTCGATCTTTGTTTTCGTACCTTTAAAATCATAGCGGTTGTAAATCTCTTTCATCGCCTGGTTTATGGCGTTTTCAACCTCCGCAAGATCAACCTTTGATACAATATCAAACGATTTTTCACCAGCCATACAAATACTCCTTCCAAAGAATATGCTAAGGATTACAGAAACTAAGTTCTTGTCCCTGTGTGTTGCTGCAAACTAATCAATCGGTTTTTTACGTAACCTCAAGGAATTGGTCACCACTGAAACAGAGCTAAACGCCATGGCTGCAGATGCTATCATGGGATTTAACAGCAGGTACGGACCCATAAGCGGCGAAAGCATTGCATGAAGCCATGGAAGCAGAAGCCCAAGTGGATAAAGAAGCCCTGCAGCAACCGGAATACCCACCACATTATAAAAGAAAGCCCAGAAAAGATTCTGTTTTATCGTCTGGATTGTCTGCCTCGAAAGCTGAATCGCCGCCGACACTCCACCTAAATCCCCCTGTATCAGCGTAATATCGGATGCCTCCATTGCGACGTCTGTTCCTGTTCCTATTGCCATGCCTACATCGGCCTCGGCAAGGGCTGGAGCATCGTTTATACCATCACCAACCATGGCTACGGTACTGCCTTTGCTTTTAAACTCCTTGAGAATCGACAATTTCCGGTCAGGCATAACCCCGGCATAGTAACGGTTGACACCGGTTTTTCTTGCAACAGCCGCGGCTGTGCCGTCATGATCTCCAGTCAGCATTACCACCTCAACACCCATATTTTTCAACCTGGCCACAGCATCTAATGCTCCTTCCTTGACAGTATCGGCCAATGCAAAGACCGCCTCGATTCTGCCCGCCAGCGCCATAAAAATAGGCGTCATGCCCTCTGACGTAATTTCAGAAATGGTTTTCTCAGAGATGGGTTTTAGATCTACCGACTCTTTCCTCATAAATTCCTCGGTACCCACAACAACAGGAATATTCTCCACAACCGCCCTTATTCCACCACCGGCCACAGCCTCGAAATCTTTGGTTGAAACGGGCATCCGGATTCCCAGGGAGTCCAGATGGTTGACAAGCGCCCTTCCGTAAGGATGCTCTGAATAACGCTCGGCTCCGGCAGCTATTTTAAGCGCATCTTTCCAGGATGAAAAACGGCTATCTGCGGCAAGCTCAGTTCGTACAAGTTCGGGCTCTCCTTTTGTGATTGTACCGGTCTTATCAAGCAGCACTACATTCAACCGATGTGCCGTTTCAAGCGCCTCGGCATCCCTAATCAATATGCCTCTTTCAGCTCCGCGGCCGGTACCAACCATTATGGCGGTCGGCGTGGCAAGCCCAAGCGCGCATGGACAGGCTATGATTAAAACAGCCACCGCGTTCATAAAAGCCATTGTAAAGGACGGTCCCAGCACCCACCACAATATAAATGTAAGCGCAGCCAGAACCATAACCGTAGGCACAAATATCGAAGCTACCTTATCAGCAAGCCTCTGTATTGGAGCCTTGCTGCCCTGTGCCTCTTCCACAAGGTGGATTATCTGCGCCAGGGCGGTTTCACTGCCTATTTTATCAGCTGTAAAACGTATGCTTCCGGCCTTGTTAATCGTACCGCTATAAAGACGGCTTCCAGGTGTTTTTTCGACCGGAACGCTTTCGCCCGTAAGCATTGATTCATCTACGGTTGAAAACCCTTCTACGGCAATCCCGTCCACCGGAATCCGCTCACCCGGTCTTACAACCACTATCTCTCCAACCTGCACATCCTCAATCGGCACTTCCACCTCGACTCCATCCCGGATCAGCACCGCTTTCTTTGGCTGTAACCCCATAAGGCGGCGTATGGCTTCCGAGGTGCTGCCCTTAGCCCTGGCCTCTAGAAAGCGGCCAAACAGAATAAGCGTTATGATCGTGGCCGAGGTGTCAAAGTATATACCGGGTTTTATACCCGCGGCTTCGAATACTTCACTAAAAAACAGGGCAACAAGGCTGTATATGAAAGCTGATGTAGTTCCTACAACAATCAGGGTATTCATGTTTGTCGATCCGTGACGAAGAGCCGACCAGGCAGGCCTGTAGAACCTGAGCCCGGCCCAGAACTGAACAGGCAATGCAAGAACAAGTTGAACATACGGATTTTTCAGCACGGGCAGCGAAAACATTGCGCCAAGCAGAATCGGCACAGCTAGCGAGGCACTGATGATTAAGGTCCGCTTTAAACTTCTGTACTCGGCCTCCCGGCGCTCCCGCTCCCTGTCTGCCGATTGAGTCTCTTCCAACGGCTCGACAGAGTATCCTGTCTCTTCCACTACATGTTTTAGTTTATTGAAATCCACAAGGGTGGGCACAACCTCAACAGTGGCTTTTTCAGCAGCCAGGTTCACAACTGCAGAGCGCACTCCCTCGGTAGCAATAAGCGCACGCTCAACAGCCGAAACACAGGCGGCACATGTCATACCCCGAACCGAAAATGTAATCTTTTCGGTTTTAGGCTCGTAGCCTGCACTTTTTACTGCATTCATTAGAGAGTCCAGGGGAGTATCTTCCATCGTCTCCACAGCCGCCTTTTCAGCCAGAAGGTTTACACTTGCCGATGTCACCCCCTTTACGGCTTTAAGCTCCCGCTCCACGGCTGAGGAACACGCGGCACATGTCATACCGGCAATAGGTATGTCTATTCTTTTGTTACCCATAACATAAATTATACAATATATGTTCGTCTTTAGCCTTAGCTGTTTTGCTATAATTGTTATGCGATATGCCTGATAAAAATACAGAGAAAAAACTTGCGGCCCTTCCGTCGGTGGATGAGCTTTTAAGAACCTCGTCCGGAAGCGATTGGCTGGAGCTGTATCCAAGGAGCCTGGTGCTTCTTGTAATCCGTGAAACACTAAACAATATCAGGCGCAGAATGCTGGACGGTAAAACAGACTCCGTAGATTCACATGTTATTAATAAAACAATTTCCGAAAACCTCTACAGACTTTCCCAACCGCATTTACGCTCAGTAATAAACGCGACCGGTGTGATCCTTCACACCAACCTGGGCCGTTCACCAATCAGCCCTGCTATTTTCAAGCATGTTGCCGAAGTTTCTGCGGCTTATTCCAATCTGGAGTTTAATCTGGAACTCGGTAAGCGGGGCAAGAGATATAGTCATATAACCGGAATTCTGCGTGAGGTCACCGGCGCCGAGGATGCACTTGTGGTTAACAACAATGCCGCAGCGGTTCTTTTGTGCCTGACCGCAATGGCTGCCGGCAAAGAGGTTATTGTCTCACGTGGAGAATTAATAGAGATAGGCGGAGCTTTTCGGATTCCTGATGTGATGAAAGCCGGCGGCGCTCTTTTAAGAGAGGTCGGCGCAACAAACAAGACCCACTTGCGTGATTACGAAAACGCCATAAGCGAGGAGACGGCTCTTCTTTTAAAGGTACATCCCAGTAACTACCGTGTGGTGGGTTTTACCCACGAAACATCTCTTGCGGAGTTGGTTGCGCTTAGCAAGTCCAGAAAGATTCCTGTAATGTACGACCTGGGAAGCGGCTCGCTTATCAACTTATCAAAGTACGGGATACCAGGCGAACCCAGCGTGCGTGACGTTGTTTCATCCGATGTTGATCTTATAACCTTCAGCGGAGATAAGCTGCTTGGCGGCCCTCAGGGTGGAATAATCGTCGGCAAGAAAAAATACATTCAACAAATACAGCATCACCCACTAACCCGCGCCGTGCGTATTGACAAGATGACCCTGGCCGCGCTCGAAGCCACGCTCATGCTTTACCGTGATGAAGAGACAGCCATCAAAAAGATTCCCGTTCTTGCCATGCTTACCGCTCAAACTCCTGCGCTTCGCCGCCGAGCCAACCGCTTGGCTCGCAGCCTGCGTGATAAATTGGGAGAAAAAGCCACGGTTTCGGTTGTTAAGGAAACCTCTCAATCAGGCGGCGGCTCTCTTCCGGAACAGAACATGGAAACCTTTGCTGTTACCGTACGGCCGCAAAAACAGACTGTTTCTTCCCTGGAGAAAAAGCTCCGTCTTGGCAAGCCTCCGGTTGTGGCCAGGGTTAAAGACGACGCTGTTATTCTTGATGTTCGTACTTTGCTGGATGATGAATTTTATCTGCTTGTTTCAGCCCTGAATTCAGCGATACCAGAAGAATAGTTGTTTGCTTTTTTTGTGTGTTTGAAAACTTTGTTTTTTTGAAAATTTTTTGAAAATTTTTTGAAAAAATATTGAAGACGAGTTTAAATGAAAAGCACTCCTGATCATACAAAGCACCGAAAAAGATTGAAGGCCAGGTATCTTGAAAGCGGCCTTTCCGGTTTTGCCGATCACGAAGTTGTAGAACTTCTTCTCACCTATGCTGTGGCCCGCAAAGATATGAAACCTGCGGCTAAACGGCTTTTAAAGGAATTCAAAAGCCTCTCGGGTGTTGTATCAGCCGATCATGAAGATTTGACTCAAGTGGAGGAAATAGGAGAACACTCGGCTATTCTATTAAGCCTGGTGCATGCCACTGCCGAGCGGTTTCTTAAGCAGGAATCAAAAAAACTTTTTAACCTCTCATCACCGCAGGCCCTGTACGACTATTGCCGAATTTCACTAGGTAAACAAAAACGGGAACAGTTCAGAGCCTATTACCTGAATGCAAAAAACAACCTGGTTGCCGAGGAAGTTCTTCAGGAGGGCACAGTAGACCAGACAGTGGTTTATCCCAGAACAGTGCTGGAACACGCGCTTAAACACAAAGCAGTAGGCGTGCTTTTCGCCCACAATCATCCAAGCGGCAACCTAACCCCTTCAAGCCATGATCTGAAACTTACCCGTCTGCTTATCAAAACCACGGCCACTCTGGGCATAAAGGTACATGATCACCTTATTGTCACAGAAGAGGGCTACCTGAGCTTCCATGAAAAGGGGTTGTTGTGATCTATCCAACGGAAGTGTGGAGGGAAAAACCCTCCTCAACACTTCAGACTAAAATTTAGACTAACCTTCCACCCCATTCGTTAATATCATTATACTTACTGCGTAGTAAATGTCCTTATCCGGCTCTCTGTGCTTCCTCCGTTACCGTCTTTTGCCACCACTTTCCATTTATAGGTAGTATTTGGCTGAAATCCTGTTCCCGTATATGTTTCATAGCCTTCGTCATACCCGCCGTTGCCTGTATCTTCTCCACCACCGCATGAGATAAACAGCATACTGCTTGTTATGGCCGCGACTGCAAAAATCATTAACATCTTTCTTCTTCCATCTCCAAGAAGAGCTGCTGCCAGCATAAATAGGCCAAAGCCGCCGCCTGCATAGTAGTAGAAGCCTTTACTTTCCAGGTAAACTACTGATTCAATTTTACAGTCTGTAAAATCACGATCTTCCTCACATGCCAAGAACTCATAAGTAACTTTGTCTCCGTCTAAATCCGTGGAAGGCGCCCATTTGAAAGTTATTGTTTCTCCAAGCCCTGTCTGTCCATCTGAAGGATAAACAAGTTCCGGAGCGGTCGGAGGATTTCCTGGCGAAGCCGTGATTCCGTCGCAGTTGTTATCAACACCGCCATCGCCATATATTTCTGTTGCGCCGGGATTAATATCCGGATCTTTATCATTACAATCGCCGCCGCATGTGGTGTAGCCATCGCCGTCAGCATCAAATCCCTCATCAACAGTACCGTCACAGTCGTTGTCTATATCGTCACACTCTTCTGTCGCACCAGGGTAGATACCTGCGTCAGTATCATCACAGTCGCCGCCACATAGCGGAAACCCGTCGTTGTCAGCATCAGAGTCGTCATCATTACTGCTGTTACAGTCGTTATCAATAGCGTCACCACATATTTCACGGACCCCCGGATTGATGTCCGGGTCATTGTCGTTACAATCGCCGTCACATGTTGTGTAGCCATCACCATCAACATCAAAACCCTCATCAACAATGCCGTCACAGTTGTTGTCTCGGCCGTCGCATTCTTCTGTTGCGCCGGGATTAATGTTTGGATCGCTGTCATTGCAATCGCCGCCGCATGTTGTATAGGTATCGCCGTCATCATCCAGGTTCTCATCAACATCACCATCGCAATCGTTGTCTATAGTGTCACATATTTCTATTGCACCGGGATAAACGTCTGCGTTATTGTCATCACAGTCCACAGGCCCGCAATCTCCACCCTCGATAGCATATCCGTCACAATCCACATCCGTACATGCCGCATCAATGGTTAAAAGGCGCTGATCAAGTCCGGGTTGTGTGGCATTTGGGCTAAAACCTTTTAAGCTCGTAAGTGTTGAACGAAGATTCGTTGCAGCGCCCGACCAGATATAGGTTCCCTTTGGAAGGTGCATTTTCAGATTGTATTTATTTACTACCGTGTCGGCAGGAGTATCAATATCAATACTTTCACATTCTCCGTAAGTTCCGGTCAAAAAGCTGTATGCACCTACACATACTTCTGTTATGTCGGCATAACCCGTAATCGGGCCGTCAAAACCGGCAGAAGGCTCCATAATTGTAATTGTAAAATTCACACATGTACTATTTAGCTCGGTAGCTCCATCTATGTCCGGCGTACGAGTAAATATCTGCGGAGGTTTTTCACCCGCCGCTATAGCCTCTGTGCGCCAGATAGGCAGTCCAAGGTAGTTGCCGTCTTTATCATCTCCTGTGTTGGGAGTGCTGTTCCACTCTTGCATACCGCCCAGGTCATTGTCCGGAATGCCGTCACTGTCAATATTAAAAAGGTTGTTAAATGATTCCGTAGTCTTGGTTCTGGCATTGTAAAACGTCTGTAAATCCATCCATGCCGCCATATAGTAACTCCTGTAACCGGTACGGGATATCAAGTAAATCTCAGTATCAAAGTTGATTACACCGGTAGCAAGAAGTTCCTCGATAATCTCTTTTACCTCTGCGGGATTTTCCGGCTTTACGTTGCTGTTTTGTGCGTTGCCGGTAATCCACCAGGGCAGAATAATAGGCAGCTTTTTGGGATCAGGCCGATTATTGACAGATTTGCCTATCATCTTAAGTGTCGGGGTTCCACTGAATGCTCTGTCCGGATCAGGAACGTCCGGATCAGGACAGCCTGGGTTATCAGCCCATGGCGGATTGCATCCGTAATACTCATCAACCGTACGTGTATCAAACATTACTGCTGTAGAGTCAGTCGCTGTCAGTGCGGCGTAAGCGTCACCGGCAGAAATACTCGTAAAAGCAGCGTACGAAAAGCGTGGCATAAATAAAAGCAACCCGGCAAATATTAGAAACATTGTAATTGTAACCGTCTTTTTGATCTTCATAAGCTCGAACCTCCAAACCAGGTAGTCGTTAACCTACTTTATAGCTTATATCCTCACATTCGTTAAAAGCAACGTCTGTGCCAGGCTTTTAACTTATTGATTTATCAAGTTTTTTAAAATTAACATATTCTAAAAACAGTAAAAATGTAAAGTTTTACGACAGTATTTTTTTTAGGCTGTTTAGTCTTTATTTACAATATGTTATAAAAAACATTTCAATATTTTGATTAAAAAATAGGCAATTATTTATAGATTTCATGGAAATACAGTCAAAAAAGTGTAAATTTTTCCGACAGGTATAAAAAAAGGGGAGGCAATCTTTATAAACAGCTACATGTTAAAATATATAGAAACACCATAAAAAACAAGCAGTTAAAGTACGCTTATAAACTTTTCGCGCAAGAGATACAAACCAGTTTTCCACCTTTAAGGCGTATACGTGGTTCCATGGTTTTTTCTCCGCAGGACGAACAGTGTACAGATGGATATAGCCTTGCTTTATCCGGAAGTGCTTCTGAAGCTGCTGTTTTTTTCATCAATTCATCTTCCGGAGCAGCAAGTATACTACGAACCTTTTTAGCCTTACTTTTGCTAACACTCTCCATCACATCATCAGACCGGTCGCCAGAAAGGTACTTCTTACGAACAGCAGTCTCCTCCGGGGTTTCATCGTACTTGAAATCAACCGATATACGCACTCCTTTGCCGGTTGAACGGCTGAGAAAAGTATAAACAGATTTTCCAAGGTCCCGAAATATCAGATTTCCCTTGCCAAAAGTGCATCCTGTCATAACCTGTATGGCATCCACGGAACAGGAGTCATTCTCGACTATAGCCACAAGTTCTTCATCTCGTGCTTTTGAACCAAGTTCCTTAAGGGCGGCTTTTGCCACACGGTATCCATAAGCCAGGCCCGGACATATATGCCCGTGAAACTCCACGGTTTTTTTTAGATCATCGTTAAAAAAACTCTCTAAGTTATCGTTCAGATCCATATAGCCCGCCTCTTCCTGTTTTAAACAGAAGCACTGCTCTTAACCTGATGCATAAAGGCTTCGAGCTGGATTAACATTGCAGTTGATTCGGTTCCATCGTAAGCAATATTTAGATACGGCAATCCGTAATCTTCCTTGACCGCTTTGAGAATAGCGCCGGCTATGTTGCCGGGCATGCACCCGAAAGGCATCGCATTAATAACACCGGAGGCTCCGCGCGCCACAAGGTCAACCGCTTTTGCCACACTCAAGATAGCCTCCCCTTCAAAGGATTCATCAATATATGGATAAGCTAACCGAAGAAGTTTCTTCACAGGCAGCTCATGCAGAGTTCTAAAGCCACCGTTAAAAGCCCTTGCATACCGGTGTTCAACTTTGTACTGAAATCTGCGCGTCATGTATTCAGTAAAGAGGGAGCCCCACTGCTTTTTACGGCGAGCAAGGTTAATCCCCATGTGATTAAGGTATAAAAACCATTCGGATATAGGTGAAAGCCAGACCTCACCACCAGCATCTTCAATTTTACGAATCAGGTTTTCGTTCGAGTAGACATTGGACCGCACATATATTTCACCTACCAGGCCAACCAGGGGTTTCCTCTCCTTGTACCTCGGAATCCGGCTGAACTGCTTAGCCGCATCTTTCATCAAGTCCGGCATAATACCGTTTCCACCCTTAACCGTATCACTGATTTTTTCTAAAAAAATATCGTACAACGCATCTGTTTCCCCTTTATTCTTTTCGTACGGCCGGGTCTCATGCAGGCACTTTACAAGAAAGTCTGTAGCTACTATTCCAGACATGGCAAGCTTGACGAACTTACTACCGACAAAGCCCATTTCCTTGTAAAAACCAGCCTCCTGAACAGGAGCGACTATGGGAACGTTTTCGAGATCCAGTTCATCAAGGATTAATCGTTGGTAAGTGTTGTATTGCCCAAAACGGCAGGGACCGGTTCCGGAAGGCATGAAAAATGCCGATTTATCCGGCTCAAAATCATGCTCCATAACCTTTTTTATCATGTCTCCTGTAGTCACGGTATAGGGATAGCACTCCTTGCCTGATACATACCGCCTGCCGATCTCTGTTGAGCTGCTGTCCGGAAGAGGCAGTGTTTCGGCATCCATTCCACAAGCTTGAAATGCAGCGGCAAGCGAAAGAGTATGGTCACACATGCGGGGGACATAGATATTTCTGCCCTGTAATTTTTTGCCCGAGATTCTCTTTCTTGTCCTGATGTTTCCGGAGAAAATCTCAGTATCGAGATTTTCCAGGCTGTCAAGAAATGCTTCGCACCTCGTCACAGCCCCGGCGTCAGCTGAATGTTCGTCTATTTCTAGCTGCAGAAAAGGCTTGCCGGATAGTTTTTCTTTGAAAAACTTTAAAATAAAAGAATCCGGACCACAGGAAAAGTTAGTAATAAATATCGGGAATAATTTAGGGTTGTCTCTTATTATCTTTGCCGCCTGCAAGAGACGCTGCCCTGAACGCCAGTACATACCAGACCACTCGTCAGTGATATCAGCCTCATTAAGGGGTAGAAAATCCATGGGTATGGGCAAAATTCCAAGATCTATCAACTTCTTAGGGATATTTAGATTCATCGCCGGATCAAAGGCATTGTACGCACGGCCCACAACAACAACCGCTCGTGAAGAAAGGTTTTTCAGCAGGCTCTTGCCTCTATTGTCGAGCTTTGACTTAAACTGCCTCTGGGCCTCCCATGCCGGCTCAAGCGCACGCTTAATCTCCGCCTTTCGTACTCCAAATTGCTTGAGCGTACGGTAAAGCTCACTAACAAGATACGGCTGTCCCTGCTCGAAATCAACAATCGGAACAACAGACGGATACCTTCCAAGCGCAACCGAGGTCATATACGGTATGGTCTGCACATAGGGACAGGCAATCGCACGTGAAAAAGCCTCATCACCTGAGTTCAAACCTATCATGCTTGGAACAAACACCGCATCCACACCTTCATTCAGAAGGTACTTTATATGACCATGAGCCACCTTTACCGGATAACATGTTTCAGCCTGCACAGCTTCAAGACCGGCATGTATCACCTTTGTGTTTGTCTCGGGCGAAAGAACAACATCAAAACCGAGCTTCCAGAGCAGACGACTCCAAAATGGAAGAAATTCATTGAAGAAAAAGATAAGGGGAAGGCCGAGTCGAGCCTTGAAAGGCCCCTTTCTGCTTTCGGCTTCCTGTTTGTGAGCTTCAAAAAGCCAGGCAGCCCGTTCTTCAAAAAGATTCGGAACTTGAGCCTCCGCTTTGCCGTCGGCAGTAAAGCCTCCACGCTTTACGTCATACTTTTCACACCTGCCTCCGTAAACCAGCTTCTGCTTTTCGCCTTCCACTGTGACGGTATTGATTTCACACAGGTTATCACATGATTTACACTCAAACGATTTTATAGAGTAACCGCGCCGCCATAGATCAAATCCCTTGAACCGGCTTGACGGATTTCCCCTTGACGTCATGTTGCGCATAGCAATCAAGGCCATGCCTATGGCTCCGGTAACATCGTGATGGGGCGGAACCGTAACATTCAAGCCTAGAACTTTTTCAAAGGCCGCAACAACGGATTTATTGAAAGCTGTGCCGCCTTGAAAAAATATATTCTTGCCTATCCGGCGGTCACCTACAACCCTGTTTAGATAGTTCTTTACGATCGAATACGAAAGCCCGGCCAGCAAGTCACTTTTGCCGGCCCCTTTTTGAAGATGGCTCATCAGGCTGTTTTCCATAAATACAGTACAACGTTCCCCTAGCGGACATGGAGCATCAGCACACATAGCCTCCTGTGCAAACTCTTCTTTTACACTCACAGATAGTTTTTCGGCCTGTTCCTCAAGAAACGAGCCTGTGCCGGCGGCGCAGGCTTTATTCATCTCAAAATCCACAACCACGCCGTCCTTAAGACCTATGTACTTCGAGTCCTGACCTCCAATTTCGAATATTGTATCAACGCCCGGGTCGATAAAGGCAGCTGCAGTAGCCTGGGCCGTTATTTCGTTCTTTACTATATCGGCCCCCACATAATCCGCAATCATGTAACGGCCGGAACCTGTTGTTCCCAAACCGCATATCTCTACACAATCTCCGATCTGCGAGGATATCTCCTCCAAGCCGGTCATTACCGCTTCGATCGGTCGGCCGGCAGTACGAAGGTATCTTTTTGCCAGAAGACGTCCTTTTGAGTCCACCACGGCAAGGTTAGTGCTTATAGAGCCTATATCAATTCCCAGGTAGGCTTTTTCTCTTTTGAAATCTGCACTGTCTGGACCGGCAACTTTGTATATTGGATATGAAACCGTATGACGAGACCAGAAGTCTTTATCATCATCCAGAAGCTTATTAAGACTGTCGCCGCTGTATGACTGTTTTTCTAGGGATTTATCCGAAAAAGTCCTCAGGTCAAAAGCGGCAAGCTCATCCAGGTCTCCACGAGAAACCCTTTCCAGGTCTGACAATACGGCGCCTATAGCTCCCATAAGAGCATAGTGCTCTGGAAGAACAAGCTCCTCCAGTTCGAAGACATCCTTAAACGCCCTGACCATACCTTCGTTGGCTGCCACTCCACCCTGGAATGCAACAGGAGCATCAATATTTCTGCCCTTACAGATGGAACTCTTGAAGTTCCGGGCCACTGCAAAACAAAGGCCGGCAACTATGTCTTCAACAGGGGTGGCTATCTGCTGCAGATGAATCATATCGGACTTTGCAAAAACACTGCACCGCCCGGCAATACGTGGAGGATTTTTTGAAGCAAGAGCTATTTTGGAGAAATCCTCAATACTCAGGCGAAGGCGTTCTGCCTGCTGATCAAGAAAAGACCCGGTACCAGCAGCACACATGGCATTCATAGAAAAATCTTTTATTTTTCCTTCGGAAAGAATTATGAGTTTTGAGTCCTCGCCACCCATTTCGATAATGCTCTGCACATGAGGAAAAAGCCTAAGCGTGGCTGCTGCCTGTGCCACCAGCTCATTTACCGGCTCGGCAGCAAAAACCGAACCCAGAAGCTTGCCGGCCGCCCCGGTAACGCTAACCGTATCGGCTTTATCGCCTATAGATAGTAGTATTTCATGTAAAACCGCAAGCGGTCTGCCATGGTGCCTTATATAACGCCACTGCAGAACCGATCCGTCCGGCTCAACAAGCGCAGCCTTAACACTTACCGAGCCAGCATCGATACCAAGATGTTTTGTTTTTTTAACCATCTAAGATGCCCCCTAAGACATTGATGTAGATATTAAGACCCAAGTTTAGAACCTTCTTGCCCGATTTTAAGTGATAACAAAAAGCGAGCCCCTAGCAGCTCGCCTTACACTTCTTTAAAGTCTACTACATAACTACACAGTAAAAACAACTCAAACCCTGTGAATACGGCCTCCGAAAAACTGTCCTGTAACAGCAGCCAGGATAAATACAGGAATAACCCTGTAGTCAAGACCGGAGACAACCCTTATGAGAACTATGAAGGGTACTGGAATATGAATGCAAAACAACCACCAGATAGAATACTTCCTTACCTTATGCCGCATATACCCAAAGGGAAGGTTCAAAAGCAACGTGATAAATGCAAGTGTGGCAATCAAGCCCACCTGTCCTGTTTCAAGCAATACTTATCTCCTGGTACGGGTAAAAGGCAAAGGGCCTGGCAGTAAAAAAACAGCCTTTTTCTGCCTGCTGCCTTTAGCCTGTCTTTCTAAATATAACTTTGCAGGCGGCCCCATAGTTGATCCATCCCAACACCTGTTTTTACTGAAAGAACCAGAGGTTCATGCTCAGGTCTACTGTTTTTGTCTTCTTTAAGCCTCTTTGCAATCTCATGCTTCTTAGCCTTGTCGGCTTTCGTGTAAACATCAATTACCTGCACTCCGTGGTAATCCAGCCAACTTCTCATATCAGCGTCCGACCGCATAGGCGGCACTGAAATATCTTTAAGCAGTACGACCGCCTTAAGCGTTGCCCGCTCCTTTATATACTCTTCAAGAAAGCCGGCCCATTGCCGCCTTTCCCGCTTAGACCGCTTAGCATAGCCATATCCCGGAAGGTCCACAAGGTGAAATGTCCCGTTTATCTTAAAAAAATTAATAAAACGCGTCTTGCCTGGCGTTGAGCTCACCTTTGCGGCAGCCTTGCGTTTAAGCAGGCTGTTTATCAACGAAGACTTTCCCACGTTTGAACGACCGGCAAAAGCTACTTCCGGAAGCACCGGCGCCGGACAATTTGATAAGTGTTCAGCGCTGAGTAAAAATTCTACAGACTGTATTTTCATTACTCTCGAATATTTTTTAATATTTTTCAATATTAAAAACGATAAATCACCCAGCCTGGGTGTAATTTGATATATTATAAAACATGGGATATAAAGAAAAACATGAAACATATCTACAATGAGGATTGTGGGCGGAAGCGCTCGGGGACGCAGGCTTAAATCTCCGCCCGGATCTGTAAGGCCCACCTCCGGCCGGGTTCGGGAAGCTTTATTTAGCATTCTACAAAATAATATAGATATATCTAATGCCAGGTTTCTTGACCTCTTTGCCGGAAGCGGAGCTATCGGCCTCGAGGCCCTGAGCCGAGGTGCCAGGCAAGTGGTTTTTGTGGATGAAAATCCTGCACGCACTGCAGCAATAACAAAACACCTGGAAACGTTTGGATGGAAAAACCGCGCACTTGTTTTCCGCCAGACGGCAAAACGATTCCTCTCAAATGTCCGGGAACCATTTGATATTGTATTTGTGGACCCACCTTACCACTCCGGCCAAGCATCCATGACAGCAAACTTAATTTCAGAAAATAACTCGGAAAGTAACTCAGAAAATAAATTAGTACAGCACAACGGAGTGCTTGTATTTGAGCACCCTTCCTCATCCCTTGTAAATAAAAGGATTTACGGCTTTTTACCGGCCAAGAGGTATAAATATGGAGATACAACGCTCAGTGTTTATAAACTTGAGTAAAATTACGGAGGTACTAAATTAAATGAGTAATCTTGGCATAATGCCGGGCACATTCGATCCAATAACCGCAGGCCATATAAATCTGCTGGAACGAAGTCTTCGCATCTTCAATAAAGTGATTGTAGCCGTGGCTCCTAATCCCAAAAAAAAGCCCTTGTTTTCGCTGCAGGAACGACTAGAACTTGTCAGGGCATCCACCGCGCATCTTGAAGGAGTATCAGCGGAAACCATCGACGGCCTGCTTGTGGAACATGTCAGCAACTCCGGCGGTGCTGCCATTATTCGTGGACTGCGAGCCGTGTCCGATTTTGAGTACGAGCTTCAGATGGCCCTGATGAACCGCCGCCTTAACGATAACATTGAAACCGTTTTTATGATGCCTAGCGAGGAATACTCCTATATCACATCCACGATTATAAAAGAAGTGGCCTCGTTCGGAGGCCGCGTAGACGGCCTGGTCTCTTCTCCTGTATACCAGGCACTGAAACTTAAATTCAGCTAGATTTTATCTGTTTTTTTTAAAAAATCAACCGGACAAACATATTATTCTAAGATTCCAAGACCTTTGCCGCCAAACAGATTATAGGTGAAACTTCACCCCAAGTTATAGTCCTTAATCTTGGTAAGAAGAGTTTTATAACTTACCGAAAGAATTTCGGCAGCCCGGGTCTTGTTTCCGGAAGTCTCCTTCAGCGCCCGTTTTATCCGCTCACTCTCAACAACACGCACAGCATGTTTCGAGACATCCTCCAGGGTACCATCCATAGGCAGACCCTGCAGACTGGTCTCCATACCGCTTTGCTGCCGGGCAAGGGCCAGATGTTCAGGCGTAATCATATCGCCATCACAAAGTATCATCGCCCTCTCAATACTGTTTTCCAGTTCACGTACATTGCCTCGCCAGGAATGATTTTCGAGCATTGAAATTGCATCTGCATCCAGAGACCTTAATGGACATCCAAACTCCTTGGCGTACTTGGCCACAAAATGTTCAACAAGTAAAGTCACGTCTTCTTTACGTTCCCTGAGAGGCGGAATACGGATAGGGAAAACATTTAAACGGTAATAAAGGTCCTCCCGGAAAAGCTTTTCGGACACAATAGCCTCCAGGTCCCGATTACTTGCTGCCAGAACTCTGACATCAATTCGTATCGGGTATTTCCCCCCCACACGCTCTACCTCGCCCTCTTGCAGAACTCTAAGAAGCTTGGCCTGGAGGGAAAGATCCATCTCTCCTATTTCATCAAGAAAGATGCTTCCTCCATCCGCAAGTTCGAACTTGCCTATACGCCTTTGATCAGCGCCTGTAAAGGAACCTTTTTCATGACCGAACAGTTCCGACTCAAGAAGGTCGTGCGGTATGGCGGCACAATTGATAGCCACAAAGGGGTTGTCCCTCCTCTGGCTCAAGTTATGTATCGCCCTTGCAAAGAGTTCCTTGCCGGTTCCCGACTCACCAAGTATAAGTACGGTCGTCTTGGCAGAGGCCACCTTCTGCACATTGGCAGCAGCCGCAACCATTGCAGGACTCTTACCCAGAATGGTAGGAAGACCCATCTTTGATGAAAACTCTTCTTTAAGAAGTATATTCTCGGTTGTAAGGCGGCGGCTTTTTAAAGCCTGGAAAATTTTGACCAGAAGATGACCGGTGTCAAACGGCTTGGTAATGAAATCATAAGCCCCCTGGCGCATCGCCTCGACCGCCAGTTCAATGGTTCCAAAAGCGGTCATCAAAATAACAGGAATTATTGGGCTTTTCTCCCGTACCGCTTTTACTACGTCCATACCGCTCTTACCAGGCATCTTAAGGTCGGTAAGGACAAGATCGACCTTGTTCCGTTGCAGCAGCTTTACGGCTTCCGTGCCAGTACCAGCCAAAAGCACATTATAGCTCTCGGACTCAAGAGTCTGACGGAGCATCTCTGCCATAGACTCTTTGTCCTCAGCTACAAGCACAGTAGCATGTTTTATTTCAACGGAATCATCAAACATAAAGCTATGTATAATAACTATTTACAGCAAACGCCGGTAGTTATCCACTCAACTTCTAAACCGGCGTTAAACATTATAGAATAATAAGCTGTTGTTTTAATCTTTAGCCGAATGTAACTTAGTCGAAGCCAAAACGAGACCTCCGGCCTCCTTTATAAGTTCTTCGATCTCTTTACCGCTAATAACCTCTTTTTCCTCCAGTAGGCTAGCCATGGCTTCCAGGACAGCGCGATTATCGGTCAGGATTTTTTTTACACGCTTTTGTTCGTCATCAATCAATCTTCTAACCTCAGTATCTATTATACGGGCCGTCTCTTCACTGTAGTTTCGCTCCTCGCTGCCTTCAACGCCCAGATAGACAGAGCGCTGACGTTTGCCATATGTAAGCGCCCCCAACTTTTCACTCATGCCAAGCTGAGTAACCATTGAACGAGCGATTTCCGAGGCCCTTTCCAGGTCATTTTGCGCTCCGCTGGAAACGTCATCAAAAACAATCTCTTCTGCCACCCGTCCTCCAAGAAGAATGGCTATCTGGCCTTTAAGTTCATTTTCGGTAGAGAGAAATTTTTCTTCCACAGGAAGTTGCATTGTGTAGCCCAAAGCCGCCACGCCATGGGGAATAATGGTAACTTTGTGAACCGGTTCTCCCGTTGCTATAGACTCGGCCACCAGCGCATGGCCTGATTCGTGAAAAGCAACGCGTCGTTTTTCTTTTTCATTTAGTACCCGGTGCTTTTTTTCAGGGCCGGCAATTACCCTGTCTATAGCGGCTTCAAAATCGGCCATGGTGACCGTATCATGGTTTTGACGCACCGCACGAATAGCCGCCTCGTTGGTGATATTAGCCAGGTCGGCTCCGACAAATCCCGGCGTCCGTCTCGCCACCACGTAAAGATCAACATCGTCTGCCATCTTAACTTTAGCCGTATGGAGCTTCAAAATGGCATAACGAGCCTCAAGGTCGGGCTTGTCCACAGGTATCTGCCGATCAAAGCGGCCAGCCCTAAGAAGAGCCTTGTCAAGTATTTCCGGCCGGTTTGTAGCAGCCAGAACCACGACACCGGTAGAGGAGTCAAAGCCATCCATCTCCGTCAGAAGCTGGTTCAACGTCTGTTCCCGTTCATCATGGCCGCCAATTGCAGGCCCTACACCTCTTGCTCCGCCAATAGCGTCAAGTTCATCTATAAAGATTATGCATGGCGATTTTTTTCTAGCCTGATCAAACATATCGCGTACACGTGCCGCACCCACACCTACAAACATCTCGATAAACTCTGAACCGCTGATATTGAAAAACGGAACTCCGGCTTCGCCTGCCACGGCCCGGGCCAGCAACGTTTTTCCGGTTCCGGGCGGCCCCATAAGAAGCACTCCCTTCGGCATTCGTCCCCCGAGACTCCTAATGCGCTCCGGGTCTTTAAGAAAATCGATGCTCTCTTTCAGTTCCTGCTTAGCCTCCTCGGCTCCGGCAACATCATCAAAAGTGACCTTTGGCGCAGAATCAGCATGAATATGAACACGATTATTTCCTATATTAAGAAAACCACGACCGCCACCCATGCGTTTCATCATCCATCCCCAGACAAGAAAAAATATACCAAAAGGAATAACCCAGTTAAAAATAAAACGGCTTAACCAGTTTTCACTTTTGCGTACACTGTAATTCACTCCATGCTTTTCAAGCATTTGAGCCAGTTCGTTATCCCATAAAGGCACGGTAAAAAAGCGGTGTGGCTTGCCGGTTTTTTCATCATTTATTTTTAAGGTGCCGTAAATCAGCTTATCCGTAACAACCGCCTCGTCTATTTCATTTTTCTCAACATATTCAAGAAACCGGCTGTAAGGAATCTCTTCACGTACCGTCTTTGTCGCAAACTGAAAGAAATAAAAGGAGGCTAAAAGAACAACAGCGTAAAGAAGCAATGTAAAGTCAGGCCGCTGCCAGAACTTCCGCTCTCCTCCTGGCTTGTTAATTTCTATATCCGGTTTTTTTCCAGCCATCTTGAAATCTGCTTTCGCCATAAACAGCCTCCATTGAACTTAGCGGCATTAGATATATTCCACATCTGCTCAAGCAGGGTGTGTATTATAAAAAACGCCTTCAAACCGGTTAAGTTCCGTTAATCTACCCTTATAGCTGCATAAAAACTACTGGAACCCCTGATAATAAGAAATAGCGCTGTATCCCCTTTTTTGAACTTTCTCATCGCGCTTCTATAGTCATCAATGTTTTTTATGTCGTGCCTATTGATTTGAATAATAACGTCTCCTCTTCTTAATCCTCCTCTATGGGAAGGACTTCCTCTTTCGACCCTTACAACAATAACCCCTTCGGTTGTTTCAAGGCCCAGCTGTTCTGCAATATCAGGTGTTAGTTCCTGTACCGACATACCCAGGTTATTTATAGGACCACCGGCCTTGGCTAGTTCACCGTCCTTCATTTTTTCAATTTTGACTTTAAGCGTCTTTACTTTTCCCTCCCGTATAACCTTTATTTTGACTTTCTTGCCAACAGGCGTCATAGCTACAATAGAGGGGAGGCTTCTCATTTTATTTATTTTTTTACCGTCAAACTCAATAATGACATCTCCCCTTTTTATGCCGGCCTTTTCCGCCGGACTGTCCTTTACAACACTGCCGACCAGGGCACCTTTAGCAGAAGGAAGTTTAAAACTTTCGGCAAGTTCCTTTGTAATTTGCTGCAGCGAAACACCGAGCCATCCCCTGGTTACACTTCCCTTCTCCTTGAGCTGGGGAATTATACGCTTTGCCATGTTTATAGGAATGGAAAACCCTATTCCCACATTGCCGCCAGAGGGCGTGTATATGGCTGAATTAATGCCGATAACCTCCCCCCTTGTGTTGAAGAGCGGCCCGCCGCTGTTTCCAGGGTTGATGGATGCGTCGGTCTGGATGAAATCGTCATAGGGACCGGAGCCTATCTCCCGGCCGGTTGCACTTACAATACCGGCTGTAACCGTTTGCCCCACACCAAAAGGGTTGCCTATAGCCAGAACCCACTCTCCGACCTGGATCTTGTCAGAATCACCAATATTTACTACCGGCAGGTGATCATGATTTTCGATCTTTATCAGTGCAATATCGGTCTTTGGATCTCTTCCCACTATCTCAGCCTTGAATTCCCTCTCATCAGAGAGTTTCACTATGATCTCCTCTGCATTTTCTACAACATGGTTATTAGTCAGGATATAGCCGTTTTCATCTATAATAAATCCAGAGCCAAGACTCTGGGTTTTGTATTCTTTCTGTGGTATGCCGCCGAAAAACCGGTAAAAAAAGTCATCCCCGAAAAATTCTCTAAACGGATCATTCGGACCGGAAAAAGGCGATAATCCCGGTCCTTTTTTATGGATAACTTTTGTAGTAGAGATGTTAACGACCGCTGGTTTTTCCTTTTTCACCACCTCGACAAATGACGGGAACCCGGCCCCTGCTTCGGCAACGGGCAGGTCCTCTTTAACCTCTGCAAAAGCCAACGTCCTTTCCGGCATACCAAATATAAGCGAGATAAAAGATCCTGTCCAGAAGACAAAACCGGCTGCGATAATAAAGGTAATTACTTGAAGTCTGCTGATTTTCATTTTTTCTTCTCCTTTTTCCAAATTTTTTCTAAGTATTTTTTATTAAAAGTTCTTTTTAATCAAAGTCTTAATACCATAGCCCGCTTAGACGTCTCCAGCGTGGGTTCCGGGATATCTGAAGCATTACCGGTGGAAAAAGAAAATTTTCTTCCGGTTCCGGAACAAATTCCAAGCGTCTTTCTTGACGAAGCTGCAGCAGGCGTTTCACCCTATCCTGGGTCTTGGGATGAGTACGAAGAAGCGAAGGATTAGGGTCGCTGCGTCCTGGAAAAAATATCCTTTCAAAAATACCGCTTTCATAGTAATCCATCCTCTGAAGAGCAGATGCCAGACCGGCCGGGTCTCCTGTAAGTCGTGCCGCATCCAGATCAGCATCAAACTCACGGGTCCGTGAAATGGCCAACTGCATAAGCCCGCTCAGAGCCGGGGCCATAATAAGCAGGAATATAGCCGGCCATGAGATGGATACCGCACCTATTATAATAAGGGGAATATTTAGAAAAAGCAGAACCTGTCCAACATTGGAAAAAAGTCCTGTAATCCGGCTGATAATGTCGGCAAAACCCATCACCCGCATGTCGTTGTTCCGTATGTGGCTTATCTCATGGGCTAAAACGCCTGTCAACTCCCGCATATCGAGCCTGCGCAACAGGCCGTCGGTAACACCTATTGCAGCATTGCCTTTTCTGCCCACAGAAAAGGCGTTCATAATATTGCTGGGCACGTAATAAAGACGCGGCAGTTCCGGCAGCTCGGCACGGTGGGCAAGCTCTTCAATAATATGATATAACCTTGGAGCGTCATGAATAGAAATAATTGACGCCCTGTACATCTTGAGAATCAGTTGTGGAGATAAACTAGGGCTGAAAAAAAGAAAGAAAAAACCGGCGATTACAGCCCACAACACCCCAGCGCTTCCAGCAAGAAGATAACCGGAAAACACCATAAGGGTAAGCAGAACGGAAAAGAGCAAAACCGTATGAAGGAAATTTACCAGCTTGTTTTTTACTACCTCGTCCTTGTTCAAACCGCGCCCTCCAGCTCCGGAACCGGAAATTTATCATCAGAAATTATTACCAGGACGGCAAATCCTCAATTATCGGCAATACATGTCTTACACTTTCACGGCCTTCTTTAATCCCCTCTTTCGCTCTGTCAAACTCAAGAAGGCCTATATGGGCAAGACGGGGAGCGATAACAACATCAGGAGGATCACCGGCCATCCTGCTGCGGGTAATGGTATCTTGCATGATATTTATGGAGTTCGCCACCACTTCGAAGAGACCCGGGGTCCCGATATTAGAAGCGAAAAGCTGCGAGAGAAATGCATTGGCTTTTTGTTTGAGCTCCTCTGAAAGCCTGTCTATAAGAGTGGCCTCGGCGCTCATTTTTATGTCTCTTTCAATGGGCTGTAAGCGTTTGTTACGGTGCTTGCCAACAATGTTGCCGTTTAGATTGACAGCAATTACTATTTCCGCACCCATCGCACGGCACAAGGATATGGGTACCGGGTTGACCAGGCCACCGTCTACCAGCCAACGGTTGCCCATCTTCACAGGGGTGAATATCCCCGGCAGAGCAATGGATGCCCGAACCGCGTTGAGAAGTGAACCCTTTTTCAACCAGATCTCCTGTCCGGATTCCATATCAGTCGCGACCGCAGCAAATACGGTGGAGAGGTCTTCTATAAGTGGATCTCCTATGCGTTCACGGAAAAAATCAATCAGCCTCTTTCCCTCGACAAAGCCTCCGCCCATAAGTAGCTTTATGTCCAGGTAGTGAAGCATAACTTTTCTGTCCAGCTTTAAAACCCAGCCTTCGAGTTCATCAAGCCGCTCAGAGGCATAAAAAGCCCCGACAAGCGCACCAATTGATGTTCCGCATACGATATCCGGCTTTATCCCGTTTTTGCAAAGTTCACGTATAACACCTATATGAGCCCAGCCACGTGCTGAACCGCTGCCGAGAGCGAGACCTATAGTCCGCTTACTGGAATTCACTGCGATCATCAGGTTTTAATTTAAAAGTCAGACGATTTGTGAAAAAAAGGCTGGCCAACCGGAAACATCAGGTATCTATTGCTAAAGCACGCTATCTATTTTGTCCTACTTAAAATTTACCATATAAATATGAATTGTCAATGTAGTAACTTACAGGGATATCTTTAAAATTAAGGGTATTTTTACAGCTTGCATCCCCTTAGTTCAGTAGAGCCGGCAGCGAAACTCTTTCTCCGGCTTTTTACATAAGCATCACCCGAGGTATAATATAAAACTAGTGGGCGATTAGCTCAGTTGGGAGAGCACCACGTTCGCAACGTGGGGGTCGAGGGTTCAAATCCCTTATCGTCCACCATACTTTTTCTGCAATCCACTACATAAAACATAAGTTGCAATAATTTTTAATGCCAGAAGCGGTTGTAATCATCCCTGCACGTTACTCTTCCACCCGATTTCCCGGGAAACCACTAGCCCTTCTCGGAGGTCGTCCTATGATCCTTCACGTTTTGGAAGGCGCAAAAAGCGCTAGATTGATTTCCAGTGTTATTGTGGCTACAGACGATCAGCGGATACAATCCGTGGTGGAAACCGCAGGAGGTAAGGTTATAATGACATCCGGAACCCATGAAACCGGTACTGACAGGGTTGCCGAAGTCGCCGGGCATCTTTCTTGTGATATAATCGTCAATGTTCAGGGAGACGAGCCCTTTATCAGAGGAACCGTGATTGATGACCTTGTCCGTGTTCTACAGAGCGAGGACTCTCTTGCAGATATGGCTACGCTTGCGGTCAGAATAACTTCCGCCAAAGAGATCCTTGATCCTAATGTTGTAAAGGTGGTCTGGGACGGATCAGGCCGGGCTCTTTATTTTTCCCGCTCGCCGATTCCTTTTCACAGGGATGCCTGGGCCTCTTCCGCCGACCTGATCAACCCGGACTTTTCCGGCGAATCTTTCTGTTTCAAACATATAGGTGTTTATGGATACAGGCGGCCTGCACTGTTTCGTTTAAGCAGCGCCAAGCCCAGCCGGCTTGAACACATAGAGAAACTTGAACAGTTAAGAGCGCTGTCCATGGGCATTAAAATAAGGGTTGTGGAAACTTCGTATGACTCCTTTGGCATCGACACACCAGAAGACCTATTCAGAGCGGAACAATGGCTAAGTTCATCTTTATAACAGGAGGAGTTGTCTCTGCGCTTGGCAAAGGTATCGCCTCGGCATCTATTGGTGCATTGCTTGAAGGCCGTGGTTTTAAGGTCACCCTGCAGAAACTCGATCCATATATAAATGTAGACCCCGGCACCCTAAGCCCGTTTCAACACGGCGAGGTTTTTGTCACAGACGATGGAGCCGAGACAGATCTGGATCTGGGACACTACGAACGTTTTACCTCCTTTACGGCACTGCAGAAGAACAACTTCACTACCGGAAGAATCTACTACAATGTGCTCAACAAAGAACGGCGAGGCGATTACCTGGGGGATACGGTTCAGGTAATCCCGCATATTACTGATGAGATAAAGAAAATAATCAGATCGGTGGCTGACGGCTATGATGTTGTACTTGTAGAGATAGGAGGAACCATAGGTGATATTGAAAGCCTTCCATTTCTTGAAGCCATCAGGCAGATGCGTTACGACATGGGACCTGAAAACGTTATTTACGCCCATCTAACACTGGTTCCCTACATTCATGCATCGGAAGAGCTGAAAACCAAACCAACCCAGCACAGCGTAAGGGAACTAAGAGCAATCGGCATACAGCCGGATATTCTTCTGTGCCGTACCGAAATCCCTTTTGGAGCTGATACCAAGAAAAAAATCGCTCTTCACTGTAACGTGGAAACCGATGCCGTAATTATGGCACCTGATGTGGAAACGATATATGAAGTACCTCTTGTTTACCAAAAAGAGGGCCTTGACGATCAGATTATCAAAAAACTCCGTATGGAGACCAGAAAACCGCTAATGGATGACTGGAGAGAGCTTGTCAACAGGCTCAAAAACCCGCAGGACTCGGTCAGTATCGCCCTGGTCGGTAAATACGTGGGGCTGAAAGACTCCTATAAAAGTCTTTACGAAGCCCTGGTTCACGGAGGTATAGCCAACCATGCAGGCGTGGACGTGCAATGGGTGGATGCCGAAGATATAGAGAAAAACGGGCCGGAACGGTTTCTAATGGAAGTGGATGGTGTACTAGTTCCGGGCGGCTTTGGAAACCGTGGCTCCGAAGGAAAAATTTCTGCCATAAAGTACGCACGCGAAAAGAGAATTCCATTTTTCGGCATATGCCTGGGAATGCAGCTTGCGGTCGTGGAATTTATGCGAAACGTATGCGGGATGAAAGGAGCCAATAGCACTGAATTCGATGCTGATACGGATTATCCGGTTATCTATCTTATGGGGCGATGGTATGACTTCCGCAAGGGCACTGTTCAGGAACGCTCTGCAGGTTCTGACAAAGGCGGCACAATGCGGCTTGGAGCCTACCCCTGCAACCTTGCCTCAGGTTCTATAGCCCTGGAGATGTACGGCAAAAACAGTATCTTCGAACGTCACCGCCACAGGTTCGAGTTCAACAACGCGTTCAGGAAAATCATTACCGCCAAAGGCCTTTCAATAAGCGGTCTTTCACCAGATGGGGAACTGGTGGAGATAGTCGAAGTGCTTGATCACCCATGGTTTCTCGGCTGCCAGTTTCACCCGGAGTTCAAGTCAAGACCCAGAAATCCACATCCTCTTTTCGAGGGATTCATTAAAGCCGCTTTGAGGTCTAAAAATGCACTTCTGGCTCGTTCGGAGAGTTGATGGGCAAAAACATAATTGCAGGATTAAAACTTCGCGCTTTATATAGAGTTACGGCACTGTTGGTGCTGTCTCAAAGCTTTGCTGGATGCGTGTCGAGCTCTACATTGGAATTGAAGGTCACGGAGTTGCATGAAGCTCGCAAAAACCTGGATGAATTACAAAAACAGAACTCTAAACTCAAGCGGCAGAAAGCTGCTGTAAGTGCTGAGCGCGACCGGTTGGACCTGGAACTTAAAAGCTTAGTCAAGGAGAAAAACATACTCGACTTAAAAGTGGAGGAACTCCAAAGAAGGCTGGAGGCAAGCAGGCAGGAGACTGCCACACTGGAAGATAAAGTCGAGGAACTTAAAGACGATTTAAAAAGCAGTCGCGGCTCCTTGTCTTCTCAGATATCAGAACTGATAGACCAGACCAGGCGTCTTTCAGAAGACAATACCGCGCTTTTAGAAAGAGTTGATGACCTTAACAGCAAGGCTGTAAAAAGCCGGAAAATGCTCGACTCTCTTTCTGCCAAGCTAAGTGAAAAGGATACCGAAATAAAAAATCTTTCAACCGGTCTCAAGGAGAAAGAAAGTAAGATAAAAAAACTCTCGGCCAGCCTTGAGAAGAAGGATATACGGATAAAAAAACTCTCAACAAAACTTCAGAGAAAGGATACCGAGATAAAAAGTCTAAAAGAAAAAATTAAACATAAAGAAGCGGTTGATTCCGCCCGGGAAACTGTGAACATACCTGATAAAACAGGCGGTGACGCAGGAAAAGACGGTGCAAAAAAATCTGATGAAAAATAAAAATAAATTTAGACCCGTAAATATTTCCGGAGTTGTCGCAGGCGGCAAGGATCTTGTCCTTATTGCCGGTCCTTGTGTTATTGAAAGTGAGGCTTCGGCCCTGCGCGCTGCCGAACAGCTAACCGAAATCGCACAAAAGCTTTCCATACCATTTATTTATAAAAGTTCTTATGACAAAGCCAACAGAACCTCAGCAGGCTCTTTCCGGGGTCCTGGCCTGCCTAATGGCTTAAAAATTCTTGAGAAAATCAGGCAAGAGTTTGGCTGTCCGGTTATTTCTGATATTCACACAGCCGAAGATGTGGTGGCAGCCTCTAAGGTCTTGGATATTATTCAGATACCCGCATTTTTATGCCGTCAGACAACTCTGCTAACAGCAGCAGCAGAAACAGGCAGGCCCGTAAATGTGAAAAAAGGCCAGTTCCTAGCACCTGCCGATACTAAAAACATCGTGGATAAACTGCACACATCCGGATGTAAAGATGTTCTGCTTACGGAACGCGGCGTCTCACTTGGATATAACAATCTGGTTGTAGATATGCGATCTTTAGCCATTATGCGATCCTTTGGCGTGCCCGTGGTCTTTGACGCCACGCATAGCGTACAGCTTCCCGGCGGCCAGGGCGACAGCTCAGGAGGACAGCGGGAGTTTGTGCCCCTGCTTGCAAGGGCAGCCGTGGCTGCCGGCTGCGATGCAGTGTTTCTGGAAGTGCACGAATCTCCTGATGACGCACTCTGCGACGGGCCGAATATGATTGCTATCAAGAACCTGCCGGAGCTATGGAAGGTTTTGTGCGAAATACGGGAGGTCGTACATGAGCAGGCCTGATGTAGGAACGGGTTTTAAACCCGTTGCGGCGATCTTTTTACTTGCGTGTTTAATTCTTGCGTGTTTCGCCGCCGATATAAGGGCGGGTTCCGGGGAAGCCCCTAAAGACAGCCTGCCAATCATTCGGTTTGACCGGGAAAAGGTCGATCTGGGCAAAGTTACCCAGGGAGATATTGTTGAACATGTCTTTTTGATACATAACGACGGTGATGCCCCCCTTAAGATCCTTAAACTCAGCCCTGGTTGAGGCTGCACTGCAGCTGTGCTCAGTTCGAGCACCATAGAGCCGGGAGGGTCGGGAAGAATAAAAACAACAGTCGCCACAAAAGGAAGGTCCGGACGTGTAACCAGACGAATAGGAGTAACATCAAACGACCCTGCCAGAGAGCAACTGACTCTGATACTAATAATGGAAGTGGAGGTAAAACCGGTTGCTGGAACAAGCAAAAAGAGTTCTTAAAATCGAGGCGGAGGCCATTAGTAAAATGGCCGATAGGCTTAATAGCAATTTTGACGAGGCTGTTAACCTTATACTTAACTGCCAAGGACGTACTATTATCACCGGCATGGGTAAATCCGGCTTAATCGGGAAAAAAATATCTGCTACCCTGGCATCCACCGGCACTCCTTCTCTTTTTCTTCACCCTGCCGAAGGCAGCCACGGCGACCTCGGCATGGTTGCCCGCGGAGACGTGGCTATTGTGCTATCAAATAGCGGGGAGACGGAAGAAGTAATCAAGCTTCTACCTGTTTTAAGAAGGATGAGCATAAAGATCATCTCTCTTGTCGGAAACATGGACTCTACATTAGCCATGCACTCTGACGTGGCTTTGGATGTGTCGGTGTCTGAGGAGGCATGTCCTCTAGGCCTCGCCCCTACTGCATCTACCACCGTGGTGCTGGCTATGGGAGATGCGCTGGCAATGGTAGTCCTAAATCGTCGCGGCTTTCGCAGAGAAGACTTTGCAATATTTCACCCGGGCGGAACTCTGGGCAAACGCCTGATACTTACCGTGGGAGATTTAATACATTCCGACGTGGAGATGCCAAAGGTTGAAAAGCAGCTTCCCATGAAGGACGTACTTCTTGAAATATCGGCAAAGCGCCTTGGAATGACCACTGTTGTTGACGAAAACGAGTGTTTTATAGGCGTAATTACAGACGGTGACCTCAGGCGTGGTTTTGAGCGCTGGGGAAATGACTTTTTATCTCTTTCGGCAGGGGAGGTTGCGTCGCCAAAGCCCAAAACCATCACAAAAGACTCTCTCGCGGCCGAGGCTATGGCAATTATGGAAAAACATGAGATAACCTCTTTGATAGCCGTGGGAGCCGACGGAAAGGCAGAAGGAGTTCTTCACCTGCACGATCTGCTTAAGGCTGGGATTGTTTGACATTTTAAGCAGGGTAAAGGGTATAAAAGACCAAAGAAAAAACTAACGGCTAAGAATGAAAGGTGAATTAATATAATGAGTAATAATAATCATGATTTTGAAATGCTTGCGCGCAGAGTAAAAATGCTGATCCTGGATGTCGACGGTGTTATGACAGACGGAAGAATAATCCTTGACAACGATGGCAATGAATTTAAGTCTTTTGATGTGCGTGACGGCCATGCTCTTAAACTTGCAGGCCGGGCCGGGCTTCTGCTTGCTGTTATTACAGGAAGAACTTCCAAGGTAGTTGAAAGACGAATGAAGGAGCTTGGCATAAACGAGGTTTACCAGGGTATTTTTAATAAAATATCAGTTTACAAAGACTTGCTAAAGAAATATAATTTTTCGGACGAAGAGATTGCATATATGGGAGACGATGTGGTGGATGTTCCTGTTCTGGAGGTGGTGGGACTTCCTGCCGTTCCATCGGATGCTGATGCCGAGTCTACCTCCAGGGCACGGTTTATCTCTGAAAACCGAGGTGGACGCGGAGCGGTACGGGATCTGGTGGAGAAGATTCTTCGCGCTCAAGGCGTATGGGAATCTTTGATAAAGGGAAAGTAAGTATTACAGGCTTATATGCATAAGTCTTTTGCTATGCTCCCTCTGCCTGTCGCCTGTTTTGTATGAACATCCCCACTGCAATAACAATCAGCCGGTTTCTTATGGTTCCGGTTTTTATAGCTGTAGTCGAGAAGCATCCTGTTTGGGGCGCTATTGTATTTTCGGTTGCCTCACTCACAGACCTTCTTGACGGTTACCTTGCACGCCGCGCCCGCCAGGTGACAAAGCTTGGCATTATTCTTGATCCGCTGGCCGATAAGTTTCTTGTTATAGCTGCGCTTATTGTTCTTGTGGATTTGAAACTTGTAGAGGCATGGATAGTAATCATAATCGTTATAAGAGAGTTTCTTGTTACCAGCTTAAGATTGGTAGCCCTTTCGCAAGACATGGTGATTCCGGCCGAAACCGGAGGCAAATACAAGATGGGCTTCCAGATAGCCGCTGTTCTAACATTCCTTGTGAATTACTCCGGTTTAATCAGGTGGGTGGACCTCTCCTGGCCGGCAATTATTTGTATATGGGTGGCAATGATTCTGGGCGTGGTTTCGGGAGTACAGTATCTAGTTCAATTCGTGAGGCGTTTGTGAATCAGTGGCTTACATACTTTATTTGCTACCTTATCGGATCTGTAACATTCGGTCCGATCCTGGCACACCTTCGCGGTGTTGATTTAAAAACTGTAGGAAGCGGCAATATAGGGGCAACCAACGTGCTCAGAGCCTTAGGCAAAAAGGCGGCAACAGCCACGCTGATCGGCGATACACTGAAGGGCAGTGCAGCCGTTTTGCTTGGTATGTACTTCCTGGAAGATCCGGTAACGGTCGGACTCTGCGGAATAAGCTCGATTATCGGCCATAACTTCCCGGTTTTTCTTAAGTTCCGTGGCGGAAAAGGTGTTGCGACAAGTCTCGGAGTTCTTGCCGTGTACCTGCCTCTTGCTGCTGCCGGGTTTGTAATAATATGGAGCGCTGTCTTTCGAATCTGGAAAATATCTTCCCTGTCGGCATTGTTTGCTTTTTCAGGAGTATTT
>JALUUO010000112.1 GCA_027021335.1 Nitrospirota bacterium
CGCTTCAAGCCCGGCCGCAACGGCCCGCTCCCTTTCGGGGGATTCGCTTACGAGGAGGAACTCCACGTCCCCAAGGAGCCTTGCCCTGCCGTCCGCGGCCTCGATGAAAGACCCCTCTCCCCTCGCTATGCTCCCGGTGAGGATAAGCGCCGCCACATGCTTTTCACCGCGAAGGAAGCGCCGGGAGGCGTCCGTAACCACGCGGAGCACCTTCCTGTCGAAAGCCCCTCGCGATGCGGCGCCGCAATCCTTTAATGATGTCAAATACACCATCCCCTCAAAGAACCGTACTTACAAACACTCTATCTCTATCACTTACCTAATATCATCTTTATGCCGGTCTTGATACTCTTACTGACTCCCTTCTCTTTGACTTTTGAAAATACTTGCGGTGAAAAAACACGTTTCACTTTGTTTCGCCGATTGACCCTATCCACCATGGCTTCAACCTCAAATGCTAGTTCTCTAAATCTCTCTTTATCAATATTCAAACAGAAAGAATTTGCCGGACTTTTATGATTGTATAACGAAACATTATAGTCATCTCCAATCAGCCCACTCTTTTTACAAACCTCGAATGCCTCCGTCCCGGGGTAGGGAGTAAAGATACTGTAAATGACGTCATCACTTTGAATGCGTTTCATAGCCTCGACCGTATCCCTGATCGTCTCCTCTGTTTCCCAAGGAAGTCCTATCATGAAAAAGGTCTGCAACTGGATACCATGTTTTTTAATAATTTTGCATGCACGCAACGCTTCTTCTATCGTTGTATTTTTTCTCATTTTTTTGAGGATTTCGTTGTTGCCTGATTCAATGCCAACCTGAACGGATTGACAGCCAGCATCTTTCATAAGAGCAATAATGTCCTCTTCAACCAATTTTATATGCAATTCACAGCTCCACTTTAGATTGGGAAGGTTAACAAGCATGGCCTCGCAGAGCTCTTTTATATTTTCTCTTTTAATGCCGAAGGTATCATCATCGAAGTGTACGGATTTGACTCCCATACTTTGGAGCGAAATGATTTCTTTTATAATATTGTCGGTCGAGCGAAATCTGACCCTGCGGCTCCATATGTTTTTTGACCCACAAAAAAAACAATTATATGGGCATCCCCTTGAGGCAAAGATATTCTTAAAAGCGGACGGCGGATACTGCTCATATCCTATCAAGGCCTCACGAGCACTCTCGTGTGGGAAGCAAAGAGTATTTAAATCCTCTATAAATTGCCTCGATCCATTTTCAACTATGCCGCCATTTCTTCTGAATACTATACCGGCGATATTCTCGAATCCCTTCTCTCTCTCTATGGCATGTAATAACTCTACAATAGTCCTCTC
The DNA here is from genome assembly GCA_027021335.1 of Nitrospirota bacterium. Classification (GTDB taxonomy): domain Bacteria; phylum Nitrospirota; class Thermodesulfovibrionia; order SZUA-242; family SZUA-242; genus JALUUO01. The sequence goes on from JALUUO010000112.1 coordinate 1,341, forward strand.
ACCTTCGCCCCTCACGCAGACATCTATGTCCTTACAATCCAACACATTCTGGGCCATCGTAGGATGCGGACCGCCCACGATTACAATCGCATCCTTATTTATACGCTTTGCAAGTTTTGCAACAAGACATCCGGATGCAAAGTTCTGGGATTTCATGGTAATGCCTATGACATCGGGCTGTACTTCAAAAAGGATCGACTCTACCTCTTTCCATACACTTCCAGACATATGCTTCAGATTATCCAGGTAATTCTCAAAACCCTTGCCGGTCATATAGCTTACCTGCATAGCCTCACTTTGAGGGGAAAAGTCAGCATTATAAACATGGACGGACCAATCAGTTTCACGTTGAATGGTACCGGCGAGATAACCCAGCGAAAGCGGATATCGATCAAGAGAATAGGTTTCTTTATACAACCGGTAAAAAGGTGGTTCTATAAGCAATATCTTCTTTTGATTCATAATGCTGCCTTCCGGTATGAGGCCGAAACACGCTCCACCTTGGTATCTTTTACCTCAAGCCTGTTTTCCATTAAAACACACCGCCTAAGTGCGATTGTAAGAAACACTACTAGCCAAAAGAGCTTGGTGTTCTCCCCACTTATAAACGACCCACCAATGACAAACCCGGTTAACGAAACGGTGAGCGAGGTGAAAAGTAACCATAAATCGCGGTCTCGTTCATATTTATATTTTCGTCGCATACGCAGAAGATCTCGATACGTATGCCAAATAATACCTAAAAACAGCAGCAAAGCCGGCAAACCCAACTCCGCCCCCACTTCTATATAGGTGTTGTGAGCGACCCCGGCGTATCCAAGCGCCGGTTCGTAAAAGAGCGACCAAGCCTTGAACTGGCCAAGCCCGACCCCTTTCAATGGGTGTTCGGCCATCATTCCAAGGCCCGCCTTGACGAGATGCCAGCGCCTGGTGGTGGAAGCCGCTGTTCCGTAGACTGTTTCTTCTTCCACAACCCGTGTCTGCGAAAAACGCTCCCACAGCCTGTCCGGTGCAAGTTGTAGTCCTAAAACAATGATTACAGCAATTGTAATGAAGGCTTTTGATTTTCTTTGTGAAAGAATAAAAGCGGTTAAAATCATCCCTGCCAGTCCGACAAAAGCGCCTCTTGATAGTGACAGAACCAATCCAACACAATAGAATGAAAGTATCCCGTAAAGCCCTAACCGCAAAAAACTTCTTGTGGTGGTTCTCAGCAGATAATACACAATGGGCATGGAAATTATTGTCGAGAGGGCATAATAGTTAGGGTCTCTGAAGAGACCGCCTGGACGAGCGCTTATGCCATGTACCCTGTAAAGCCACATGTAGTCTGTAATAACGTCGACGGAAGCAAGGAGCATGCTGAAAGCAACCGTCCACATTACAAGCCGTGCTCTTTCTACCGAAGACACCATGCTCAAGGTCACAAAAAAGAATACGGCAAAGGAGATAAACATCTGGAGAGGCTGCGTAAATGACCGGTAGCCGCCCATAAACCAAGATATAAGTACCAGCAAAAGGAGCAAAATAAACATTTTGCCCTGCTTGCTCTGCGCAAGCTGTGCCCCCCTCTGGGTCCTTGCAGTATGCAGGAAAGCCGCAAAAACTGCAAATAAACCCACCCATTTTATGACGGTAAATCCCATAAAGCTCCTCGCTAATAAAGGCTGCACTTCGAATGGAATGAGGAATATCAACAGAAGGTATATCGGCAAAACTTTTCTCCTGACTTCAACTGACCGGAGCACCATTACCGGTACAGGCGGTCTTCTTCCACATGCGAACCACGCCACGAACGTTGTGCTCTTCACTGAACATTTTTGCAACGTGTTCTCTGGCCGCTATTCCCATCGACCGGGCCTCATCCGGATGCTTCAGCAAATATACGACCCTATCTGCAATTGCATAGGCGTCCTTTATCGGCACGCGGTATCCCGTCTTTCCATCTATTATCAAGTCATACGCACCCGCAAAGGATGTAGACACAACCGGTTTTCCGGATATACATGCTTCAGCAAGCGCTATACAAGTCCCCTCAAATATTGATGGCATAACATAGACGTCACATGCCGCAAGATATTTGGCAACATCCTCGTGAGAAACGGCCCCTGGAAGAAAAACGTTATCCTGGAGGTTGAGCCTCTTGACCTCGGTTAAAATTCTTTCCCGCTCCGGGCCTTCACCGAGGATGCAAAGCGCCGTATAAGGGCATGACCGTATGACTTCGGCCATGGCATGAATCAAGGTCGGAAAATCCTTTTGAGGCTTAAGTCGACCTGTTGAAACCACAAGATTTTTGAAACGCTCCAATCCTAATGAACGTAATAACTCCGCCTTGTTGAACTTATCAAAGGCCCTGGAGAACTTCTGAACATCCGCGTTGACAGGAATAACATGGATCTTTTCACCTGGTATTCCCAACATGTTGCTAACTTTTTGTTTTTCATAGTAAGTACCTATACGGATAGAATCTGCACGTCTGACTATAAACTTTGCAAGCCTGTTGAATATCCGGTTGATGGGACGCTGTCCGATCCAGTACGGGTTGTCAAAAATATCAGCGTGAATCTGTACATTCAGAGGCAGCTTGAACCTCTTTTTTAGTATCAAACCTACAAGTCCTGTTATAAAAGGGTCCTCTGCTGTCAAAACGTCTATCTCATTCTCCTTGCATACCTTCCATCCTCTAACCAGAGCGTCCCACAAAAATGTTGCCTTGTTTATGGAATCTGTCGGGATCACCTTGACCTTCCCATCACCAATGAATCGTCTGTAATTCGCCCGCTTCCTTGGTGCATAGATAACAAGGTAGAAAATATTCAGATCCTTGGCATACGTCTTCTGTCTTTGCCAGACGTCTCCTCTTACAGGATTTTTTTCAAGCATCATATAGTCGAGGCCTATACCCAACAAGTTGATCATTGTTCTATTTTAATTGTTCTGATTGTTCTGATAGTTGCGAAGTAATGCTCGCTGCTTACATGTAACTGTCATCGCTTACTTAAGTGCTGCACGGGGGGCTACTTCACACGGGAAGTTCCTAATTTTTTATTATTAGCTATAAGATAGCTTAGTAAATTTCTCGTTCTTTTAAGACCCCTTGCCAGCTTTTTAGGAATAAAGCCCCTTTTTAATGCAAAAAAAAGTATTCCTCTTCTCGTGAACAGTAGGACCCTGGGATCTAGCCTTATAGATCCCATAATACTCTTCCATCCGGTCAGTAGCATGGCTCTTGCAAAAGCTATTTTACTCCTCGTTAACAACACATTAGCTATCAGAAATTTTTTCCTTTCTTCGCTTATAAAATCACAGTCCTGGACATAAGTAGTCATGTCACCTTTTTTAATTACCTCAAACGGGTCTTCCCAATACCGGGTAGAATCAAAGGTGTTGTCGGAATGAACTCTTATGAAGTATGTAGGTCTAAAAGAAATATTTATCTTTGCGCAATATCTGAAATACAATCTGGAAATCAATTCCCAGTCCTCCGCAACCATAATATCTCTCCTAAACCCGCCAGATTCAAGAAATATATCTCTTCTTATGAACATTCCTGTAGGGTAAGTAATCAGCCCCCTTGCGATCAATTCATCAATTTCGAAATCTTTAAGATCGTTAACATATATACGAAATCTTTCATCAATCACTTTGTCCGTATTTACTGTATGCTCTTTATCGGTATAGGCAGGGAATGTGTAGAAGACATCGCAATCGGATATCAATATTTGTTCCACTCCTCTTTCTATATGATCTGGCTGCCAGATATCATCAGAGTCTAAAAATGCTATCAACTCTCCATTTGCAACTTCTACACCTTTATTTCTTGAAAAACTTCTTTCCATATTCATTTCATTTTTTTCATACCTTAATTTGCCTGAATCCAATTGCTCCTTAAAAATAGTTTTTACTAGTTCCTCAGTATTATCTGTAGAGGCATCATCTACAATAATCACCTCATAATTGGGATAAGTCTGCAAAAATAATCTGTTTAGCGTTTCGACTATAAATCCGGCACGATTGTAGGACGGTATAACCACACTTACCATGGGTATTTTTCTGTCAAGCGACTTCATAATCAGTTCTATCCGCTTTCCATTATGATTTATAAACTTCGACTATGCGCTGCAGGACAACGTGCTCGCTAAAAACTTCCTTTGCTCTTTTCCGTGCGGCTCCTCCCATTTCAGATCTCAGACTATCATTCTCCATGAGCGTTTTGATTGCATCACGCAGCATATTCACATCTCCAGGCTTAACCACCAATCCCGTCTCGCCGTGCTTATTTATGTAAGTTGTCCCAGTACCAAGATCGGTAGAAATAACAGGTATGCCTGATGCCATAGCTTCAAGAAGAACAAGTCCGAAAGATTCCTCATAAGAAGGGAGACACAACACATCCGCTGCATAGTAAAACTCCTTGAGTCGATTCTTATCGAGTGGACCAACGAAAAAGACGCGATTCTCTATACCTAATTCTTTTGAGAGAGTCATCAAATGTTCAAATTGGGGTCCTTTACCAGCAATAACAACGTTACAATCA
>JALUUO010000113.1 GCA_027021335.1 Nitrospirota bacterium
AACTTTCTGCCCCACTTTACAGGCACGTGAAAAGAGCCTGGCAATCCCGGCACAAAAAGATTCAGCTTGTTCGTCCCGACATTTCTTCTTAAGAAGCGAGAGTTCCTGGGCAATATCCTTTGCGCGGGGGTGCCGGGAAACCGGCATTTCTACCGCTACCATTGTTCTCCGTTGACAACATGTAGCCATCAGGCTACAATTAGGTTGTGATTGAAATTCGCAAGACTGAAATTTTCACTAAATGGCTCGATGGTTTGCATGACATTCGTGCGCGTGCTCGTATTTTGGTACGGATCGAACGATTAGCGGTCGGAAATCCTGGGGATGTTAAACCCGTAGGTGAAGGCGTTTCAGAGTTGCGGATCGATTGCGGACCCGGCTATCGGGTTTATTACAAACAGTACGGGCGGGCGGTGATAATTTTGCTGGCTGGTGGTGACAAGCCTACCCAGGCCAAGGAGATCAAAACCGCCTTGCATTTAGCACAGAATCTATAGGAGTGTATTATGGCTAAAACTATCACCACCAAATACGATGTCGCCGAGCATCTTCGTACCCCGGAGGAAATGGCTGCTTATCTTGAAGCTTGCCTTGAGGAGGCAAATGGTGATGCTGCTTTAATTGCTAAAGCTCTGGGCGATATCGCCCGGGCCAGGGGCATGTCTCAGGTTGCGCGTGATGCTGGTCTGTCTCGTGAAAGCCTTTACAAGGCGCTCTCTGGAGAACGAAGCCCTGGTTTCGACACAATTCTCAAAGTTATAGCTGCACTTGGCTTGAAATTGCACGCAGAAGCAGTTCACGTAAATGGCTCAACTGCCCAATAAAACGCTCCAGCCGAAGCTCGTACCTCACGCGGCTGAACTCTTCGTTATCTGCATGTATTAAATATCTAGTAAAAAATGTGGTCTGTCCTTGACATGGGACATGCGGAAAAGAAAGTAGAAATTAACTTCTTTTCGACTATACTGCCGTCAACCTCCCCCTGTGTCAGGATAGATGTCCGGTAAATTGAGTCAAATACATTAACCCCCTATAGGGAGCGGAAAGTGAATATACAATGCTACGTTATCCTGATGAATTCAAGGAAACACCAGCTTGTGCAGATAAGAATACGGCATTTCCTACAGAGGATGTATGCCCAAAGTGCGGTGCAGACATAGAAATCTGGAGCGATGAGGACGAGACCACTTGCCGGAGCTGTGATTACGCGGAACAAGTAGGGCAACTCCAATGTGGATAGACTGAAGTCTGACACGTAGTGCAGACTTTCGCGCCAGGCGAAAGACTATCGGAGAAAAAAGATTTTGTTTGCACTCTGCGGTTTGATTGATATATTGATATAATGAGTTGATCAGCCTGAAACAGCTGTCAAAAATCCAGATAACTGCTAGGAGGAGCAAACATGTCAGAACAGGAAAGTACCCTGAAAGACGTCTATCCGGTTCCGGAGAAATTCAAGCAAAAAGCCCATATCAAAAGCCTGGAAGAATACACTAAGCTTTACAGAGAGTCACTGGATGACCAGGATGTTTTTTGGGGGAAGATAGCAGAGAAGTATGTCACCTGGTTTAAAAAATGGGAAAAGGTTGCAGATTACAACTATGGGGACAACCCACACGATCTTTACATAGCTTGGTATACCGGAGCAAAAGTAAATGTCGCCTATAACTGCTTGGACAGGCACCTGGAGAGACGCGGTGATCAAATTGCGATAGTCTGGGAGGGCAACGACCCCAGTGTAGAGAAGAAGCTGACCTACAAAGAGTTGCATGAGCAGGTTTGCAGATTTGCCAATGTCTTAAAAGCCAATGGTATCAATAAAGGTGACCGTGTAACTATCTACCTGCCGATGATTCCGGAGTTGGCAGTAGCAATGCTGGCATGTGCCCGTATAGGCGCTGTTCATTCAATAGTCTTCGGTGGTTTTTCATCTGATGCGCTTCGTGACCGCATACAGGACTGCGGTTCTAAAATAGTTATCACATGCGATGGAACCTACCGTGGAACCAAAGCCATACCACAGAAGGATATAGCTGACAAAGCAGTAGCCCAGTGTCCAATGGTGGAAAAGCTGATAGTGGTAAAGCACGTGGGCGATAAAGTTACTTATAACTCCACGTCCAGGTCTGCCTGGTGGCACGATGAAATGGAGAAAGTAGACGCTGATTGCCAACCAGAGGAAATGGATAGCGAAGACCCGCTTTTTATTCTCTACACCTCAGGTTCCACCGGCAAGCCGAAAGGAGTTCTTCATACCACCGGCGGATACCTTACATACGTAGCTCTCACTCATAAAATTATATTCGACTATCACGACGGTGATATTTACTGGTGTACGGCGGATATCGGCTGGATAACCGGACACAGCTATATAATATATGGGCCTCTCTGTAACGGAGCCACAACAGTAATGTTCGAGGGTGTGCCCAACTATCCTGATCCTGGCCGCTTTTGGGCCGTGTGTGAAAAACATAAGGTTAATATTTTCTACACTGCACCTACAGCTATAAGAGCCATTGCCAAAGAAGGAAACTCCTGGGTCGAAAAACACGATCTAAGCTCGCTTAAGCTTTTGGGATCGGTTGGAGAACCGATAAATCCTGAAGCATGGAATTGGTATTTTACAGTTGTCGGCAAACAGCAGCTTCCGATAGTAGATACATGGTGGCAGACGGAAACAGGTGGCATACTAATTTCCCCTATTCCTGGGGCGATAGATATGAAACCAGGAATGGCCATGACTCCGTTTTTCGGCGTAGAACCATGTATTGTTGACGATCAAGGAAACGAGCTTGATGGTGCCTGCGAAGGCAAGCTCTGCATGAAACGTCCCTGGCCTGGCCAAATGCGTGGGGTTTACGGCGATCACGAACGTTTTTTTACCACGTACTTTGCTCAGTATCCAGGCAAGTACTTTACCGGCGACGGGGCAAGACGTGACAAAGACGGCCATTACCAGATCACAGGCCGGGTTGACGATGTAATAAACGTCTCCGGCCACAGGATGGGCACAGCCGAAGTGGAATCCGCCCTGGTTGCGCATCCAAGCGTGGCTGAAGCCGCAGTGGTAGGTTTTCCACACAAAATAAAAGGACAGGGGATATACGCCTATGTCACCCTTAACTCAGGCATTGCACCTTTAGATGACCTTAAAAAAGGACTGGTTTCGCATGTAAGAAAAGAGATCGGCCCTATCGCCTCGCCGGATAAGATACAATGGGCACCGGCCCTTCCTAAAACCCGCTCAGGAAAAATCATGCGCCGGATTCTAAGAAAAATAGCGGCCGGAGAGATCGAGCCATCCGGGTTCGGAGATACATCAACACTGGCCGACCCAACGGTTGTGAATCAACTTATAGAAAACAGGCAATAGCAGCTCACTAGATTAAACTGAACTTAGTAAATGCGTATACTTGGCATAGATACATCCTGCGATGACACATCTGCAGCCGTCGTTGAAGACGGCCGCAGAATGCTCTCAAACGTGGTTTCCAGCCAGAATGATATTCATCTGAAATTCTCGGGCATTGTCCCTGAACTGGCATCAAGAAAACATATCGAGATGATTTGGCCCGTGGTTCGTGAAGCTCTTGATTCTGCCGGTTCCGAAATCAGTGACCTGGATGCTATAGCTGTCTGCAAGGGACCGGGTTTGATAGGATCCCTGCTGGTCGGATGTTCGTTTGCAAAATCGCTTTCCTACGCAAGTGGTATACCCCTGCTCGGCATCAACCACCTGGAAGGGCATATCTATTCAAATTTCCTAGAAGCCGAATCTCCGGATTTTCCATTTCTGGCTCTCGTTGTATCCGGAGGGCATACCAGTCTATTTAATGTAAAGGGGCCCGGCATATACTGCGAGGTGGCTCGAACACTGGATGATGCTGCCGGAGAAGCTTACGATAAAGTCGCAAAACTTTTGGGGGTAGGATTTCCGGGCGGACCTGTAATAGACAAACTTTCGCGCCGTGGTGATCCTACAAAGGTGAATTTCCCACGTCCCTACCTGCGCGGAAAGAGTGACTTCAGCTTTAGTGGACTGAAAACAGCTGTTTTATACCATTACAACAAATATCCAGATACTCCTGTTGAAGAGATTGCTGCTGGATTTCAAGCCAGTGTAATTGACGTCTTAGTGAAAAAAACCCTGGATGAAGCCTTACGCCTTAATCTAAAGGCGGTTGTACTCTCCGGCGGTGTCTCGGCTAACAGCGAGTTGAGGGAAAGAATATTAAACAAAGCCTCAGAGGAAGGCATAAGGGTTTTTCTCCCATCAGTAGAACTATGCACAGACAATGCAGCAATGATAGCAGCTGCCGGACGGCATCATCTTATTGCAGGCGATATAGCCCCCATGGACCTGAGTCCAAAGGCCTATCTGCCTCTGGATAAAAGAGCTTGTGAAGTTGTTGAACAGTCTTACAGATGAGCCATTTAGCCCACATACTGCGTGGTATTGCTCATAATCCCGACCTACGCCAAGTCATTAAAGTCAGTGATACACGTCTAAGCCGTTAACTTCATTATAAACATTAAATTTTATCAACCACTTTTAAATAAAATTCAGACAGAACTACGGCAGATAAATTCAGTTGCCATGTCCTGGCTGATTTTACTACGAAAACTAAACCGGTTATCACAAAAAAATACGGCTAACACCTTGATGCTGAAAGCCTTTTAAAACACAGACAGATATGGAATGACTATCGGCGTTTCTTAAGAAAAAGTCTTTACACGAAAAAACTAGTGCATATCAAACAAGAAAATAGTTCTATTTAAATTTTTTAAATTACTACTTTATGTTACGGCAAAAAGCTTATTGTTATTGCTCAGGCATATTTTTTGCTAGATTCGAGACATCGGTTGTATCAGCTATCTCTCTGGCGGAATCACAGCAGACATAAACCAGTAGGTGTTACTTTTGCTGTTTTTTGCCTGCTATCTTGCTGATTGCTAAACCTAAGAAACAGCCTCAGTGCGGTAAAGTACTTAACAAAACAAAATAAGGCCGGAACCAGACCATAGAATTATAAATATTACAGTGGCCTTAAGCCACAGGCACTATGGTTTTGGTTCCGGATACCGCGCTGTTAAAAGCAAGGCTGAATAAAGGAGGGGGGTCAGGAGGGAATTTCGGTGCCGGGTTTTTATAGACCCGGCACCGATTTTTTTTTGACAAGCTTTTATAGTATGGTAATGTGCCTGAAAAACTGCTATATTTAACAATTATGATTGAAAAAAGAAAATGCACCCGTTTTATAGTAAAGCTTCCTGTAGATGTAAAAAGCGACAACTCTGTAATTAGCGGGATTACTGTCAGGATCTCGGATAGAGGCCTCTTTGTAAGATCTCAGAAAAGTTTTCAAACAGGAACGAATATCGGCATAAAACTGCATATATCGGAAGATGTTTTCTGTGATCTAAAGGGAGTAGTACGTTATTCCAGAAAACTAAATATCTTAAAACAAAAAAACGGCATGGGCATTGAGCTTACAGAAAAAGACCAGAAATACCAGGACTTTATAGATTCCGTTGCATCTTTGGGTTAAAAAACTTTTAACTAACTCGCCGTTTTTTATATCTAACTCAGGGGAGTATTGCAGCAATACACCCACTGCCGTAGATCCTTCGTACCTGAGCAGTTGTCTATAGTGAAACAAAGACAAATTGTATTTTTTATCGGCACTGTTTTTCTGGCATGGTTCTTTGCGTGCACTGTCAAGCCGGCATATGCCGGGACTGATAAAAGAATGAATCTCTCGCTAGCGGCAGCTGTCAAGATAGCAATGCGGAACAACCTGGGTCTGCGCCTGGACCGCCTTCAGGCACAATCATCAGAA
>JALUUO010000114.1 GCA_027021335.1 Nitrospirota bacterium
CCGCACCTTGTGGCCAGCAACAGGCCGCTGGCCTACATGAAGCATGTGGTCATCAAGTATGTGGAGAACCTCATTGCCTGGGGCGATTCCCTGTTCAGGCGGTTCACCAGGGAGAGCGTAAACGAGGCGCTCGAGCTTTACGTGATCGCCAACCACATTTTAGGACCCAAACCCGAATTTGTGCCAAAGCGAGGGGAAATCAAAGCCGAGTCATACGACAGCTTGAAAGAGAAGTGGGACGATTTCTCCAATGCCCTTGTCCAACTGGAGAATGTCTTCCCCTACAGCAGTGAAGTCAGTGTCAGCGGCACTTCCACTGGAACCAGCCTGCTCGGCATCGGGCCGGCCCTGTACTTCTGCATACCCCCAAACGACAAACTGCTCGAATATTGGGATACGGTGGCAGACAGGCTCTTCAAGATTCGCCACTGCCAGGACATCAATGGGGTTGAGCGCAAGCTCGCCTTGTTTGCCCCACCGATAAGCCCTGAAGCGCTTATCCAGGCCGTATCACAGGGTTTGAGCCTGGGCAGCATCCTGGCCGACCTCAGCAGCCCGCCCCCTATCTACAGGTTCACTTTTCTCATTCAGAAGGCAAACGAATTCTGTGCCGAGGTGAAATCGCTGGGTTCAGCGCTGCTTGCCGCCCTGGAGAAGAAAGACGGTGAGGAACTGGGCCGCCTGCGCGCATCCCATGAAACCCAAATGCTGGAGCTTATGACAGCCATAAAAGAGCGGCAGGTACTGGATGCAAGAGCTTATAAAGAAAACCTGCTGAAGGCGCGCGAAACAGCAGCCTTCCGTTTGCAGCACTACATCGACCTTTTGGGAAATGAATCTCTCACCGTTCCGGCAGAGCCGAGCATTGATGCGAACCTGACAGCAGACAGCCAGCTTCCGGCAGATACGAGCATAGCTACAATCGAAACCGATGTGGATGAAACATTGGTGGGTAGCGATGAGAGCGGGGTAAAGCTAATTCGAAAAGAAAGTAAGGAGCTGGAGCAATCCGAAATTGCCAGTGATTTTCAGGATGCTGCCAATGTGACTCAAACAATAGCTAGCGGCTTATATTTTATACCACAGATTACAATAGGGACTATGCCGTGGGGTGTAGGGATATTAAATGTTGTAGTTTCCGGCGCGACTATCGGGATGGCTTCCTCTGCAGTGGCTAGTGGTTTGAGCGCACTTTCCGCGATGAACGCATATGATGCCGAGAGGGCAAGAAAATTGGCTGGTTACATCCGTAGGGAACAGGACTGGACGCTCCAAGCCAACCTGGCGGCGAAAGAAATCATCCAACTGGATAAACAAATCACCTCGGCGGACATTCGAATACAGATTGCAGAAAAAGAGCTAGAAAATCACAAGCAGCAGATTGAAAACGCCAAAGAGGTGGAACTCTTCCTCAAAGATAAATTCACCAACCAGGAATTGTACCAATGGATGAAGGAGCAGCTCTTTGCCGTGTACAAGCAGAGCTACAACCTAGCTTACGACATGGCCAAGAAAGCCGAAAAGGCTTACAAATACGAGATGGGAACGGAAACGGCAAGCTTCATTCAGTACGGATACTGGGACAATTCGAAGCAGGGGTTGGTTGCGGGTGAAAAGCTGCAACTGGCGCTGAGGCAGCTGGAAAAATCATACCTGGAAGAAAACAGGAGGGAGCTTGAACTGACCAAGAGCATATCAGTTGTCATGTTGAATCCCTTAGCACTTATTGAACTGAGGGAGACCGGCAAATGTTACCTGTCGCTGCCCGAAGAACTATTCGACCTCGACTTCCTGGGCCATTATTTCAGGAGAATAAAATCGGTGAGCCTGTCGATTCCGTGTATTGCGGGGCCATACACCACAGTAAATTGTTCACTGCGGTTATTGAAAAACACCACCCGTATCAACACCGTGCTGAAGGGTGGTGACCAATATGAGCACGAAAATGATGAAGGACTGTGGATTGATGACGACCGATTCCGCGCCGGTAATGTTCCGGTAACGTCCATTGCTACGAGCATCGGGCAAAACGATGCCGGCATGTTCGAATTCAATTTCAGAGACGAGCGCTACCTGCCATTCGAAGGAGCCGGAGTTATCAGCGATTGGATGATAGAACTTTCAACAGAAAAAGAACTCAGACAGTTTGATTACTCAACGATTTCTGATGTCATCCTGCATCTCAAATACACAGCCAGAGAAAGTGGCGGCCTGTTTAAAGAAAAAGCGGCGGCATATATCAAGGACTTCCTTATGAACGTAGCTGAATTGAGCGACCAGCCGCTCATGCGCATGTTCAACATGAAGCATGAATTCCCGACAGAGTGGCACAAATTCCTGCACCCTGCAACTGAAGGTTCGGAACAGGTTTTGAGTTTCACAATTGGTAAGGAGCGATTCCCTTTCTTCGCACAGGACAGGAATATCGTCGTGATGAAGATCGATGCGTTTGCCAGGTGTGCTCAGGCAGGGGATTATCACTTGATTTTATCTTACACTAACTCCGATGAGGATACTGTTACCTCGCCGCAGATCACCATGCCTCAAAACGACGGCTATGACGGGTTGAATAAGGCAACAATAAATGCGAACCTTGAAGAACTGGATATCACAGGGGAGATGAGTCTGAAAGTGGAACACAGCAGCCTTCCTCCCAAACCGGGTGAAGTGAAGGATATATTTCTTGTGTTTCACTACAAGATGAGTTAACGGCTGCGTACTGAGTCTATACAGTTTGGGCGATTATGCTGGTGGCAATCCGTTTGCCATACCGTTAAGCTGCCGGATGGATCAGAGACCTGTGATAATCTGACAGAAGATCCCAGCTTCGGGAGAGATTCGGAGACATTATTTTCCGGGTTCAGCCACACGTAGCCGACTGGCTCCCAGTTTCGCGTTCCTCTACTCCATCGCTCTGGGTTTCGTTTCGTTGCTTCGCCGCTGGGGCTTTACACCTCAGAAGCCAATCAGAAAAGCTTGGGAGCAGAACTCTAAGGCCGTGGAGTATATTGGATCAAAGAAGAATACCCGTTGGGGGACATTATTATAAATACCTTGGGCCATCGGAATGCAGGTTACATCACAACCCTTTATCATACTTTCCATCAGAAGCGATATTTATATAGATGGCAATCATGATCGCCATAACCGCTATTGCCACCCCGATCTCGATACCAAGCATCCCGTGCGAACGAGCCTCAACCGGCGTTGTTGCCGGTAATATTCTGCTTAAAATACTGTAATCCAGGAAATTTGCACCCAGTAAAAGACAACATACGCCTATGCCTGCATAGATGATAAGACCAATGTTACCAAGCAACAGGTTGTACTTTTCGCTCATACGCTCAAGCATTGTTTTTAAGTCAGAACTTATTCCTATCAGGATAAAACTTGCACCAAGAATAACCCCTCCCTGAAAACCGCCGCCAGGACTGTAATGGCCGTGAGCAACAACATATAAAGCAAAAAGCTGCATGAATGGCACCATTTGGCGGGATACAGACTGGATGATTCTATCCTGATATGTTCTGTTTCGGCCTACTTCAATCTTCTGTTTTTTAGCGGTTTTTTTCCTGGGACGTCTTAAGATAGCAATAACCGCCACACCTGCTGCAAAGATAACCGCAGTCTCGAGCATGGTGTCAAAAGCACGGTAGTCCGCCAGTACGGACGTGACAATATTTGGAACGGATGTTTCTTCAATTGTACTGGTGATGTAATGCGAAGACAGATGAAGACTTGCCGGCGACCTTGGATCAGCCCAGTCAGGAAAATCTTCCACAGCAAAAAGCAGCATTACAGCGGTAATAGAAACGGCGAACAAGCCTATAACTTTCAATCTTTTGTTCTCCTTGTAGTTTTGTAGACGGCTGCGATAAAGAAGATCGTACTTACTCCGGCACCTACAGCCGCTTCGGTGAATGCCACATCTACAGCCCCCATGCCTGTCCAGAGCAGGCACATCAAGAAACTATATGCACTCAGAACGATTACAGCGCTCAGAAGATCTTTTACGGTGATCGCGGCAATGGAGCATGCGAGGACCATGGTCAGGATCAACAGGTTAAGCTGCCAGATCATAGCTGTTTTTCTCCATCTGTTTTTTCTTTTGTCCAGGGCTTGGCCCCTGATTCAAAGCCTGCATCAACAATTGCGTGAGTTGCGGTTGCACTGGTCAGTATGGTAAACATTGCGATCAGTATTATTTTCACCGAGACAAAAATCTCGTTTACAGAAAAACTGTTAAGGTTGTACAGTGCAAGCCCTGCCAGCATTAAAAGCGAGGCAAAAGCGTCTCCCTTTCCTGCCGCATGCATCCTTGAGTAAAAATCAGGAAACCTGAGTATTCCGATGGCAGTGGCGAAAAAAAAGAAAAAACCTGCCACCACCAAAAATGATGTGAGAATATTTATCATTAAGTTTTTCCTCTTCCTTGCCGTGGTCCAAAACCAGACAGAGTAAGATTTTTATAGTGTTGAAAATACCTTGATGATGCTATGGTAGTAATGAAGTTCAACAAGGCATAAGCCAAGGCAATATCTACGAACATATCCAACCTGCGGTAGATTACTCCCACAATAATCAATAAAATGGTCGTTTTCGTCCCGATAACATTAACACCCATAATTCTGTCGAAAACTGTTGGACCCCAAATCACACGGTAGAGTGTTAAGGCCATCAAAAAACAGAGCCCGACGCCGACTGTTATAAAAAAAGTATTCACTTACAAAACCTCTTCTTTAAAAACTTCCGCAAGCCGTTTTTCCATCTCTCCCGGAACTCCCTGGGCGCTTCTTTCACTCAGGGCATGCACGTGGTATTGTCCATCCACTATTCGTATGGTAATCGTGCCTGGTGTAAGAGTTATGGAATTGGCAAATACAACTTGTGCCATGTCCCGTTTAAGCCTGGTTTTAAACCTGACGATTTTCGGATCGATAACATCCATCATCCTTGGATGAAGAGCAAGGTATGTTACATGCATGGCGCCCAGGAAAACCTCGTATAGGAGCCATGGAATATAGGCGATAAAACGGCATACCTTAACCGATGAATTTTTCTCCGCAATTTTATGAAAAAGAAGATCCTTGGAAGTAAAAGCCACCAGGCCGCTGGAGACTAGTCCCATTATTAGGTGGAAGAGATCGAATTTCCCGGATAGAACAATCCAGAAGGCAAACATTGCAAAAAAGGTATATATAAAATGCATTGTCTTTTCTTAAATATTAAAAAAATATCTTCTGGAAAGATTGTACAGCTATTGACTGTATACTCTCATGCTTATTATAAAGGGTTCTTCTCTAAATTACATGTACGCACATGTACGCAGCCATGTATAACACGTCTCTGCATAACTCGTCAATAACAAAAAGATACCCTGTTTACAGAACTCTGCTTGTGTTACAGAGTAAAAAGTACTATGCTAAACTGCTTGCTTTAAGTTAGGCTTTAAAAAGATGGAGATAAACTGATGTATAAATTTACGGGATTAAATCACCTTGCATTGGTTACCGGCGATATGGACAAAACAGTCCGCTTCTGGAGAGATTTTCTTGGCATGCGGTTAGTCTTGACAATGGGAAAGCCGGGCTACAGGCAGTATTTTTTTGAAATATCCAAAAATGATCTTATCACTTTTTTTGAATGGCCAGGCATTGAGCCCACTCCGTTTAAGCGGCACGGGGGCTGTGTTTTAGGGTAAGCGGTTAATTAACCCCATCTTTCTTTTGTTTTTTGAGTGTGTCATGATATTTTTAATTTCAAAAAGAATAGAAAGTCAGTCTAAGCGATTAATTCCCTATTCGCCCAAAGGACTTGGGCGGT
>JALUUO010000115.1 GCA_027021335.1 Nitrospirota bacterium
TCTTGACGAGGATTGCGACGGAGTTGCCGACAATAACTACGTGCCTGTTGAGACCACCTGCGGTGTAGGCGAGTGTGTATCAACCGGTCTGATTGAGTGTGTTGACGGAGCCACCAATGATACCTGTACTCCTGGCGCCCCGACCGGCGACGATGCCGACTGTAACGGTCTTGATGAGGACTGTGACGGAGTTGCCGACAATAACTACGTGCCTGTTGAGACCACCTGCGGTGTAGGCGAATGTGCCTCAACCGGTACGACGTCGTGTGTTGATGGCAGTGAGAGTGATACTTGTACTCCTGGTGCCCCGACCGGCGACGATGCCGACTGTAACGGTCTTGACGAGGACTGTGACGGAGTTGCCGACAATAACTACGTGCCTGTTGAGACCACCTGCGGTGTAGGCGAGTGTGCCTCAACCGGTCTGATTGAGTGTGTTGACGGAGCCACCAATGATACCTGTACTCCCGGCGCCCCTGTTACTGAAATCTGTGACGATGGTCTGGACAATGACTGTGACGGATTTTCGGATGCTGCTGACTCTGACTGCGGTGCGGTAGACTACTACTGCGATAGTGATGGTGATGGAGCTGTTTCCTCTTCAGTTACCGGTACCTGCCTTGGAGTTGGCTGCCAGCCTGCAGAATGTTTGACGACTGCTGGTAATGATTGTAACGACAGTGATTCATCCGTCTATCCCGGCGCGGATGATTCCCAGTGCGACGGAGTAGACAATAACTGTGACGGAGCAGTTGATGAAGGTTATACTCCAACCTCCACCACTTGTGGCGTAGGCTCTTGTGAGTCAACCGGTCTTCTTGAATGTGTAAACGGCTCTGAAGTCAATAGTTGTGTTGCAGGCGCTCCTGGCGTTGAAGGGCCTTTTGGAGATCCGACATGTGCTGACTCTGTTGATAACGACTGTGATGGTGCGACTGATGCAGATGACTCTGACTGTGTAGAATTATGTATTCCTACGGGTGATGATTCCAACTGTGACGGCATTGACGATGATTGTGACGGTGTAGCCGACAATAACTATGTGCCGACAGATACAACTTGCGGCATAGGTGTTTGTGCATCGACCGGCTTGATCGAATGTATAAACGGTTCTGAGGTCAATAGCTGTGTTGAAGGAGCTCCTACGGGTGATGACTCCGACTGTAACGGCATTGACGATGACTGTGATGGTGTAGCTGATAATAACTACGTTCCTGCTGCTACCACATGTGGTTTAGGAGCCTGTGAGTCAACGGGTGAGAGTTCCTGTGTTGACGGGGTTGAGATTGATACTTGTACGCCTGGTACACCTGCAGTAGAGGGACCGGTCGGAGATCCGACATGTAGCGATGCAATCGACAACGATTGTGACGGAGCAACGGATACCGCTGATACCGATTGTGGTCTTACCTGTACAGATGTTGACAATGATGGTTATGCGATTGAAGGTGGAGATTGCGGCCCGGTGGATTGTAATGATGGTAATGCCGCGGTTAATCCGGGCACTGATGAAGTATGTGACGGTTTAGACAACGACTGTGACGGTGATGTTGATGAAGGTTTTGATGCTGACGGAGACGGTTATACAACTTGTGGTGGTGACTGCGATGACGATAATCCTGCCGTTAACCTAGCTGCTACGGAGGGTCCGTTTGAGGATCCTACATGTAGTGACGGACTGGATAATGATTGTGATGGGCGCATAGACCTGGATGATAGAGGTTGTCAGGAAGTTGAGGAGACTCAACCAAGGCGAAGGCATCGTCGCCGAAGGATGCGCTGAGTTTAAGTTGTTTTATTACAACCCTGTAGTGGAACTAAAGACATAACTCCAGGGAAGTTTTACGGGGGACAGACTCTATGCCTGTCCCCCTTTTTTTGTGGATAACTTCACTTTTTTAGGTTGGCTTGTTTGCAAATAGTCAAGTAATTACTTTATAATTTAATGAATTATAAAATTTATCGGTTTATTGAAAGTTTAAATAGGCAAGAGCGGTTTGGGTGGATGGGATTAAGGAGTATTATGCCGAGACATTGCTAAGAATACTATAAAAAAACATTTGTTTAAAGTAAAAGTTCTTAAAAACCGAAAAGATTGTAAAGAGACTTGCTCAAGTGGATTGAGATCAGTCTTGGTTTCACTACGTCCTGATAAATAATATGGTTAATACCCTTCAGTTTTTAGTCCTCGGCCTAAATAAATACCTGTACCCTAGTTACGATACTTTTGTTAAGGAGTGTAGCTGATTTATGAGTGATAAGGAAGTTTCTAATAATAAAAATAATATGGTAATCCTTGGAGGAGGCCTTGCTGGTCTTTCAGCGGGTTATGTTTTGTCCAAAGCAGGAAAGAAGGTGACTGTTTTTGAGAAGGATTCCACTGTTGGCGGTCTTTCAAAAACATATGTGCAAAATGGATTCAGGTTTGACTTGGGTGGACATCGATTTCTTACCCATAAGAAGAAGTTGGAAGATTTTGCCCTTGAGGTTCTGAAAAATGATGTTATCACGGTGCCCAGGACCAGCCAGATTTATATGTTTGATAAATATTTTGATTACCCGCTAAAAGCGGCAAATGCAATGTTTGGTTTGGGTATGTTTACAACCTTTCTTATAATGGTCGATTACATCAAGGAAAAGATTAAAAATAAAATACGGGAGCCTGAAATTATATCACTTGAAGACTGGGTGGTCAGCCAGTTCGGCCGGAAAATGTTTAACCTGTATTTCAAGCAGTACAGCGAAAAAGTTTGGGGAATTGACTGTAGCCGGATTAGTCAGGAATGGGTTGCAAAAAGGATAGAGGGCCTTTCTCTATGGAAGGCTGTAAAGAGCGCTTTTAACACGGTAAGCGGAAAGGGAATAAAAACCCTGGCCGATGAGTTTCTGTATCCTCCTCTTGGAATCGGTGTGCTTTCCGATAATATGAAAGAGGCCATAGAGGCAAAAGGCAATGATGTGCAAACAGGAACCGGCATCATACGTATAAATCATGAAGACTTTCGAATAAAAAGCGTAACTGTAAAAGAAGGCGATAAAACCTATGATGTGGAGGCGAGTAAATTTATTACCAGTATTCCACTGACCCATACGGCCAAGATGCTTCACCCTGCTGCGCCTGATGATATCATCAAAGCAGCTTCCAGCTTAAATTACAGGGATATCGTAATTGTGACTATTATGCTGGATCGTGAGCGGGTTACGGATCTTACATGGCTTTATCTGCCTGAAAAAAGTATGCCGCTTGGCAGAATACATGAACCGAAAAACTGGAGCGAAAAAATGTCGCCTGAGGGCAAGACAAGTATCGTGACTGAATTTTTCTGTTTTAAAGACGATAAGATATGGAAGTCGACTGATGAAGAGCTTACAAATATTACTGTGAAGCATCTGGATGAACTGGGTTTCATCAAGAAAAGCGAGGTTATTGACAGTAGTGTTATAAGGGCGGATAAGGCGTATCCTTTAATGGAGGTTGGCTTCAGGGAACACTATGAAAAAGTTCTGAACTATTTAAAGAAGTTTAAAAACCTACATATAATCGGAAGAGGCGGACTGTTTCAGTACCATAATATGGATGCCGCCATGGAGACAGGAATCGAGGCGGCTGAAGCGATACTGGGAGAAGGAAGGTAATAATTAATGAAATTTTATCTAGTAGTACCGGCGTGGGTTCCCCAGGATATATTTTCCGCAAAAACAGCGGGCAACCAAATAAATTACTGGCAGCCTCTTGGAATGCTGTACCTGGCCTCGTCTTTAATGAAGGCCGGGCATGATGTGAAGTTTTTAAATGGCGCCTTTATGACGAATGAAGAGATAATGAAAGAGATAGATGCCGGCAGGCCTGATGCCGTAGGACTGTACTCCACGACGTTCGGCTGGAAGAAGGCCAAGGAAGCTGCAAAGAATATAAAGAAGATAGATAAAAATATTGTTACGTGTGTCGGTGGACCATATCCTATCGCTGTTCAAGAAAAGTGTCTTGAAGACTGCGAGTGGATGGATGTTGTTGTTACAGGCGAGGGTGAGCTTACGTTGAACGAGATGCTGGAGAGGTTTTCTGAGGGGAAAACCCTGGAGGGCGTTGAAGGTGTTGTCTATCGTGACAACGGCGAGATAAAGAAGAACCCGCCTAGGCCCCTTATTGAGGATCTAGACATCCTGCCGTTTCCTGCAAGAGAACTTTTAGAGGATGCCGTCAGTTATATACCACCGCCTGCCACATATAAAAGGAAGCCTGTGGCGGTGATGATAACCTCCAGGGGATGTAACCGCAGGTGTCTGTTTTGCTTTCAGATAGACAAGAAGAGGAAGACCGGAGTTCGCTTTCGGAGTGTGGATAATGTGATGGAGGAGATAGAACTCTGCTTAAAACAGGGATATAAAGAGATAAAATTTCTGGATGACACTCTGGCTGCCGATTATGACAGGGCAATGCGTATAACCCAGGAGATAAAGGCCAGGAAACTCGACTTTACATGGTTTGCCTCCGCATGTGTCAGCCAGGTGGACGAACCACTTCTCAGGGCTTTTAAAGAGGCGGGTTGCTGGGCTATATTGTTCGGGGCTGAAAGCGGGGTTCAGAAGGACCTGAACACTATCAAGAAGGGAATAACTCTTGACCAGACACGTAAGGCTGTCAAGACTGCAAAGAAGCTTGGGATAAAGGTCTTAACGCCGTTTCTTTTCGGTATTCCTGGGCAAACCTACGAGGATGGGCTTAAGTCCATTGAGTTTGCATGCGAAATAGATCCCGATGTGGCTAACTTTCACGCGCTCACACCATTTCCCGGTTCGGAACTCTATGATAACCTTGAAAAGTATGGCACTATCTCAGACGACACTTCGGACTTCACTTACCAGGGTGCGGCGTTTGTTCCGTTCTCAATGACAAGGGAAGAAATATGGAAACTCAGGCAGTTGGCGTTTAAAAAGTTCTATTCAAGGCCAAAGTACATTCTGGGACGGATACTGCGGATGAGAACCACGGATGACCTGGTTGCTGCGCTTAAAGGTGCAAAAAGTTTGTTCTGGATATGGGTTAAAGGAGATATTTTCCGCAGGGATTAACTATTTGATAAGTGCCACGACATCGTAGACTGTTTATCTGAAATCAGAGCGTAATCTCTGACCGGAGTTTAAGGGGCAAGGTCTCCTTATGTCTGTAACCCCGCAGAAACGTTGTGTTTTTTGTCTTAAGGGCCGTAAAATCCCCCTAGGTATCAGCACAAAAAGCCCGTAACACATCAGGAATATAGCGATATTCAGTACTTCTAAGCTTGACGTGTAAAGACAACCTCCTCTACGTTAGAGAAATTGCTCGTGGCTATATCTCCGGCTTTGAGAGCGTCTTCACCTGCCCAGTGAGCTGTACACCCTGTAATTTTCGCATATGGCAGACGGGGTGTCTATGAATTTCAGCAAAGAGGTTGCCAGGTGGAGAATAGTTTCAGGCTCAGCAAGGATGACGACCTTGTGGCAATGCGTCCTATAAGACACTGGACTGATAGTAAGATAAGGTGCCATCTATTTTCATGTGTAGTTGCAATGACGTATTTACGAAGAATTGAGCTAAGGCTCAAAGCATTCGGGATTCAACGTGGATGACAGTGGGATCTTACAGTTACAGCAAAAACACGGCTGATCGCCCGTCAATACCGGCTCTGCAACTCACCGCGACAACTTATCTTCTCTTAAACTCCTGTAATACCGTCAGCATTTAAAGGAAAGCCCCGGTTAATAAAATACACGATATATTTTTCCTCTGTATTAACCTTTTTGCAGGCAAAATAAGGCATAAAATTTGCTTGTATTAAAAACTAGAGATGCAATTACTTGCTTGTTTTACCAAACAGAATATAATATTCAAAATGGTGTAATTCTTCTCTAAATATTTTTTATTACGTATAATTTTAGGAGGAACCAGGTTTTATGTTGAAAAATCTAGCCTTACTAATAAGTACGATATTAATTCTGATACAGGTTGGGCCTGTATCCGCATTCTCCGGTAAACCGCAAGTCCTTGCTTTTCTTAGCGCCAATGTCAGTCCTTACGAGAAAGCGTTAAACGGATTCCGAATGACCTGTGATTGTGCTGTCAGGAAAATTGTTCTTTCCGAAATAGATCCGTATTTTGACGTGTCAAATGAGATCGAAGCTACGCGTCCCGACCTGCTGCTTGCTGTCGGTCCAGAGGCCCTTGCCAGGTTAAAAACCAAGGCAAAGAACATAAGGGATCTTCCGATAGTCTACATGATGGTTCTGGACCCGGAGCCTTTGATCTCAGTGCGTAAAAACATAACCGGTGTCCGGATGACCACCTCGCCGGACAAGCAGCTTACTTCGTTTTTAAGGGCGATTCCTATTATTCGAAAAGTTGGTGTTGTCTATAATCCGGCCAGGTCGGAAGAATTCGTGGCAGGAGCAATGGCTGCGGCTGCAAAAGCAGGTATTAATCTTGTTATAAAGAAGGCGGAAAAGCCGGAAGATATCCCCAATCTTGTCAATGAGATGGCTGGAAAGATAGATGCATTCTGGATGATTCCGGATGCTTCTGTTGTTACGTCCGATTCTCTGGAGGCGATTCTTCTTTTTTCGATGGAAAACATGGTGCCGGTGCTAACATTTTCGGAAAAACACCTGGAAATAGGTGCGCTCATGTCAATGAGCGTGAGCATCAACGCGGCTGGTATTGGCAGGCAGGCAGGCAAAATGGCTGAAAAAGTTTTACGCCATGGCACTGACATCGCCCTTGCCGGGGCTGTTTACGCCGAAGACGGTACTCTTATAATCAATGAACTTGTGGCGCATAACCTTAATATTTATATCGCATCTGATCTGCAAAAATATAAGCCGGGAACTGACCGGGTAAAAGGAGAATGAATAAAATCCACCTTCCTGCATGGCTTGGAGAACGTTTCAGTTTAAAGGTCTTTCTTGCCGTAACCAGCCTGATAATCACTATTTCCGTTTTATTTACGGTTTTCGATTACCGGTCTCAGCGTATGACTTTTGTAGAGGATTTGCGTTCAAGGGGCGAGGTTATGGTAAGACTGCTCGCCTATAGCTTGCGGCTTGCGGTATTTTCTGAAAATGAACGGCTGCTTAATGAGGCTATGCAGGGTGCTCTTGTTCAAAAGGATGTTGTTTCTCTTTCAATTTTCAGGTCTGACGGCACAATGCTCAAACATAAAAATGGAGTGGCCCGGCCTGCTGCTCCTGCGTTGCAGCAGGCAAGAGGAGGAAGTCCACCTGGAGAATTTATCGAACGTGTAAAGCGTGTTTCCACTCAAAACGCGTCTCCGGTTGTACAGGACCTCCCTGAAAGCATAGAGTTCTGGGCGCCGGTGCTCTCCAGGCCGTCATACTTTGAATATTCTTTAGGAGACAAAACAAACCCGCCTCCTCCTGCCAGGACTATCGGTTTTATCTGCCTTACGATGTCCAAAGCGGCTATAAGCAGCAGCGTCGCTTCTCTTTTGCGGAGTCATTTATTTATAGCCTTTCTGTTTATGCTGCTTGCAGTCTTAATCTCATCCATGTTGGTCAAAAGAGTTATGCAGCCGCTTAAGAACCTGACGGCTGCGGTTACATCTTTTGGAATGGGAAATCCTATAGAGAGGGTTCCGGTTGAAACCAGCGATGAGATAGGAAAACTGGCAACGGCATTCAACAACATGGCAAGATCCCTGTCAAAGAGGGATGCTGAAAAAAAACGGCTTGAAGAGCAGCTCAGGCACGCGCAGAAAATGGAGGCCGTTGGTGTGCTTACAAGCGGCATAGCCCATAATTTTAATACTATTCTGACAATTATCCGCTATAACGAAAAACTCATTCATATGCGCGCAAACGGAGACGAAGAGCTTTCACGATACGTTGCCGCAATATCCGGTGCGGTAGACAGAGGAACAGAATCAGTGGAAAGCCTTATGGCGTTCAGCCGGAAACAGAAGGTGAATCCTCTGCCTACCGACCTGAATAAAATCGTTCAGGGTATGGGGAATCTCCTTACCCCGGTTCTTGGCAGTAGTATCGAGGTGATCACAGAAACCCATGATTATCCGATTATCGCAAACGTCGATGTCGGATCAATAGAGCATGCTCTTATAAATCTTGCCACTAACGCGCGTGACGCAATGCCCGGTGGCGGGGTCCTTCGGATAAAAGTCGAACTGGCCGAGTTGGATGCAAGATTTCTAAACAGAGATATCTCAGGAGCGCCGGGCCTGTACGCTGTTATTTCGGTTAGCGATATTGGTGTGGGGATGCCCGAAGAGATAGTCGAAAGAATATTCGATCCTTTTTTTACAACAAAAGAGGTGGGTAAAGGAACTGGCCTGGGGCTTTCAGTGGCGTACGGCATTGTTGAACAGCATAACGGACATATATGGGCCGACAGCCTGCCTGGCGAGGGAACGACATTCAGGATTTACCTTCCGGTGGTAAAGTAATGCAGAGCTTAATTACTATGAACTGCTAAACTGTCATACATGAACAAGATACTTATAGTTGATGACGAAGAACTGGTGCGGGTCGGCCTGCGGGACATTCTTAAGGCCCATGGCTTTGCTCCGATCGAGGCTGCAAGCGGTAAAGACGCCCTGAAGATCTTTTCAAGGACAAACCCAGCGGCTGTGCTTCTGGACCTTAGAATGCCGGGCATGGACGGCATGGAGACGCTACGCGAGTTTATAAAGCTGGATCCGGAAGTGCCTGTAATAATGATAACCGCCTATGGAGAGCTGGATAGAGTGGTGGAGGCCATGAAACTCGGAGCCTACGATTTTTTTGCAAAGCCGCCTGAAATAGACAAGCTTATAACTGCTGTAAAAAGGGCGGTTCAAAAGTTTGACCTGGAGAAAAAGATAAAACAGCTGGATACAGCCGTAGAGTCTTCCCTCGAGTGGCTGCTTGGCAGAAGCCGGGCCATGAAGAAGGTGATCGAACAGATACGGCAGGTTGCTTGGAGTGATATGTCTGTAATCATTCAGGGTGAAACCGGTACAGGAAAGTCTTTAGTGGCCAGGGCCATACACAATGAAAGCTCCCGCAATAAAAAGCCTTTTATTACTGTAGATATGGGAGTGATACCTGAAACCCTGGTGGAAAGCGAGCTTTTCGGGCATGAAAAAGGCGCTTTTACAGGTGCGGAGAGAAAAAGAATCGGACACTTTATGCAGGCTAAGGAAGGAACCCTGTTTATCGATGAAGTTCAGAATATGACTAATTTTGTTCAGAGCAAGCTTTTGAGAACCGTGGAGCAGAAAAAGGTTTATCCTCTTGGAAGTACCAAAGGGGTAAATGTCAACGTCAGAATCATCGCGGCAACCAATGTGAGCCTTAAACAATCCATGAGGCAGAAGAAGTTCAGGGCAGACCTGTTTTTTCGTCTTGGAGAGTTCCTGATAGTAATTCCGCCACTTCGCGAGCGTGGTGAAGATGTGCTGGTTCTTGCTGAAAAATTCCTTGCAGAGGCCGGGTCAGAGTTTCAAAAGCCTGTACGTGGAATTCATGAGAGCGCTCAGGAACTTCTCAAACAGTATCACTGGCCCGGAAATGTAAGGGAACTGAAAAATGTGATTAGAAGAGCGGTACTGCTTTCTACCGACGGACTTCTCACTGTCCGGCATCTTGACTCTTCAATACATACAAAACAGCTTGTAAACGCGGTTGGATTTGATAATAAGATACTCAAGCCAGTGGTCGAGATCAACTGGCCTCTTCCGCCTCTGAAGGATATTTCCGCTATAGCAGTGCGCGATGTTGAGATGAAAGTTATAAAAGAGGCGCTTATCCATACCAACGGGAACAAATCCAAAGCAGCGTCTCTTCTTCAAGTGGACTACAAAACCCTTCTGGCAAAGATTAAGTTATACGGGATTTCATCCTTTGCCCCCTCTGTCACCACCTGATAACCTGCCTGCAACTATGGAATGAACTCCATAATTTATGGAATTCATTCCATACTCTGTTGAATTCCATAGTTACTACCTGGTTTAGATATTATCAGTATATCCGGCATGGCATATATGTTGCTATATCCATAATGTTTACCCTGTTATGAGTGGGGAAAAACAGAAAAAATTATTATTTGGAGATTTATTTATTAAGACACCCTAGGGAGAAAAAAATTGTCGGATACCTGCAGAATTCTTGTGATGGATGTTGAAAGCATCGTTAGGGGGGTGGTAGGTGAAATGTTGAATTCCGCCGGATACCAAGTGGAGTTTGCCGCAGATGGTGAAGAGGCCGTACGGCTATACAAGAAAAGCACGGAGTCTACCAAGCCCTTTGATGCGGTGGTTATGGATCTCGTAGCTCCAGGCGCAGTAGAAGGAGCTGAAGCGGCGCGGAAAATACTTGATATTGACCCTAATGCCAAGCTGATTCTTTCAAGCGCATATCCGAGTGATTCGGCTTTGTACGATTACAGAAAACACGGTTTTCAAGCTGCGGTAAGCAAACCTTACAAAAGAGAAACGCTGCATGAAGTGCTGCAGCGGAT
This sequence comes from Nitrospirota bacterium, assembly GCA_027021335.1. Taxonomy (GTDB): domain Bacteria; phylum Nitrospirota; class Thermodesulfovibrionia; order SZUA-242; family SZUA-242; genus JALUUO01. The sequence goes on from JALUUO010000115.1 coordinate 10,508, forward strand.
AATAAATGAGTCAAAAACAGGCAGTGCTTAGACTTAAAATTATAAAACCATCACAGGTAATAAGTTTATCACAGGAGGTAGGCTGGTATGGTTGTTACGGAAAAGAAAGATGAGATCACGATTAAGGGAACAAATCAGGTGTTGAGTTTTAAACAGGACAATACCGGCAGTGTGGGAGTGCTCGATATCGAAGGCGAAATGACGGTTGCAAATGTGGCGGAGTTAAAGTCCATGCTGATGCAATCCCTAACGAGCGTTGATCATCTGGTACTGAATCTCGAAAAAGTGACATCTGTCGATATCTCGTTATTTCAAGTGCTTTGCTCGGCACATCGAACTTCAGTAGGATTGAAAAAGAACCTTACAATATCAGGCGAACTGCCAGAGCCGCTTAAACAACTGGTTGAAATTGCTGGTTTTGAACGCAACGGCGGCTGCATTTCCAACTCATGCAATACATGCCTGTGGACCGATAAAGTAATTTAATTTATTTTATTTAATACATCACGAAATTAGCAGGTATTGTTATTTAGGCTTCAGCCTATCTTCCACCTAAGTTATCACGTTCTTTGTCTCTGAGTTGTTCTGCCATACGGGGTGTAAACCGTAAAACTCTGCCGCTTGTGTCTACAGAAGCAAGCTTTACACGGCCGGTCACCAGATTCCGGGCAGTATCTTTGTTAATAACCGTGTGCAGAAAACTCAGCGAGGCGCCCCGAACCTCTTCTATCCTGCTTTCAATAAGCAGTATGTCTCCGTAGTGAGCCGGAGCGTGATAATCAAGTTGAGCGCTTGTAACCACAAAAAACCGTTTTTCTTCTGCAAATTGAAGCTCCTTCAGGTTTAATCCAAGCGACTCTAAATGGCTTGTTCTAGCTCTTTCGAAGTACTTGAGATAATTGGCGTAATAAACCACCCCGCCACAGTCTGTATCTTCGTAGTAGATTCTTATCTCGATTGTATGAAACTCTTTCACGTCCACGCCCTGCCCGGTGGTTTAGGCATGAAGCGTAAAGAAAAAAAGAAACATCTCTTTGCCCTTCCAGCCCTTAACCTGATCACCTGATCACTGTGCAGCCCTGTCTGAGACAAACCTGAGTATATCGTTATACAAGGCGAAAACCATTATGCCTAGAATCATGAAAAGTCCGGCTTTCTGAGCTATCTCTACTGTTTTTGCCTTTAACGGCTTTTTGCGTATTGCTTCAATGCTCATAAAAACTACATGTCCGCCGTCCAGGATAGGGATCGGAAAAAGATTTAAAATTCCCAGGTTGATACTGATAATCGCCATGAACATCAAAAAGCTCTCAGCACCTTGTTCTGCCTGCTGCCCTGCCATCTGCATTATCAGAAGCGGACCGCCCAGAGTATCAGCCGGAATAACTTTTTGTATAAGTTTCACTATCGAAATAACCGTCATTTTGCACCACCACCATGTCTTTTTCAGACCCCAGTCCACAGCCTGGAAAAAAGGTAGAGATGTTTTCTCCACCTCTCCGGAAGGAACAACGCCTATCAGACCTACTTGCGTATCTTCTCCAAAAATATTCTTATCGATTTTTGTTTCAGGAGTAATGTTGAAAGTTAGAATCTGATCATCACGCTTGACGGAGATAGATAGTTCTTTGCCCGCTCTGGCGTGAATGATATCCCTCATTTCCTCCCAGCGGTCCACAGAAATTCCATCTACCTCTATAATTCGGTCATCCTTCTGTATTCCTGCCCTCTGGGCTGGAGAGTCCTCGAGTACTTCGCCAATCTGAGGGATAAGTCCGGGCAGGCCCGTCATCATCAAGAATGAAAACAGTACAGCGGCAAAAACAATATTGAAAAACGGACCGGCTATAACTATAGCCATTCGCTTCCAGACAGGCTGATAATTGAAGGCCCGGTCTTTATCGCAGTCTTGCAGTTCCTCACCCGGCTCCTCACCGAGCATTTTTACAAATCCACCTAGTGGAAAAGCAGCAAGCTGATACTCGGTCTCACCCCACTTTTTTCCGATAATGCGAGGACCGAATCCAAGCGAAAACTTGAGCACGGAAACGCCAAGGTACTTTGCAAAAAGAAAATGTCCAAGTTCGTGCACAAATATGAGTACACCCAAAAGTACTACTGCTGAAATTATTTGCATGAAAAACCTGTCCTTGTTGTTGGTTTGGTAAGTTTAATTAGTTTAACTGGTTTCAGTTTAAGTTAGTTGTAAATAAAATAGTTCAGTTCTGCTTTTTAATGCGTTGCCGGGCTTTTTCCTTGCCCCAGTCCAGAGCGGCAATAACCTGCTCGATTGTATCTCCGGGAACGGGTTTGTGTAAATCCATAACATCCCGCACAAGCCTGTGTATGCCTAGAAACGAAATATCATTGTTCAAAAAGGCCTCAACAGCAACTTCATTTGCAGCGTTCAGCACAGCAGGCATTGTTCCCCCCTCACGAAGCGCATCGCAGGCCAGGCCAAGACACGGAAACCGCTTAAGGTCGGGCCGCTCAAAGGTGAGAGTTCCAAGTGAAGCCAGGTTCAGAGGTTTCACAACTGATCTCATCCTGCCCGGATATGAAAGTGCATAGCTTATAGGTCCCTTCATATCAGGCAGAGACATCTGAGCCAGCATAGTGCCGTCTATAAATTCTACCATAGAGTGTATGATGCTCTGTGGATGTATCACCACATCAATACGTTCCGGATCAAGATCAAACAACCACCCGGCCTCTATAACCTCCAAGCCCTTGTTCATAAGCGTTGCGGAATCTATGGTGATTTTTTTACCCATAGACCAGTTCGGGTGGTTAAGCGCATCATCCGGTGTTACTCTTTCAAGCTCAGCAGGGTTCATGCTGCGCAGGGAGCCCCCTGATGCTGTAAGGATAACCTTTTCGATATCTTCATGCCTGTGCCCCTCCAGGCACTGAAATATGGCCGAATGCTCACTATCTACCGGTAGTAGCCTTGCTTTGTGTTTGCGGGCTGCATCCATCATGACCTTGCCTGAGGCTACAAGAGATTCCTTATTGGCAAGACCGACGGTCTTGCCGGCTTTTATGGCTGACAGAGTAGGCAAAAGGCCGTCTGCGCCTACGATTGCCGAGATAACGACATCGGCATCATCACACTTGGCAACCTCTTCAGTCCCTTCAGGGCCGTGCAAGATTTCCAGCCCTTTTATATCTGAGCATCGCTGCTTGAGTTTCTGTGCGGATTTCTCCAGCCTTACAGAAACAAGCCGGGGATTCAGAGCGCGTATTTGCTCCTCCAGTATTTCCAGGCTGCTGCCGGCAGCCAGGCTAACAACTTTGAATCTCTCTGGATGTCCGGTTACGATTTCTACCGTTTGCCTGCCGATAGAGCCTGTAGAGCCTAGTATGGATATTTTTTTCATTGAATTAAATGGCCGATCAAAGGATGCCGCTCTTCAGAATGCGAAAATAAGGGTCTAAGCCCTCTGCCCCTTAAAGAACCTTAAGCAAATAAAACAAGGCAGGTCCTGCCAGCAAAGAGGCATCTATTTTGTCCAATATTCCGCCATGCCCAGGTATTAAGCTGCCGGAATCTTTAACATCTGCATCGCGCTTAAACATAGATTCTATCAGGTCACCTGTCTGTCCGGCTGCAGAAAGAGTTAAGCCTAACACTATGGCGTCAATCAGGGAAACAAAACCGTAGAAATAATTAAGTATCAAAGTTGCAAGAACTCCTCCGGCAAAACTGCCCAATGATCCTTCAACTGTCTTGTTCGGGCTGATTTCAGGATACAGTTTATGTCTGCCCAGCCATTTTCCCGTGTAAAGGGCCAGGCTGTCCGAGGCCCAAACCGCTCCATAGAGCAAAAACAGGTACTCAAGGCCTGCTCCTCGGAGGGCTACTTGGTAAATCAGCAGGCCGGGAATATATATAAGCCCGATAAGTGCGATTCCAGACTCCTTAAGAGCATTTTTCGGCTGCCTCGAGATAAAAAGACGGGCGACAAAAAATGCTGCCCCTCCTGCAAGCAAAAGATCCTTAGATATGCCCTTTTTAAAATAGGCTGCCATGAGCAGCGCCAGTCCTATGGGGATAGCAACTATCTGCATACGTGATCTAAGCCCTGCCATCTGGTAGAACTCGATCAAACCCATAAGGCATACAAGAAGCAGCAGGCACATAAAATATACCGGCGGCAGTTTTGTCAGGTATAGAAGAAGGAGCGGTAACAGTATGGCTGCCGTAATGATCCGCTTCATAATTCCGGCTCAGGGCTTCCTGTCGGAGATAGCGCCGTAGCGCCGGTCCCGGCGTTGGTAGTCGAGAAGTGCCCGTACGAGTTCCAGCTTGTTGAACTCCGGCCAGAGGAGTTTTGTGAAGTAGAATTCAGAGTAGGCAGATTGCCAAAGCAGAAAGTTGCTGGTTCTGAACTCTCCACTTGTGCGAATGATTAAATCCGGATCGGGAAGCCCGGCTGTATCCAGCGAGTTTGCAAGGGTGGTTTCAGTTACCTCGCCGGCCGGCAGATTGGAAGATATGATTTTGCGTACTGCGCGTACTATCTCGTCCCGGCCGCCATAACTCAAAGCGGCATTAAGAATCATACCGGTGCAGTGCTCGGTACGTCGTTTGCCGTCCTGTATCAGGTCTTGAATATGGGTTGGAAGGCGGCTGATATCACCACAGGTGACAAACTTTATATTATCCCGTATAAGCTTGGATATCTCTTCTGTAAGGAAGTATTCGAGAATAACCATAAGAGCTTCAATCTCCTCACGGGGCCTCTGCCAGTTTTCTATCGAAAATATGTAGAGAGTCAGAGTTTTAAGTTCAAGCTCCAGAGCGGAAAACGGAATTAGCTCCCGTACCCGTTCAACACCTTCTTTGTGCCCCTCTGCGCGGGAGAAACCATTTATTTCAGCCCATCGGCCGTTACCGTCCATGATGATCCCCACATGAGCGGGCGCACGCTTAGGGTCGAAAAGTGAGAGGCTTTCATTTAGTTCAGAATTCATTATTGCTTTGTTGCAGCTATGTTAAAATTTCAGCTTGGAGAAAAAACAAGTTTTATATTATCCTTAAATTACTAATTTATTTCAAATTTATTTTAAGAAACTTTTTAAAAACTTTTTAAAAACAGCGGGAAAAATTATTGACGCTTACATCTCTATCCTCTGAGGAACTTAGGAAGTTCATAGCAGACAAAGGCCTTCCGGTTTACCGGGCAAAACAGTTGCTTCACTGGATATACACGGCAGGGTGCGGGGATTTCAACGAAATGTTAAATATTCCCAAGGCTCTTCGCTGCACCCTGGCTAAAACAACCGTTATACGGTCGCTTAGGTTAGCCGCCCGCATGAAATCCACCGATGGCACCGAAAAAAATCTTTTCAGTCTCAAAGACGGAGAGTTCATCGAGAGTGTTCTGATGTTCGAAGGAAGCAGAAGAACTCTTTGCGTCTCGACACAAGCCGGTTGTGCTATGGGTTGTAAATTCTGTCTTACCGGATCAACGGGCTTCAAACGGAATCTTGCGGCTCATGAAATAGTGGAACAGGCTCTATTTACACGTGGCAGACTTTTGCCCGGATCCGACCTGACGAATATTGTATTAATGGGTATGGGTGAACCCTTTGAGAACTTTGAAAACGTACGTGAAGCTCTAATGAAATTCACATCACCCGCTTACCTGGGCATATCAAAAAGAAGAATAACCGTATCCACCTGTGGTAATGCCGCTGGAATCAGAGAGATGGGCCGCCTGGGGCCGGATGTAAACCTGGCTGTTTCGCTTAACGCCACAACCGACAAGGTCCGTGACAAAATTATGCCCATAAACAAAAGATTTCCGATAAGTGAGCTTATGGCCGCCTGCCGGGAGTTTCCGCTTAATCCTCACAGGAAAATAACATTTGAGTATGTGATGCTTAAAGATATAAACGATACCCAAAAGGATGCTAAACGACTGCTTCGGCTATTGAACGGTATTCCTTCCAAGGTAAATCTCATACCCCTGAATCCGTATGCCGGCAGCCGGTTCACAAGATCTACGGATAAAAACATACTGGGCTTTCAGTCCCTGCTTGTAGAGGGTGGAGTTGAGGCGCCAATCAGGAAAAGCAAAGGGGCCGATATATCAGCGGCCTGTGGACAGTTGAAAAACAGTAAAATATACAGTGAAGTATGATGAGAAAGGCTTTATTTACGTTATCGGCGTTTTTTTGCGAAGTTCACTTTCACCACGTTTTTGCCTGTTTCCGCATCTGTTGATACTGCCCGTTTTTTCTCTGTTTTTTCTTTATGCTCTGCCTCTTTCTCATCAGGCATATATGGCGCGGTTATTAACTGGGTATTTAGTTCCGGAGAGTGAATACCGATAATATGCTCCTCAGGAATAATGCAGGTGTGAGGTTTAGTACCAAAAACCAACCGGCATTCGAACAGCCCGTCTCTCCAGCTGAAATTCATTTTTTTATTTAAAACCAGCACCAAACCGTTTTTCTTCTCTTCCGGGAGAAATCCACGTGTTCCTATATGCACATTTTCTGAGTAACGGATTATCAGGAAAACTCTCCCTGCAAGATCCAAGAGTTCATAAAACGTTTTGATTTTAAGTTCATTCAGCCGTTGCTGTATTATCTTTTTTTCTTCAGTTCCGTCTTTTTGCTCTTTCATGCCTCACTAGTACCCCTTTTTTATTCTGTAAAGAGCCTCTCTGGGATTTTCAGCATATGCCTTTTCAACCTCGTATAATGACTTTTTCTGAGAATCTGACAGTTTCTGTGGTACAACAACCTTTATTTCGACATACTGGTCACCCTTTCCCCCCCTGGCCGACGAAACTCCTTTACCACGCAACCTTAGTTTTTTTCCCGAGTTGGTTCCAGGCGGTAGAGTCAGGTAGGCCATCCCGTCGATAGTGGGAACCTGTATTTTGGCTCCAAGAGTTGCTTCGGCTATAGTGACCGGAACATCCACGTAAAGGTTGTTGCCTTTTCTACGGAAAATCGGGTGTGGGTTAACTGTTATCTCTATCAGAAGATCTCCGGCAGGGCCGCCCTTAATACCGGCACCTCCACGGCCGCGTAGCCGAACCTTTGATCCGTTGTCAACACCGGCAGGGATTTTCACCTTAATATTTTCGGTACCGATACTTACACCACGGCCTTTGCATGCATGGCAGGTTTCCGAGGCAACTCTGCCTTGACCGGAACAACTCGGGCATGTCTGTATCTGCTTGAAAAACGCCTGGCCGGTCTGAAGTTTGCCGCTGCCTCCGCACCTGGAGCAGGTGATCAGCTTGCCATCCTTTGCACCTGTTCCGGCGCAGGTTTTGCAAGAGACATCTTTGCGGTAGCTTATGGGACGTGTTACTCCGTTTACAGCCTCCTCCAGCGAGATTGACATTTCCATAACCATATCAGGACCACGCTGAATGCGTGGCCCTGCTTCCATGCCGCCAAAGAGGTCTGAGAAAATATCTTGAACTCCTGCTCCGGGCCGGCCGGATCGACCGAACTGGCCAAAATCGAATGTAAAACCCTCGAAACCTTCATGACCGCCCGGACTGCCGGTCTGGTTAAATGCACCCATACCGAAACGATCGTATTGGCCGCGTTTTTTGTCATCACTTAGGATCTCGTATGCCTCGTTTATTTCCTTAAAACGCTTTTCAGCCTTTTCATCACCCGGGTTTAAATCAGGGTGATATTTACGCGCTAGTTTACGGTAGGCTTTTTTTATCTCATCCTTGTTTGATCCTCTTTTTACACCCAAAACCTGATAAAGGTCTTTTTCCGCCACTTCTGTTACCTCTGATATTGATATAGTTTTTTATCTTGGCTATGGCCTGCATGGGGCCAGGAATTTTCTTAGCCCCTCTTCAAGGTGTGTCAGTTTTATGGGAAAGTCGGCGCTGAAGTTTTCCGACGGAGGCTGTTTTTCGTCAAGAAGCATTTTCATCTGTTCCAGCGTTATTGGCGCTATGGAGCTGACAATGTCCATAAGTGACGCAAGCGGCTTCATAATAGCCACCGGGATATGAATTCTCGGCCTTGTCTTTCCGGTAACCTCCATTAATATGTTTAGAATCTCCTCGAAGGTGAACTTTTCAGGGCCGCGAATTTCATATGTTTTACCCATAGCCCTGGGCTCCATCAAAACGGCGACGAAAAGTTCGGCCACATTATCTACCGATACAGGCTGCCATATATATGAGCCATCGCCTATAACCGGCATAACCGGAGTTGAACATATTATTTTAGCAAGCTCGTTGAAATTCTGATCTTCCGGCCCGAACATCATGGAAGGCCGCATAATGGTATAGGTAAGGCCGGATTTTTTCAAATATTCTTCGGCCTGATACTTGGTTGTATGATACCTGGACGGCGCATCAGCCCGGGCGTTTTCCGCAGACATATGTACAAAGTGTCGTATACCAGACTTTCGGGCGGAATCAACCACGCACTTTGTGCCCTCAATATGAACCTTCTCGAATGTCGCCCCGTCTTTCTCCTTTATAATCCCTACCAGGTGAATAACCATATCGCAGCTTTTCATCTCTTTTTCCAGGATATCCCCGGAAAAAATATCTCCATATACCGGTTCCACACCTTCTGCCGATTCTCCCAGTTTTTGCAGTGACTGCTCTGACCTGGCAAGAAGTCTTATATGGATATTTCTTAAGCCTAAATGGATATGCCGTAATATTGCCCTTCCCACAAACCCGGTGCCGCCTGTAATAAAAACTTTCATGATTTAAACATTATAGCAGGAGTCTTAAACGAGGGAAGAAATTTTTAGCGTGAAAAGCCTGAAAAAGGCCAGGCCTTTAGTTTTAGAACCCTAATCGCCGAACGGCTTTATGACCACCTTCATTGAATCTCCAGCTTCTGCGACAAGCTGAAAAGCCCTTTGACACTCATCAAGTGGCAGACGATGGGTTATTAACTCATCAAGCGGCAGTCTTCCTGAGTTTATCAGATCGATTGCAACAGTTATATCGTACGGGCTGCATGCGTAGCTGGGCAGAAGTGTTATACCGTTTCTCCAGAATTCATTTATCGGTACCGGCAGGTTAACTCCAGGCTCGGTGGTGGCAAAGCATAGAACTGTTCCTCCGCGGTCCACAGATGAAAGCGCTTGATTGAAGGCGGAAAAAGCGCCGGTACATACAATAACCAGGTCGGCCAGGCGGCCATTATTGTTTTTGCGCACAAGTGAAGCAATATCCTGGTCAGCCGAAAACGATGCAGTGGCTCCCAGGCGCCTGGCCAGATCCAGCCTGAAGTCGCTGACATCCGTAGTGATAATGCGGGTAATACCCGAAAGGCGTGCCATGGCCAGGTGAAGCAGTCCTGAAAAACCCGATCCCAGTATCAGCACGGTCTGGCCGTGCCGTAGGCCGGCGAGTCTCTGTCCACGGACAACACAGGCCAGCGGCTCGATAAAAACTCCGTTGTCATAACTTGTTTCTTCCGGAAGCACAAAGGTGCCACGGTCTACGTTAATGGCAGGAACACGGAGGTATTCGGAAAAACCGCCCGGATCGAAATTGGTGGTATGCAGGGTATGGCATACGGTATGTTTTTCACTAAGACAGTAATAACAAGTATTGCACGGAACATGATGTGAAACAAAAACACGATCTCCGGGCTTGAAGCTCTTGACATCCTTGCCGATCTCTACAACTTCGCCTGTGATCTCATGTCCCAACACACGTGGAGCCTGCTTTAGGCGATACCACTCAAGAACGTCAGTGCCGCAAACACCGCTGGCTTTGATCTTAACCAGCAGTTCATCCGCACCGATTTCCGGAACCGGCATGTTCTCGATGCGGACATCGCTGTTGCTGTAATACATTGCTACGCGCATAGTTTCAGGTAAAAAGCTAAGTACAAAAAGCTAAATATGGGGTTACTTATCACCCCCTAATTTCTGACCACTTAGACTTACTTTTTCTTAACCTTTTTGCTTTTATTTTTCTTCTTTAAATCAAGAAACAACTTGTACGCTTTGTCCGGCTTTGCGTTTTCATGTATCACGGACCGAACAGCATTTATCATTGCAACAGGAGCTTCTGACTGGAAGATGTTGCGGCCCATGTCTACACCTACAGCACCGTCGGATACAGCTGCATAGGCCATCTCAAGAGCCTCTTTCTCAGGAAGCTTTTTGCCTCCGGCTATCACAATGGGTACAGGGCAGTTATTAACCACTTTATTGAAATCCTTGCAGTAGTAGGTTTTGACAATGCTTGCGCCAAGTTCTGCGGCAATCCTGGAGGCAAGGCCGAGATAACGGGCATCTCTTCCCATTTCTTTACCTACTGCGGTCACTGCAAGAACCGGTATACCGTATTCCTGCCCTTCATTAATAAGATCGGACAGGCCGAGCAGAGTCTCTTTTTCATGTTCTGAACCAACAAATATAGAAAGCGCCACGGCAGCCACATTCATGCGAACCGCTTCTTTTATCGTGGTCGTAATTCCTTCGTTTGAGAGATCTCCAAGAATACTGGTACCACCTGAAACTCTTAACACGATAGGTGTTGGTATTGAAGCATCTATTGATGTGCGAAGAATTCCACGTGTCAACATAAGTGAGTCACAATATGGTATAAGCGGAGAAATTGTTTTGCCGGGAGCCTCAAGGCCTGATGTAGGGCCCAGGAAGTAGCCATGATCTATGGCCAGCATCAATGCACGCCCTGTATCCGGCTTAATGATTTGAGCCATTCTGTTTTTCATTCCCCAATCCATTGTAAGTAAACCTCCTTAATTTTTGCTGCGAACAATTAAATATCCCTTTTTTATCAACCAGTGATGAAACTGGTACGTGGTATACCGGCAGTCGGTTTTACAGATATCCCTGACCTTTTCGTAGGTCGTGGAACCCTCTGCAGATTCTTCCAGTTTGGTCTGTATTTCACATTTTATATCCTTGCAGAATTCCCTGCGCTGATAGTCGATATATCCTGGGATAGATGGTGAATCCAAGCTCATGTAAGAGTCTCCGTTTAGGTCTTTAAGCAAGTAATTACATTATCCAATAGGCCTGAATTTGTCAAGAAAACCAGTAAACCGTATATGGAATTCGGCTTTTCAAACCCGGGGCAGTGTTTATGGAATTTCTGTTCAATATGATTTAGACTAATAAGTACTGATTGTGATAATAATTTTTCTTGTCGCTCTGTTTTTATTTCTTGTGGTTCCATCCATTGCGTTTGCATGGGGACCGGCAACCCATCTCTACCTGGGGCAGGAGTTGCTGGCCGTGGGAACCGGGGTTATACCTCCGGCTCTCTATGCGGTCATAAAGGCATTTCCCAAAGACTTTCTTTATGGCTCTATTATTGCGGATATTGTTGTTGGGAAAAAGCTCCAAGAGCCGGAAGGAGACTCTCATAGCTGGAAATTCTCAAGTGAGCTTTTCCGCCTGGCAGGCAGTAAAGCTCAGAAGGCCTTTGCCTGTGGCTATAAAGCGCATCTTGCTGCTGATACGGTGGCCCACAATGAATATATTCCGCGTTTTATCATCATGCCGAACCTCACACACACCATGTTGGAGATGAAGGCCGACAGCTTGGTCGATAAGCGCGTATTTATGAAGCCGGATTCGGTCATTCAGCTTAGAAACGATATTCTTCTTGAGCGCGCACTTGAACGCTCCAAGCTCAGCTTTAACACAAATAAGAGGCTTTTTAAGGGTATGCTTCGTCTTTCCAGGCTGCCCTATGGCAAGCCGGTAGCCAGTTTTATCGATAAACACCTTCTTTACAAGGTGCCGGAAGAGGAAATTCGTTATTACCAGCGAAAGTCGCTCAAGAAAATGCTGGAATGTTTTTCGGAAGAGAAGAAATCGAATATCTACATGATCGACCCTCTGGGCCGGAAAAACCGAAACCGTTTAGCCGCTTTCTAAAAAGGCGGATTTATTCCTGGGCAGTTGAAATTAATATACCAAGGGGGGTTAGTAAAATGCCGAATGCACTGGTTACACTTGTAAAAGATATGCAATTTGTAGGCGATTCAGGTACCGGGCATGCGATAGTCATGGACGCAGATGAAAAGTTCGGTGGAAGCAATACCGGCGCCCGGCCTATTGAACTGCTGCTTATCGGGTTTGGAGGCTGTACCGGCATGGATGTGATCTCTATTTTAAGAAAGAAACGCCAGGAGATTACGAATTTTGAAATAAAAGTCGATGGACAAAGGCAAGAGGGGCATCCCGGCCGTTATACCGCAATTCACCTGATCTATACAGTAACCGGCAGAAACGTATCAAAAGAGGCGGTGGAAAGGGCTATCTCGCTTTCGCTCGATAAATACTGTTCAGTGGGAGCAACACTGGCCAGGTCTGCAGAGATAACGCACGAGTACAGAATTATTGATACGGCTGAAGAAAGTGGAGGCGACGAGCGGATTCGAACCGCTGAATAAAGGTTTTGCAGACCTCCCCCTTACCACTTGGGTACGTCGCCGTGAGAATTAACCGGTTTAGTCTGGTACAAAACTGCGCCTTAGGCCTCGCCTGAAAATGGAGCGGGAAACGGGATTCGAACCCGCGACCCCAACCTTGGCAAGGTTGTGCTCTACCAGCTGAGCTATTCCCGCAAACTACTATAAAAAATACCCGATTTAGTTTGTATTTGTCAATTTTGATGGGATTTTAAAGCGAAGTCTACATTAAAAAATCCATTGACAGGTGTTTTAAACGAGAAGTATGTCAAGAAGACGGTCCAACTCATCTAATGAGTAGTACTCAATCGATATTTTACCGCCTTTTTTGCCGCGGTCCTCAAGCTTAACCTTAGTGCCGAGTTTCTGCGTAAGTTTATTCTCGAGTGCTGCGACTTGTGGATTCTTTTTTAGAACCACGGGTTTTTTGTTGGGATCTTTATTCGTTCTTCTGAGCATTGCTTCAGTTTCACGCACGCTTAAACCTTTACCGATAACATGCCTGGCTATATTCACCTGTACAGTATTGT
>JALUUO010000116.1 GCA_027021335.1 Nitrospirota bacterium
AGAAAACAGCAAATAAAAATACCCACCCTAAAGAGGAAAAAAGGGATGTAAAACAGAGTGGAGCGGAACTCTGCTTTACATCCCTTGAGCGGCAGCCGGCAGGGGCAGGGGGCAGCGATTCCCTTACGATTCCACCCAATCGGGGTTATTGTCCCGGTGAAAGCCCATGTTTTTCCAGCAGGGACGGAAGCTCTAAAAGTGGAACAACCTCGAAACCTTTACCCAGAGGGTATCTTCTGCTTCCCGGATATACAACCCAAAGGTGATCCAGTTTAAGATCACGTGACACAGTATGCATTGATTTGGAAGAACCTGGCGCATCCGCCAGCTTGAATTCAAATCCGTATCGTTTTCCGTTTTTCAGCAGTAAAAGATCCAGCTCGGCTCCGGCATGGGTTTTATAGTAGTATGCGTCTCGTTCCGCTTCGGTCAAGCTTAAAATCTGCTCTAAAACAAAGCCCTCCCACGAAAAACCCATTTGCGGACTGGACAACAGTTGCATCCTGTCTCTTAATCCGAGCAGAACATGCAGAATGCCGGGATCCCTGACAAATATCTTCGGCGCTTTGACAAGCCTTTTGCCGATATTTTCGAACCAGGCAGGAAGCTGCCTTATCATGTACGCTCCTGAAAGAATATCAAGGTACCTGCGGGCTGTATCCTCTTTTGTGCCAAGGGAGCGTGCAAAGGCTGCCGCATTCCATATTTGGCCGTGAAAGTGGGCGACCATTGTCCAGAAACGGCGCAGAGTCGGGGCTGGAATTCGTATCCCCAGCTGAGGAATGTCTCGTTCAAGAAAGGATTGAGTAAAATGTGTACGCCAGACAAAACTCATCTTATCGTTTTTTGACAGAAAGGAGTCTGGAAACCCTCCACGAAGCCAAAGGGTTTTTCCTTGATCGGCTCCGACCTCTGTTATGGAGAAACCGCTCATGCGTATATATGCCACCCTGCCTGCAAGTGATTCCGACACCCCGCGCACAATGTCCAGGGAGGCGCTTCCGAGTATAAGGAATTTCGCAGGTAACGGTTTGCGATCGGCGAGAACCCGAAGCAGTTGGAAAAGTTCCGGCTGACGTTGAAACTCATCGATTACTATCAAGCCTTTCAGGTCTTTCAATACCGTCTTTGCAATCTCCGGTTTTAACGGTGTTTCCGGGTCTTCAAGATCGAAGTAGGCGCCTTCCTGCCGCTTTTGGACCTGGCGTGCAAGAGTGGTTTTCCCGCACTGTCTCGGTCCCAAAAGCAGTACCACAGGAAATTGTTTCAAGGCATCTTGCACCTGCTGTAATAATAGCGGCCTGGGAAGAATGGTCATGATTCTGGAATTTTGCCATAAAGGCAGTGACATTTTCAAGGATAAGAACTTAAAAATCTCGGTAGTAACCCCTCCTGATCAGAAGGTCATTTCAACAAGCCTGAGGCATTCATCGAGGCGCCCAAGTAGAATGGAGATTTTTTTGCTCACTTTTACAACAATATCAGAAGCGGCACCATAGAGTAAAAGATGATAACAAGCAGCACATAAAAAAGCTGTTTTTTATCTTCCGGTTGATCCGAATCCGTTTTCGCCGCGTTCAGACTCTGGTAGTGTGGCTGATTCACTAAAGCTAAGACGAGAGACCGGCGCCACTACTGCTTGAGCGATGCGCTGCCCGATCCGTACCCGGAAGGCGCTTTTGCCGTGGTTTATAAGTATGATTTTAATCGGTCCCCTGTAATCTGAGTCTATAGTTCCCGGAGAATTTAAGACAGTAACTCCGTACTTAGAAGCCAAACCGCTTCTGGGGCGTATCTGCATTTCATAGCCTGCGGGTATAGCCACAGACCATCCTGTGTCGAACATACGCCACTGGCCCGGCTTAAGCTCGTCTTCTTCTGCCGAATGCAGGTCAAAGCCAGCGGCGCCATCTGTCTGGTAGCGGGGAAGCACCGCCTCTTTAAACCGTTTTTTCCAGAGTATTTCATTAGTTTGATCCATTTTAACCACAGTACCTTTTACGGATACAGCCCTCTAAGCAGCATTGCCTGGGCAACTTTGCCGATGCCTCTCATAAGGGCCGCAGTACGCATGCTTACTTTTTGAGTTTTTGAAAGATTTACGGTCTGCTCAAAGCTTCTGTGCATAATTTTCTTTAATCTTCTCTCGATTTCTTCCGCATCCCAGAAGAGGCGTTGTATATCCTGAACCCACTCAAAGTATGATGCTATAACTCCTCCTGCATTGGCCAGGATATCGGGTAACAGAAATATTCCACGATCAATGATAACAGGATCGGCATCCATAGTGACGGGACCGTTAGCGCCTTCAGCAAGAATTTTGCACTTTACATGTTCGGCATTATCGATTGTAATCTGTCCTGCCTGCGCAGCCAGAACCAGTATATCGCACTCCAGGGCCAGAAGTTCTTTGTTGGTTATTTGTTCACCATCTTTATAGCATTTAAACGAACCATGCTCCTTGTAACACCTGTAGAGATCATCAAGCTTCAGCCCTTTGCTGTTATAAACTCCTCCGCGTGAAGTTGTTACAGATATAAACCGGCAGCCCAGTTTCGCTAGTGCTTTTGCAGCCATAGAGCCTACATTTCCAAATCCCTGAATAGCAAACGTAGTATTTTCGTCCAGGGTCATACCGATTTTTTCTGCGGCTTGCTCGATACAGAAAACCACTCCGCGGCCGGTGGCTTCATGCCGGTACAGCGAGCCTCCAAGCGCTATTGGTTTGCCGGTTACAACACCAGGGCTGGCCGCTCCGACCTGCTGTGAGTAGGTATCCATCATCCATGCCATAACCTGTTCGTTAACCCCGAGATCAGGTGCCGGTATATCCTTATCCGGACCTATCATGCTTATAAGTTCCATTGTAAAACGCCTGGTTGCACGTTGAAGTTCCGATCTTGAAAGCCGTGTTGGATCAACACACAGCGCTCCTTTTGCCCCGCCAAGCGGCAAGCCGACAAGAGCGTTCTTCCATGTCATGAGCATTGCAAGAGCGGCTGTATCGCCAAGTGTTACGGCAGGATGGTAGCGTATGCCTCCTTTCGAAGGCCCGAGCGCATCATTATACTGCACTCTGAAACCGGAAAATACATTAACAACATCGTTATCCATTCTGACCGGCACATTTACAATCAGAGTTCGTTCGGGACTTTTCAGCCGCTCCGCAATGTTAGGGTCCAGGTTTATTTTTTCGGCGACATCAAGAAATTGTTTCAGGGCATTTTCGAAAAAAGGGCTTTGCCGGAGTTTCATAAGTACCTCATTTAGCTGGAATTTATGCAACAGTTAGGTTTTAAATCCTTAGTTTTTTGCCATTTGCATTTTCCTCTACTATTACCTGAGCAGCAGATAGGTTGCGCCCGGGCCGCCGTCCGAGGGTGGGGCTGTGGCGTACGCCATCACAAGTTTTCTAAGCGGACCTGAATCAATCCAGTTGCGCATTGCATTTTTCAGAACCGGTCCGGCTGGTGATCGAAGTCCGCGGCCGTGGATTATATTGACACACCTAAGGCCACGATTACCCGCCTGCCGGATAAATGCTTCAAGGGCCGGTTTTGCTTCGTCAAGGGTGAGGCCGTGCATGTCGAGGCTGTCCTGTGCCGGAACCTGTCCGGCATGCATGGCTTCACAAAGATCCGGCCTCACATCCGGGCTGTAACCTTGAATGTACTCATCGGTCTGACTTATATCCACCCTACTGTTTCCGCTAACCACCAAAAGCAGTTCATCATCATCCGTATGACTCTTTGGCGAGTGATGCATAGCTTGCTCAAAAGGCTCTGTGGGCTGTTTATCCGGTTTTGCGCTTCTGTGGGGGAGCGCACGAAATTCCGGCATCTCTTTTACGTCCGACATAGCTTTTAGAAAAAGACTCTCATCGTTGTTTGTGGAGTATTCTTCCGGATGTTTGGCTGGTTTGCTTCTCAGGTTCGTTTTAGTTGTGGTTACCTGTTTTACCCGCTCCTCTTCTATACGGCGTTTTAAGCTGGAAAGTGTGTCAAGCGACCATGAAAGTGTCTTTCCGGACTTTTTCTTCATTGCGTCAAGATCAGATTATAAAAACAGGTTAAGACCGGATGAATTCTGTTTTCCCCCGGTTTTTATGCTTCATGAGAATGTCAATTTTTTAGTTGAAACCATTTAACTCGAAAGAGATGACCGGAGATTTTCGGCCACGCAGTCAAGAAACTCTTCGGTAAAGGCGTACTTCTCGGCTTTCGGTTCAGCTATAAGCATAAGATCCTTTGTCATTATCCCTCCCTCAACAGTGCGGATGACCGCGTCTTCCAGTTTGCGGGCGAACTTAGTAACTTCAGGGCTTTTGTCCAGTTCTCCACGTTTTGCTATCGCACCTGTCCAGGCAAATATTGAGGCCATAGAGTTAGTGGATGTGGGGTTGCCTTTACAGTGCTCATAATAGTGACGCGTAACAGTTCCGTGTGCCGCCTCAAACTCGTATTTCCCATCAGGTGATACAAGCACGGAGGTCATAAGCCCGAGGCTTCCAAAACCTGCCGCCACCATATCGCTCATAAGGTCTCCATCGTAGTTCGTGCATGCCCACAGCATTCCGCCCCGGCTTTTAATGACCTGTGCGACTGCGTCGTCTATAAGAAGATAACGGTAGTTTAAACCTGAGTTCTCAATATCCGCCACTTTGTTATTTATCTCCTCCGCAAATATATCGCGGAAAAACCCCTGGTACTTTTTAGAAATAGTATCTTTGGTGGCAAACCAGATATCGATTTTTTCAAACAATGCATAATTAATACATGCTCTTGCAAAACTTCGTATCGAAGCCTCGGTGTTATGAATACCCATAACCACTCCGCTGCCTTCGAAATCATGGATCTTTATCCTGGTGGAAGTAGCTTTTTCACGGGGTGTAAAGACGATCTCGGCAATACCCGGGCCTTCAACAACATGCTCCACGCTTTTATAGAGATCACCATAGGCATGGCGGCCTATATGAATCGGTTCTTTCCAGTTTCGTACTGCAGGAGGAATGTTATTCAATATTATTGGTTTTCGAAAGACCGTTCCATCTAATATTGAACGAATCGTGCCGTTAGGGCTTTGCCACTGTTTTTTTAAACCATACTCCTTGACCCTGTCTGCGTTTGGAGTGATCGTGGCGCACTTTACTCCGACTCCTATCTCTTTTATTGCATTAGCGGCTTCAACAGTCACACGGTCTTCGGTGTCATCCCGGTGCTTGATTCCCAGGTCAAAGTATTTCAGGTCCAGGTCAAGAAAGGGTAAGATCAGTTTTTCTTTTATCATGGTCCACATAATATGGGCCATCTCGTCGCCGTCCATCTCAACTATGGGGTTCTTAACCGTAATTTTCATGTTGTTATGCTATCCTTCGTTATTAATATTGTATTTAAAGTCGTTTAAAAAACGCCTTAAAATTATAATGCTTATTATTGATGCCCACGTAAAAAGTCAGCAAGCGATTTCCTTTGTCATCTGGGCAAAACCACAGATTCGGCCAAAAAACTTTCTGCAAGCGTCCAACAGGTGCTCAAGTTGCTCTTTGACAACTGAAATA
>JALUUO010000117.1 GCA_027021335.1 Nitrospirota bacterium
AAGACGGAAATAAACATACCAGCCCAAACAGTGGAATTCCAGAGGCGGCAATGGCAGGCGCTCTTGGAGTAAAACTTGGTGGGCCTGCAACCTATAACGGCTTGAAAATAGAAAAACCATCCATAGGCATCCCATGCAACAGGCTTACAACAAGTAAAGCTGAAACCGCCTTGATCCTGACAATTATCACATCTATTCTCGGCTTCAGCATAGTAACTATTCTTTTACTTATAAGAGAATCATTATGAGCAGCCACGAAACAGAACATGGAGGAGATATTTACTCTGCAGCCGAGGCTCTTAAAAAAATACCAGCCAACCGTATAATTGATTTCAGCGCCTCTATAAATCCGCTTGGCCCATCCAAAAAGGTTAAGGCCGAAATAAGAAAATCATTAAAATACCTCGGCAGATACCCTGACCCTGCCTGCCGCAGGCTTTCTAAGAGAATAGGTCGTATATATAACATTGACCCGGCAAACATTATCTGTGGAAACGGTTCTAACGAACTTATCCATCTTATGGTAGCGGCGCTTAAACCAAGTAAGGTTCTTGTGACAGCACCTTCGTTTTCTGAGTATTCAAGGGCGGCAAAAATTGCAGGTGCCGGCATAAATAAACTTTATCTTGAAGAAAAAAATATGTTTCGTATAGATCCTGAGCGTTTTGCTCTCTCCATGCAGGGGTGCGACATGGCTTTTCTTGGAAATCCGAACAATCCAACCGGCCATGTTCTTAGTAAGGATAAAGTCCTTTTTATTGCAGATCAAGCAGCCTCAGCAGGCTGCCTTTTAGTTGTGGACGAAGCTTTTATAGATTTTTGTCCCAAGGAGTCTGTAATAGAAATCAACACTCTTTACTCAAATAACAATCTTGTGGTGCTACGATCTCTTACCAAGTTTCATGCACTTGCCGGGCTTCGAATAGGTTTTGGAGTTTTCCCCAAAAACCTTATAACGGTTTTAAAGGAGACTAAAGATCCCTGGTCAGTAAACTACCTGGCCCAACGCGCAGCATATGTGGCTCTTGGAGACAAGGTATTTGTGAAGGAAACAGCTAAGTGGCTCAAACAGGAAAAAACCCTGCTAGAGTCGGAATTTTCCAAGCTGGGCTTTACGGTATTGCCCTCGGAGGCCAACTTTATTTTTATTCAACATCCAAAAGCACAACAGATCAGAAACCGTCTCTACAAACGGGGAATACTCCTTCGTGACTGCTCTAACTTCGAGGGACTAAATAGCTCTTACCTAAGGATAGCTGTGCGCAGCCGAAGAGAAAACTCACGCCTGATCAAAGAACTCAGGTTTTGCATAAAAAAGTAAAAAGATAAAAATGTCTCATAAAGCTTTCATAGTGGCCGCCGCAAATAGCGGATCAGGTAAGACAACGCTTACACTTGCCCTGCTTGCCGCATTTAAAAAGGCAGGAAAATCCGTGCAGGCTTTTAAATGCGGTCCTGATTTTATCGACCCTACCCTGCACCAATTAATTACCGGCAGACCGTCAAGAAACCTGGACCTATGGATGTGCGGAGAATCATTTGTAAACGACTGTTTTACACGTCATTCAACGGAAGATTATATAGATGTATCAATAGTGGAAGGTGTTATGGGATTGTTTGACGGTGGAAAGTCAAGCACAGCTTCGCTTGCAAAGGCTTTAAAAAAACTTCCGGTGTTGCTGCTTCTTGATGCCGGAGCTATGGCGGAAAGCGCAGCAGCCATGGTCAAGGGATTTGAGACTTTCGATCCGGACCTGGACATAATGGGTGTGGTCTTTAATAATATCGGAAGCCGGCGCCACTACAAAATGATTATAGATTCTCTACATGGCAACTGCAAAACAAAACCACTGGGTTATCTTCCCAAAAACTCCGGTTTCGAAATTCCGCACAGACACCTCGGCCTGCGTATGGGCAAGGAAAATCCAATAGATGCAAACGCACTGGAAGAGTTGGCCGACACAGCCCAAAAATATATAGACCTGGGGGCCATATTAGCTGAAGCTACAATCAGCGTATCAACCACTCGCTCCCGCCTCCCGGTTCCTCAGCCTTCAACCGTTTCCTGTTACAATAATGTGCGCCTGGCCGTAGCCATGGACAAAGCTTTCTGTTTTTACTATGAAGACAATCTAGAAATGCTCCGCAGGGCTGGTGCGGAAATTCTGCCTTTCAGCCCGCTTTCGGACAAAAACCTGCCGCCGGGCATAGACGGGCTCTACCTGGGCGGCGGATACCCGGAAATGCACGCAGCCGAACTTTCTGCCAACACTTCTATGCTGGCGTCGATAAAGGAATGGGCAGAGCGCGGAGGCCTTATATACGCCGAGTGCGGAGGCTTTATGTACCTTACCCAAGGGATTACGGATTTTGAAGGTCGCTTTCATAGCATGAGCGGTCTGTTTCCGACCAGATCCGTTATGAGTAAAAAGCGAGTACGTATGGGATACCGTGAAGTCGAACTTGAAAAAAGCAGTTGCCTTGGAGAGGCAGGCACAAGGCTTCGCGGCCACGAGTTTCATTACTCCGACATAAACGAAATGCCGAAAGAGGTTGAACGTGTTTTCAGACTTTCAGATGGAAAATACGAGGGATATCGAATAAAAAACACAATGGGTGGCTATATCCACATTCATTTTGGATTCAGCCCGGAGGCAGCAGAAAATTTTGTGGAATTTTGTGGAAAAACGGATGCAGCGCTCTTATGAATTTCTTAATGAAATTCTTAATGTTTTTTTAAATTACGAAAGGTGAACAACAAATGGATGCAGTATTGATTCTTGGACATGGCAGTATGCGTGAAGAGGCTAATAAAACTTTATTCAGCATTGCCGGGCTACTTGAAAAGCGCTTGCCCGGCAAGATGATAAAACCTGCTTTCATGCAGTTTGGAAAACCGGATTTTTTTGACGGCGCAGATGCCTGCATAAACGCCGGGGCGGACCGGGTTATCGTTCTTCCATATTTCCTGGCATCCGGAGATCATGTAACAAAGGATATCCCCGGCATGATCAAAAAGATTTCAGAAAAAAATCCGGCGGTACAGTTTATCCTCACAAAACCGATCGGGGTGCATAGTGCTCTTACAGAAGTGCTTGCCGAACGTATAATCGAATCCCTCCAGATGGAGACGGTTGAGGCTCAGTCCGGCACATATTTCAAACCGGACGAGATAGAAGCGGAGAGTTTCAGAATCATCGATGCCGAACTCGGCATGCCGGAGAAAAAGAGAATCGCAGCCTATCCTGTTATACAGCGAGTAATTCATGCAACCGGTGACTTTGCTTTTGCTGAAAATATGCGGTTTCATCCAAAAGCAATTGAGGCAGGAGTCAAGGCCGTTCGCGCTGGAAAAAACATTCTAGTAGATGTACATATGGTTAAATCCGGAATAAACAAAACTTTTCTTAAAAAATGGGGGGGAAGGGTTATCTGTAAAGTATCGGAACCGGATATTGCAACAACTGCCAAAGCGTCCGGACAAACCCGTACCGAAACAGCCATAGAAAAAGGGGCCATAGAAAATATCGGTATAGTAGCTATTGGAAACGCACCCACAGCCCTTGCCAAAGTCATGGAACTTGTAGAGGATGGAATCGAAATTACATATAACTCCGACAGCCGGATAATAGGAGACAGACCCCTGGAATCAGTTATGCCGTTTGCGCCGGATCTTGTCATAGGTGTTCCTGTAGGTTTTGTAAACGCGGTGGAAACTAAAGGTGAACTCTCGGAAAAAGGCTACCCGTTTATAACGTCACTGGGCAGAAGGGGCGGAAGTCCGGTGGCGGCCGCTATCATAAACGCTATTTTAAGGCTGGCGGCAGTGGGACCTGGAGAGTAAAAGAAAAGGGAGAAACAGTGATCAAATCAATTTTAACGTTATGCAGTGCCCTGCTATGGGTTCTTATATCTGCCTCGACGTCACAAGCCATGCATATCTCCGAAGGAGTGCTTCCAATGGGATGGGCTGCTCTGTGGTATGCCGTGGCAATGCCTTTCCTGGCTTATGCTGTCTGGATAGTAAAGAACCGGACAGCAGATGATCTTTCATTCAAGCCGATGCTGGGTCTGATGGCAGGAGCCGTATTTATAATTTCCTGCATGCCGATACCCGTACCTATTGCAGGAACATCTTCGCATCCATGCGGAACAGCCATCTCGGCCATCCTGGTGGGACCGGTATTAAGCGTACTGGTAGCATCGGTAGCTCTTTTAATTCAGGCTCTTTTCATGGCGCACGGAGGTTTAAGCACCTGGGGAGCCAACATCGTATCCATGGGAATAGTAGGTTCGTTTACAGGATACGCTGTGTTTAAACTAATGCGCTCATTCAACTTTGGCCTTACACCTGCCGCATTTGCAGCCGGTCTCCTGGCCGACTGGAGCACATACGCAATGACATCTTTTGCCATGGCATCGGCGCTTCACGGCCAGGAGCCCATGATGGGATTATTTTTAAAAATAATGTACGCCTTTATACCCTCTCAGCTTCCGCTTGGCATACTGGAAGGTTTCATGACGGCCGGCATGGTGAGTCTTCTTGCAAAAAAACGGCCTGACATACTTGTAAAGTTCAAGATCCTTAAACAGGCAGAATTGGATGACCTGGAGGCATCAGCATGATAAAAACAGGAAGAAAAACAACATTGGCTCTTCTTCTGTTTTTCATTTTAGCTTCAACCGGTCTGTTTATCTTACATGCCTTCATGGCTGATAATAATCATGAAACAAAGGAGAACTGGCTTGGCGTTGATGAGACGGTGGTTGCAAAGTATGCTGCAGCCTATGGAAGAGAGCCGGTTGATCCACTAATCAATACCGATCAGGGAGACCTGCTTCTTTTTGTCTTTCTTCTGGGTGGAACCTTAGGCGGTTTTATATGCGGATACTACTGGAGGGTTCTGATCGAGGGAGGTAAAAAAGTTAAATTCAAAACATGCACAAAAACAGATACGGGTCATATTAAAACCCGAACTGCCGGCACTGATACGGGCAAACCACTTTGATGCATCATCTTCATGAAACAGTAACCGACCAGAAAAACAACCTCCACGGGGTAAACGCCAGGGTAAAACTCCTGACCACCGCCTCCATGTTGATTCTAGTTTTGATGTCTAACGGTATCATCTTTCCGGTATCAGTTATTCTTCTATGCCTGATCGCGGCCACCTGGAGCAAAGTGCCTCTTAAACAATATATACACAGGTTCTCGGAACCCGCCTTTATCGCTTTCGTTATTTTTATTCTAAAGGCTTTTTCTTCCGGAAACGATGTCCTGCTGACACTCCCGGCTTTCGGGTGGAGACTTACGGTCACAAGCCAGGGACTGATCGAGGGCGCCCTGATTGGGTCACGAGTTCTTGCCTCTGTTTCACTTCTTGTTATTCTTGGTTTGACCACTCCTTTTATAAAACTGTTATCCGCTCTTTCATGGCTCAGGGTGCCAAAAACCCTGATGGATATTTTTATGCTTGCATACCGGTACATCTTCGTTCTCATGGATGACGCCCAGGTTATATATAAATCGCAGAAAAACCGTCTTGGCTATGTAGGAGTTTTACGAGGACTTCGCTCTTTCGGGACACTTACCGGCTCGGTCATACTCCGTGCACTGGATCAGAGCATGACAACGACAACAGCCATGGTTCAACGCGGATATACCGGTAGATTTCATTATCAGCAAGACAATGAGACAGAGCCCCGCGAAGTTGCATGGGCGGTATTGTCAGTCGTTGTCATCAGCCTCTATTTCCTCATAGTGGAAGGAGTGGCGCCTTGAAGGTCATAGAGGCGCAAGGGCTCTCCTATACATACGCCGACGGTTCAGATGCTTTAAAAGGGGTGAACCTGGCAGTGGAGGAGGGAGATTTTATCGGTATACTGGGTGCAAACGGATCAGGAAAAACAACATTGCTTCAGTGCCTGGACGGCATAATAAGAAATTTTAAGGGTTTTGTATTTATAGAAGGAAAAGATGTAAAAAAGCTCTCGCCCCGTGAGATATACAGCAGGATGGGGCTTGTTTTCCAGAATCCAGACGACCAGCTTTTTGCCGGAACCCTAATAGAGGATGTTGCATTTGGCCCCACAAACATGGGCTTTAATAAAGAAGAAGTGGCGGCGCGTGTAGAGCAGGCTTTATCTGATGTAGAACTTGACGGCCTTGCTGGAAAATCTATTCATCACTTGAGTTTCGGCCAGAAGAAACGTGCCTGCATAGCCGGGCTTCTTGCCATGGGACACCGCATTCTTCTTATGGACGAACCCACTGCTGGTCTGGACCCCATGGGCGAGTACAAAATGATGAAACTTCTTAAAAAACTTAACAGCAACGGAAACACCACTATTTTAATGGCCACTCACAGCGTTGATCTTGTTCCGCTTTTTCTGAATAACCTAGTTATCCTGAGCAGAGGAAGAATTCACCGACAAGGGACTCCTGAACAAGTCTTTAATGCGCCGGAAGAAATGGATAGCGTAAAACTCCGTCTTCCGCAGATCGCTGAACTCATTCACAAACTGAAACACAAAGACGGAATTTCATTTGACCGCATACCATTGACAGTGGGTGAAGCCAGGCGGGAATTAATTAAACGATTTGTAAAACAAGTATGATAAAAAAAGGCTATGTCCATGTATACACCGGAAACGGTAAAGGCAAAACCACGGCGGCCCTTGGCCTGGCGATTCGTGCCCTGGGCGCGGGCCTGAATGTTTTTATGGCCCAGTTTCTTAAGAGCGGCTCCAGTGAACTGATCGCCTTTAAAAGGTTTCCGGAGCAGGTCAGTACAAGGCAGTACGGCTCGGGCAGGTTTGTCAGAGGAAAGCCCGCAGAGGAAGATATCAGCATGGCCCGGCTTGGACTCAAGGAAGCGGCCGAAGCCCTTTGTTCAGGTCAATACCAACTGGTAATACTGGATGAGGCTAATGTCGCTGCTTCTTATGGTCTTATCGAAACAAAAAACCTGGTTGAACTCATAGAGACAAAACCAAACGGAGTGGAGCTGGTAATAACCGGGCGTGGAGCTGATCAGCAAGTAATTGACAAAGCCGATTTGGTTACGGAAATGCGTGAAATAAAACACTACTATCAAAACGCAGTTAAAGCCAGGACAGGAATCGAAAAATAAGTAGTGTTGTACGGGACGGACATTAAATAAATATTCTGAAACTTTTGTCGGAAAGATTTGTTTTTTTGCCACCAACCTTGTTACTGTTACAGATCTTTAAACCTGTATCCCACCCCGCGTACTGTTTCTATATATTTTCCAACAGAACCAAGTTTTTTTCGTAGTCCAACAACCTGAACATCTATGGAACGGTCGGTCACATAATAATCTTTTCCACGCAGGGCATCTACAATCTGGTATCTGGTAAAAACCCACCCGGGTTTCCGTGCCAGGAAGCATAGCAGACGAAACTCCGTGGATGTCAGATCAACTGTTTTGTCTTTGACTTTCACTTCGTGTCTGCCCGTATGGATATAGAGATCGTCTATGATAAGAGTGTCTTCCGTGTGAGAAGTTTTTTCCTCTTTACTCCGTCGAAGAACAGCCTTGACTCTGGCAGTCAGAATACGTGGGCTGAACGGCTTTGTAACGTAGTCATCCGCGCCCAGTTCCAAGCCTGTTACAATGTCGGCCTCTTCACCCTTTGCAGTTAACATTACAATAGGGATCTGGCCGGTTTTTTGACTGTTTTTGAGCAGTTTGCAGGTTTCCAGGCCGTCCAGCCCGGGAAGCATCAGGTCGAGAACAATCAGGTCTGGAGATTCCGAACCTGCCTTTTCCAGGGCATCTTCTCCCGAAGAAACAGAGAACACTTTATAGCCTTCCCTGGAAAGGTTATAACTTATCAACTCTAATATATCCTCTTCATCATCAACAATTAAAATTTCGCCCTTACTCATTTCGGTTACAGCTCCTTGCCTTAGTCTCGTTGTTTCTATTATAGCCACGCTTGGTTAAACAAAGCTACATAACTATAACCGGGATGCGGTGCCCCGGCACCGGTTAATTTAAGGTAGTCTATCAGGAGTTTAAGAGATAAGTTGTCGCGGTGAGCTGTCTATTAATCACACCGGCAATTAACAATAGTTTAGTATTTTTGGGTATTATTATTAGTATGGAAAAATCAATCAGTAAGCCTGGGAAAGAATATACAACTGCGGAAGAGATAGCCCATTCGATCACGCACGGGCTAGGAGCGATTCTGAGCGTTGCCGGATTGGTTGTATTGCTTGTTTACAGCGCTCTTTTCGGTAATGCCAGACACTTGATAAGCAGTGCTGTCTATGGCAGCTCATTAATTATATTATACTTGAGTTCCACCCTTTACCATGCCTTTCAGGGACCAAAGATAAAACATATATTTCAGATACTGGATCACTCGTCCATTTTTTTTCTTATTGCCGGCACCTATACACCATTCACTCTTGTCACCCTTCATGGACGATGGGGATGGATACTGTTCGGTCTCGTATGGGGAATGTGTGTCCTGGGTGTGATTTTTAAAGTATTTCTGACAGGCAGGTTCGCTTTCTTATCCGGGGTTATATACGTTGCAATGGGATGGCTTGTTGTTATAGTTTTAAAACCTCTTACCACAGCTCTTCATCCCACCGGATTTAAGCTGCTTCTATCCGGAGGTCTGCTTTACACACTTGGCCTGCTTTTCTACGGGATTAAACGGATTCCCTGGAACCACCTGATCTGGCATTTGTTCGTTTTTGCCGCAAGCATCCTACAATACTTTGCTGTTTTGTTTTATGTTCTGCCTTTAAAAGAGTGACCTGTTTAAATACTATGCAAAGCAAGGCGTGTTAGAATATTTATCTGCCTGAGCCTGAAGTGTCTATAGAAACGCAGATGTTTGATAATCTTGGGGGCTTATAGAAAGGCAATGCAAACAAGACCCTGAACACTTGCTGTTCTATATTGATTGTGCAAATAAAATGAGTTTATTTATCCTATGAAATTAGACCATGTTTCTTCTGAAAGATTAAATTTATTACGCTTTCCTCTTATTGTAGGGGTTGTCTTTCTTCATGCATATGCAGGCAATATAGAAACAACTACAGAAATATCACGATCAGAAGGTCTTTCTGATCTCATCCAGTACCTTATTTCAAAGAGAATAACCAGGATTTCAGTGCCTCTGTTTTTCCTGATTTCCGGATATTTATTTTTTCTTAATTTTGAGTGGTCTTTAGATAATTACATAAGAAAACTTTCAAGGCGTGTACATTCACTGCTGATTCCGTTTCTTTTTTGGAATTCATTAACACTGTTACTACTGGTTATTGCAGAGTCGATACCTGCTGTCCAAATATATTTTTCCGGACAAAACAGGCAAATCTATTCTTTTGAAGTTTTTGATTATTTTAACGCGTTGCTGGGCATTAACAGGTTTCCTATTTCATATCAGTTCTGGTTTATAAGAGATTTAATGATAATGGTCTTATTGGTTCCTCTGCTGCAACTTATATTCAGAACAGTTCCGATACCCTTCCTTGGTCTTCTTGGGTTATTATGGTTTTTTCTGATATGGCCGATCTACATGCCATCACCTGCTGCGTCACTATTTTTCTGTCTAGGTGCGTTTTTTGCTTTTTCAGGGCAAAACATTTTTGCTTTTGATAGATATGGAAATATTTTCATTTCTATATATATAGCAATATTAGTGCTTCTTGCTTTGACCAGAGAAAATGAGTTAAACGGATACATTAACCGAATCGGAATCTTGTTTGGTATGGCATCTGCTCTTTATATCAGCAAACTAGTACTAAAAATTAAAACTCTTAAATCATTTCTACTATGGACATCAGGCTGCAGTTTCTTTGTTTTTGCAGTGCATGAGCCAACTTTGGGGATCTTTAGAAAGCTGAGCTACAAACTCATAACCCCTAATTCTGATATAACTATTTTAGCACTGTATTTTATTGTTCCGTTAGCTGTGATTTCGGTTTCTATCATGTCTTATGTTACCTTAAAAATGATTGCTCCGAAGTTTTTAAGTGTTATCTCAGGTGGAAGATCGTGGTAGCTATGATTAGACAAAACCTGAAAAGAAAAATTTACTGGGAAAATCTTACTTAATAACTTAGCAATAAAACTTCTTGACTTATGATAAGATGTGTGCTACCTTGAACTCCATAAACATGATAAAAAGCTTCTTTATGACGATTTTGGTTCCACTAATGAAGCTATAGTTTTTCAGTTCTAAACCAAAAAAGTTCTTATCACAAAAAACAGGAGGAATCCATGCATTACTGTAGATTCGCGAAATTTCTATTAGTATTACTTTCTTTGTCTCTATCAGCCTGTGATCTTAATTTTGTAGCCAACCCTACAGATACACCAATCAGTCCCGGTTCATCAGTTTTTTCATTGTTAGAGATACAGTCCAACCCGGACAATGCGCTTAATATTGTTTTTGTACCTGATACATCCTATGGTGACATGTCAGTACTGGCCAACCGGCAGGCTTTTCTTGATGACCTTGAAGAGTTGATAGAATCGTCCTACTGGGAAAATCAGGCTTACTATATAAATTTGGCTAAATTTAATTATTACTATATGAACGTTACCGGATCAGTAGCAGCACCTACCAGTGGAATCTGCCCATCGGTGACATGGCCCGCCCAGGTGAACACTGATGCAGCATTTGCAGACCTTGTTTTGCTGCTTCATACAAACCCCCTAAGAGACTGTCGCTGGGGACGAAAAGCGACCTCGGAACCAACCAGTTTCCGTACAGTTGTGCATGAGTCTTCTCATGCGTTATTTGATCTGCCTGACGAGTACTGTTGCGATGGTGGATACAGACACAAGCCCCCTGTCATGTACAGCACAAGTGCGACATGTAACAGCGACCCCGATAATGCAGCATGGAGAAACTGCATACCGCTGAATGCCTCCAATGGAACCACTTGGTGGAGATCGGAAGGCAGTTATTCAAATAATGAGATTATGATCAGCGGTGGTTCAACTGTTTTTGAAATGGGGCGTGGTGACTGGTTCATAGCAGAGGATGTGCTTGATAGCGTAGGCTCACCCAGTGTTGGGACACCATCAGTGTTTGCACCAAACAACTGGAATAGGCCATAAATTAAAATCAAACTCAGATATAACAAAAATCTATAAAACATAAGGAAGGGTCAGATGAAAAGGTATAACAAACATATAGAACTTATGCTGTTTTTGGTCTTCTCGCTTATCACATCAACTGCTTTTGCCCAACTCGCCACACAGGTTGAAGTCAAAACACCAAAATTGCTTACCACTGCGGGTGAAGAGCAACAGGTTATTAAGCCGAACAAAGAACAACAGGTAGCCGTTGTGGACCTCGTAATTAATGCGTCCGAAGGTACTGCAAAAAGCATAGAACTTCGCTCAGTTAAACTGGTAAACAGTTTTGCTCCAAAGGTTTTTGCAAGGCAAACGGAAGAAAGAAACGAAGGTTGGAAAATAACGATTATAGGCCAAGAAACAGCCAGCTTTACTGTAACCAATCCGCTTAATGATATAGAAATTGAAAATCCTGAAAACGCTAACTCACCATACAGCATGGTGAAACCTTCCGGACCGGTTGAATGGACACTGATTGTTCCACTGTATAAAGACGGGAAACCATTGGGCGCAAAAACAATTGAAATCCAGGATATTGCCAATAAAAATATTAAACTAAGTGTAGCATTAAATAATGATGCAAAATAACAGCAAATATTTTTTCTACTAAAACCCAACTAAACCAGGTCTCAACCTCCCTGTTCGACTTGAAAAAGTCACCTTGAAAAAGGGATAAAAACTTGTTCTGCAAGCTATTTAGTGCTCGTGTAAAAACTTAAAAGCAACGTCAGCCTCAAATTGGTAAAAATATCGTCTGTAAAGCAAGACAGTAATGCCTGCTAAAATTCAAAAAAGAGAGGATGAAACTATGAGCATTAAAAGTGGTGCAAAGGGAGATTTAGTTCTAAATCTCCAGAAAAGGTTGTTTGAACTGGACTTTCCCTTAGGTTCCATCGACGGAACTTACGGCGGAAAAACGAAAAAAGCTGTTATTAAGTACCAGGAAGCCACTAAGCTTAAAGCTGATGGCGTTGTTGGACCTGTTACCGCTGAAAAGCTTGGACTTGGTTATATTTTTAATGTTCCAGAGCTGGAACGCAGGCAATTTAAAACACTCCTTGCAAGTAATCCCAACTACTTTGGCAATGCCCCTGATAGCGAATATGACCCTGTATCAGACGTATCAAATAGCAAGAAATACGAAGAGATAACCTGTATCGGCTTTAATCCAGACACAAATATTCTATCAGCGACTATCCAGGTAAAACTACCATACGGCTACAACGGAAACCAGTGTAGCGCCGGCTCAATGGAGCATGTCCGTTTTTATATAGATTATGCTGATGGTGACGGATGGGAAGATGCAGGACTTGCTGGGGTTAAGGTTTGGGATCTGCCCAACGCCGACGACTGCGCCGATAAGCCGAATAAACCGCTTTCATATATCGTTTCTATTAAAATTGACCCAAAAGACAAGAAGAAAACCTGCGTTAACCCGGTATTGCCGAAAGTACGCGCGATTCTTTCATGGGAGATCATACCGGCTGGTAGCGATCCAGACTGGGTACCAATATGGGGCAATGTAATGGAACGGCATATCCAGATAAAGCCAAAACCTTGGTTGACGAACATACCGGTGGATTTTGTCAAGTCCGAATACATTGGCGTTTTAGATAAACTGCCGGAGCTTCCCGAACTGGCACCAATTGATATTCCGGGACCTCCACCTGTTGAGTTTCCTGAGCTCGCAAAACTCTATACATCCAAGAATTTCATCAAAAGTGCAGGTGTAAAGGTGGAACCCCAACGCTTTGGTTATTCCACCCTGAAAATGATTTCCGAAACATCACTTCCAGACCCGGGCTTGATTTCCACCACCCTTGCCGAATGGAAGGGGCTGAAGCTGGACCTGGGTAAAGCAGTGGATCTTTTGTCCAAGACTGCCGCCAATACCTCTTATGAAGAGCTTTATTGTGTTGGCCTTAACCCCAACCGTGATTGGCTGGAAGCCACATTTACAATTAAAAAATCGGCAGGTTACAGCGGTGGTTTATGCAAGTCCGGAAGTAAGGAGTACGTGGCCTTCTGGGCGGACTGGGACAACACCTGCAACTGGACCTACCTGGACACTGTTGAAGTCAACACCCACGACATACCCGGCATCCCTGCTGACGGGCTAAGTTACACTGCATTTTTACCTGTTGATTTGGATGAGGTCCGCCGGCACTGTTCAAAACCCAAAATAGGTCGTATCCGCGCCGTCCTTTCGTGGAATCAACCTCCATCAACAACAGACCCTAACAACCTTCGTCATTACGGCAATCGGCTGGATGCCCATGTGCAGATCAAACCTGCTGCGCCAAAAACCTTAATTGAACGCATCGGTGGTGTTTCTGTTTCTCAGATCGATTATATAGGTAACGGCAAGACAAAAGTCGGCGCACAGGTAATGCCCTCGGGCTCGTTAGCCGACTACTGGGGCGCCGGTTCTAACGAGTGTCCCTTCGGAGGTACAATGTACATCGTAGGCAAACAGTTCAATGATGGAAAGTACCGTCTTAAAGTAAGGCCGTTTGGTAACCCCGGAGCTGAAAAAATTGTGAAAACCAAATTCCTGATCACAAAAGGCTCAAACCCGCCAACATTAATAACACCAGATCCTGTATCCGGTTTTGTTAATTATGCTGACGTTTTCGATAACCAGGATCATATGCTTGGCTGGTGGCGTTCTGGCAGCAACAATGGAATGTGGGAAATAATGCTTGAACGGGTAAGACCCGATTCAACTGTTGAAGTTTCACCATGGTATAAAATTCATCTGGATAACATCGAGGCACATGCGGAGATCTCCCTGGACGGCGGAGCCTGTAAAACTTTTGTTAAAGGAGATACTGCTGAAATTACAGGCAAATTCATAGCAACCGATACCCATTTTGCCGGATTCACGTTACGGACACTACCTTCAAGCATATCGCCTCCTGCACCACTTACTCCAGGAACACTGTCATCGTCTACTGGCAGCATGACAACAGGCCGTACAGAAGCCGTAAGTCCTGGAAGAGTCTGGAAGCTTAAAGTTGATGATATGATACCCTGTGGTTATGTGGTAGTTCTACATGCATATGATCAAACGATCAGAAGCAATCACTCAAATGCACACTCATATGGAAGGGACGACGTCGGTTTCTGTTTACTCGAAAAATAGCCTAATCTAACCAGTCTATAGTTTTTAAATACGGCGAACGCAGGAAGTGTTTGTGTTCGCCGTATTTTTATGGGCATTGCTAATTAAATATAGCTTCAAGGTTTCCGTTCCATTTAAGCATTAAAAGCATAACGGATTACTGAAGCATTTTATTGTTTTTACTGTAACACTTTGAGTTCCGTCTTTGTCTCGCCGGAACAAACTGTTATAGCCTTCCACTTTATGCACAACAAAATTCTTCTCGCATTTTAATATAGAGTGGGAAACAGTATAGTTGCATTGTGTCAATCCTCCTCATTGCTATCCGGCCCCTCCAGCGCGGCTAAACTAAGCCCCTCAATCTCCTGCAACGTTTTGCCCGCAATGCCCTGCAAATCCCCGTACATTCCGACCGTTGCCTGCATCACGCGATTGATCTGCTCGTCCCGCTTGGCCCATTGTTTCA
Organism: Nitrospirota bacterium; assembly: GCA_027021335.1. Classification (GTDB taxonomy): domain Bacteria; phylum Nitrospirota; class Thermodesulfovibrionia; order SZUA-242; family SZUA-242; genus JALUUO01. The sequence continues at coordinate 14,723 of JALUUO010000117.1, forward strand.
TGATCGCCTTTTTTTCCTTGTCGAGATCGCCCTGCATTGTGGAAAACGCCTCGACAATGGCTTCTACACGCTGACGGAACCGCGGACCGGTGAGGTACTGGTAAATCATCTCCGTCTTGGTTTGCTGGCCTTCGCTGGCCTTCCGGGCCAATGACACCTCAATCAGTGACTGACGTAGTATTGCCGCCACGGGTAAGGCAGAACGTGGGTGGGTCACCCAGACACCGTCGAGTGTTTCAAAGGTCTCAACATCTTTCGGCAATGCCTGGCTGATTATAACGGCAATCTCGGCTTTTGCAGTGCGCTGATCCTTGCGCAGCTTTGGTAACCAGGTATCACTCCAGTTCTTGGTGCGCTTGGATTCCCACAGGATCGTACCGCTGTGCTGTCCGTTTGCACTCATAACACGCTGCACAACATCGCCCCCGAATTCACCCTTGGGAACCGGCTCGATGGTATCGAACGGGAACTTGCTGCGCAACAGGTCCTCAAGCTCCAGTTCCTGTACTTCACCCTGTAATTGCTGCGAGCCTTGCTCTGCGCGCTGCTTGAGTTCTTCTATCTTTTTCTGCATAGAAGCAATTGTCTGGTCTTTTTCGGCAACCTTTAGTTTAAGTCCTTCTTCAGCCTCTTTTTTCGCCTGCTCGCGGGTTGCCGTTAAGGCTTCCTGCACACGTTTTTCGATGGTCAAATCCATCTCACGCCTGGCATCATCCAGTTCGCGTTGTTTCCTGATCAGCCCGGCCTGCGCCTTCTGTGCTTCCGCAAGCTTCTCATCGCGTATTTTAAGCACTTCCTCCAAATCAGCCAATTCTCGTGCCTTCTGCTCCAGCTCGGTTGATACCGCCAGTTTTGCTTTTTTGGCCTCCTCGGTTGAAATTCTTGCGCGATCCTCTTTCAGCTGCTCTTCAACTCGGACGGCTACCTGCTCATCGAGTTTGCTCTTGGTCTGGGCCAACTGCTTTTCCTTTTCACGAATAGCCTGTTCACGCTGGGCAATGTAGCTGTCTTTCTGCGCGAGCTGCTTCTCGAACTGCCGGCGGGTGTCCTTGATCAGGGGCGCCGCCAGAGACTCGGTGAGCTTGATTTCCGTCTTGCAGTTGGGGCAGATGATTGTTGGCTCTGTCATATCCACTCCTTTAGTTTGATTTTACTCATGTTGCTTGGCATTCGCTGTTCTTAATTATTGCCGGAGACTATGATCCTGCGAATCCCGTTTATGAAATTCCGAAAACTCCTCGAGCGTGCATTCTCAAGGGACAAGTGCTTTCCAATAACGCGGGAGCCTGAAATTTTTTGATAACGATTCTCCGTGATTTTTTTCAGTTCAGTAGCAGGGTTAACGATATTATCCGGGTCACGATACTGCGCTTTTGTTTGAAGAGTGGTTAATCCGTCTATTTCCAGGCCGGTCTCCACGGCAGCCAAGTCTCCAAAATACCAGCTTTCCAGTTCACGACATGCGATACGAATTAATACATCCGGTTTGTTTGACGCATCGCAAATACTTTTAAGGTTCCTTTTAATATCATGACAGTCACCACTGTCTTGATCTCTCAGGATAACGAAGTGGGTATCTGGAGTTCTCCAGCCCTTCAATTTTATTGACAATTGTTTCTCCAGATCCTGCTTGCCTTCAAAAGCGACACACTGAATATGGATCACCTGCGGCAACAGACGCGGTAATAGTGACTCAAGCATGACTTTTGCGGACATTTCTTCTGTAAAAACAACAAGCCTCCTCATAGAGGATCAACTCCTTCAAAAAAACCCTGCTTCCACAGGTAGCCCATCTTGTCACCCTCTGCCATGAATGCTGCAATCTGTTCGTCGTCTTTCGCGCGTTTGACATGCGTCACCCCGCTTTCTTTGTTTTTAACCAGCCAGAAAACGCTATCCAACCCGACAGCATTGAGAAAGTCGGGGGAATGGGTGGATATAAAAACCTGGCTTCCTTTGTACGCATAGGCACTGAATTCTTCAGCCAATTCATACAGGAGATTAGGATAAAGCTGATTTTCCGGTTCTTCCACGCAAAGCAGAGGATGGGGGGTGGGGTCATAGAGAAGCACAAGGTAAGCAAACATCTTGATAGTACCGTCAGAGACATAACGGGCTAGAAACGGGTCTTTAAACGCGCCGTCCTGAAAACGTAATAGGACTCTACCTTCCTCCGAAGTCTTGGCCTCTACTTTTGAAATACCGGGTACGCGCTCGGCCAGCTTTTTTAAGATATTATTAAACACATCTCTCTTGTGTTCGTAAAGGTATTGTGTAACCAAAGCAAGGTTTTCACCTTCTCGGGATAAATGTTCAGCGTAACCCGCGTCTGGTAAGTTCCTGGCAGAGCTGATATGAAAGTCGGAAACATGCCAGTTTTCTATCATCTGACCAAGCGCCATAACCGCCGGATAGCGTTGAAATTGTGCCAGACCCTTGATCGCAAGAATATTCGGTTTCGCCAACGTCTGTTTTTCTCGTGAGAGTTTCGATTCGTCATCCACATCATCGAACTCGTTGGTAACGGCTTCGCCCGCGCCATTGTAAAACGCTAAAAACTTCCACGGCTGACCATGACTGCCCCGGCGATAGCGGAGTTCTTCTCGTTCAATAATGACTTGCCCGTTTCTCTCATTGATGGCGAGCACATACGTTGCCAGCGGCCTTTTTTTCGTAGTTTTAGTAGTCATACGAAACCGGAATTTCAGCTCTATCTCGATGGGCCCGTCCGCATCCCGAGTCCTGACCTCCTTAAAACCGCCACGTTTGCTTAAGGCAACCTGCACATTGTCCGTCAGAGAATCACGAAGGAAACCGAAGACGTCAAACAAAGTCGATTTTCCAGAGCCGTTCGCGCCGACAACCACGCACATTCGTGGAATATCTCGTATGGTGACATTCTTGAAAACCTTGAAGTTCTTAAGGCGTATACTTTCAATTTTAATGCTCATAACTCATCTGCTCCTGTATTTTTTTGTCAAGTCATACATTATCACTAAACAGGTAAACTTGGCTGCCAAGCCGAATAAGCTCATTTGTTCGTAAATTTGGTCATAATGGATAAAAAGATCTCTCCTATCAACATGCATCTAGCCACTTCATTTGTAAATTCATTCACATTCATTTGAATTTGTTTCGTCACTCCGCAAATAAGTTACATGTCCGGTATTTTAGAACATAAATCGCCAAGCTGTCTGGACAGGAAAAGCAACTTGCAACAGGTTTCATAGAATTAGAGCCAATGTATTATGGATAAAGCAGTCTCAAAGTAAAAATTTATGGATCTCTTAGGGTAATATATATGAATGCATTCTGAATTCGTTCCACTTCACTTACATTCACAATACAGCCTGCTTGACGGGGCCATACGCATTGACGACCTGCTGTCAACAGCGGCAGAGTTCAAGATGCCGGCTGTTGCGGTTACTGATCACGGCAACCTGTTTGGAGCAGTAGACTTCTTTCAGAAAGCCCGTAAGGCCGGAATCAAGCCAATAATAGGCTGTGAAGTCTATATTTCCCCCACAACCCGTTTAGACCGCCGGTTCAAGGACAGTAAAGGCGCCTCCTATCACCTTATTCTGCTTGTAAAAGACTCGGACGGATACAAAAACCTCTCAAGACTTGTCTCGGCAGCCTACCTTGAAGGATTCTACTATCGCCCCAGGATAGACAAAGATCTCTTGTCCCAGTACAGCGGAGGACTTATAGGAATGTCCGCCTGCTTGAAAGGCGAGGTTCCGAACCTGCTTTTAAAGGGTAAAGTCGATGAGGCGAGAAAGGCGGCCCTGGATTACAAGCATATTCTTGGACCTGAAAATTTTTATTTTGAGGTACAGAAAAACGGGATAGATGAGCAGGAAGAGGTTAACCGGATGCTCATGGACCTCTCGGAAGAGCTTCACATACCTGTTGTGGCGACCAATGACTGCCACTACCTGTCAAAGGATGACGCCAGGGCTCATGATGCATTGATCTGTATACAAACCGGAAAAACAATAAATGATGACAATAGGCTAAAGTTCTCGACAGAGGAGTTTTATTTTAAGTCTCCAGACCAGATGGAGGAGGAGTTCAAGGATTTTCCGGATGCCGTACGAAACACCAGGGCTATTGCCGAACGCTGCAATTTTGAGTTTGAATTCGGACGGTTTCATCTTCCCAAATACGATGTGCCGGATGGATATACTCTTTCCTCTTACCTAAGGGAACTTGCTGAAGATGGACTTAAATCCAGGTTTCAAGGAGGCGAGCCTCCTACTGAGTACCTGGACAGGTTGAACAAAGAGCTCGAAATTATCGATGATATGGGATTTCCGGGCTACTTTCTTATAGTCTGGGATTTCATAAACGAGGCAAGAAAAATGGATGTGCCTGTAGGGCCCGGACGTGGCTCTGCGGCAGGCAGCCTTGTTGCCTACTGTCTTAGAATCACGGATCTTGATCCACTAAAGTACAACCTTCTGTTCGAACGTTTTCTAAATCCTGCAAGAAAAAGCATGCCTGACATCGATGTCGACTTCTGTATGGACAAACGTGGGAAAGTCATAGATTATGTGACAAAAAAGTACGGAAGCGACCATGTGGCCCAGATAATCACCTTCGGCACAATGGCGGCCCGGGCGGTAATACGGGATGTCGGGCGTGTAATGGACATACAGTACGCCGAAGTGGACCGTGTAGCCAAGCTGGTTCCGAGCATTCTTAAAATCAAGCTCAAAGACGCGCTTGAGAAAGAACCCAAGCTCAAGGATCTTTATGATGAAAACGAAACGATACGTGATCTGATAAACGTGGCACGCAAGCTTGAGGGACTTACCCGTCACGCCTCCACTCACGCAGCCGGAGTTGTTATATCGCCGGAACCTCTTACCGAATACCTTCCGCTTTACAAGGCACCTGACGACCAGGCTGTTTTAACCCAGTTCGATATGGGATCGGTCGAAAGTCTCGGGCTTTTGAAGTTCGACTTTCTGGGCTTAAAGACACTGACTGTTATCGATAAAACCGAAAAATTCATAAGCGAGGGAGCGTATTCCAAGGATGCCCCGGGTTTCGAAAACGGCTTTTTTTCTGTAGGAAAACTGCCCCTGAACGATCAAAAAAGCTATGAACTTCTCGCATCCGGCCACACCAGTGGCGTGTTCCAGCTGGAAAGTTCGGGAATGCGGGAGATACTTGTAAAGCTGAAGCCCGAGGTATTTGAAGACATAATTGCTCTTGTCGCCCTGTACAGGCCAGGCCCGCTTGGAAGCGGAATGGTGGATGATTTTATTAAAAGAAAAAAAGGGCAACGCAAAGTCGAGTATAAAACTCCTGAACTCGAAGATATCCTGAAAGAAACATATGGTGTTATTCTCTACCAGGAACAGGTTATGCAAATAGCCAACAAGCTGGCTGGATTCTCCATGGCACAAGCGGACGACCTTAGAAAAGCCATGGGGAAAAAGAAGCCGGAACTTGTTGAGAAGCAGAAAGATCTCTTTCTGAAAGGCTGCAAAGAAAACAAAATACCGGAGAAAAAAGCGGCTGATATATTCGAGACCATCGCCTACTTTGCCGGCTACGGTTTCAATAAATCACATTCCGCCGCATACGCCCTTATCGCTTACCAGACATCCTACCTGAAGGCCAACTACCCGGTAGAGTTCATGACGGCTCTTTTAAGCTGCGATATGGACAACACAGACAAGGTGGCCAAATATATTAATGAATGCCGGGAGATGAACATTGCCATTCTTCCGCCTGACATCAATAAAAGCGGCCGGGAGTTTACGGTTGTCGATAAGATCATCAGGTTTGGACTTGAAGGTGTAAAAGGGGTCGGCTCCGCTGCAATCGAGTCGATTATAGAGGCCAGAAAGAGCAAAGGCGACTTTGAAAGTCTTAGCGACTTCTGCAACAAAATCGAGCTTCGAAAGGTAAACCGCAAGGTTATTGAGAGCCTGGTTCGTGCCGGAGCCTTTGACTCGCTAGGCTATAAACGGGCAGAGATAATGCTTATGCTGGACCAGGCCCTGGAGGAAGCGGCCAGGACTCAAAAAAACCGGATTATAGGCCAAGCCAGTTTCTTCGACAACGAACCCATCGTAGAAATCAGGCCTGATGTTGACGAGTGGGACGACAAAACCCTTCTTCGCTACGAAAAAGAGGCTTTGGGTTTTTACATAACCGGCCATCCACTCGAAAAATACGCCGGGGAAATCAAACGCTTTACATCAACCTCGGCAAGCGGACTTACAGAGCTTTCAGATAAGGAAAACGTCTCTATAGGCGGTATAGTAACCGCGGTCAAGGTGATTATTACCAAAAAAGGCGACAAAATGGCAGCCTTTACCCTGGAAGATCTTACAGGCAGTGTAGAGGTAATAGTTTTCCCGGGCCATTATGGTGAGGCATCCGGCCTAATACACTCGGATATTCCCATACTGGTAAATGGTCATATCGACAAATCAGAAACAGGCTACAAGGTGATTGCAAAGAGTTTAACTCCACTGGGGGAGGTAAAGGCATCGAAAGTCGAATGCAGGGTGAACGCTTCGGTCTTTTCAGAAGAAGACCTAAAGCGACTCAAGACTACCTTGGAGCATTACGAAGGTGGCTGTCCGTTATATCTCAGACTGCTGATTCCAGGCGCATGGGAAACACTGCTTTCGACCCGCATCGAAGTTAGACCCTCTATGGACATGGTCAGGGCTGTTGAGGAAGTGTTGGGTAAAGAAACCGTACATCTGATCGGAAACGGAAAAGATAGAACTTAGAGAAAATGGCTGAAAACCAAGGAATAATCCTTTTGTTCCCTTAGTGCTTAGCCTTTTGCCAAATGGAGTAATTATGCCGTTTTATCTGGAATTTGAAAAACCTATCGCCGAACTCGAAAGACAGATAGGAGAACTTCATGGTCTGTCCAATAGTAAGGGGGTTGATCTCAGTCGTGACATAGAACGTCTGAACAGAAAATTAAAGGATATGCGCAGGACCGTATACGGCAAGCTCACTCCATGGCAGCGGACCCTGATTGCACGACATCCTGACCGTCCGTATACACTTGACTATATCAATAATCTCATGGAAGGGTTCCATGAGCTGCATGGCGACAGAAAATTCTCGGACGACCCAGCCATTGTGGCAGGCATGGCAATGCTTGATGGAACAAGAGTGGCTGTCATCGGACACCAGAAAGGTCGCGATACACGTGAGCGTATATACAGGAATTTCGGGCAGGCTCATCCGGAAGGATACAGAAAGGCTTTAAGAATAATGCGGCTTGCGGAAAAATTCGGACTGCCCATTATTACATTTATAGATACACCCGGAGCTTTTCCGGGAATCACGGCGGAAGAACGTGGGCAAGCCGAGGCAATAGCTAGAAACCTCTACGAGATGGCACTGATAAAAACCCCTATCCTGGTTTTCATAATAGGAGAAGGAGGAAGCGGCGGCGCACTGGCTCTTGGTGTGGGAGATAAGACATTTATGCTGGAGCACTCTGTCTACTCGGTTATATCGC
>JALUUO010000118.1 GCA_027021335.1 Nitrospirota bacterium
GCGGCATCGAGCACCACGCGGCTGTCAAGCGTAAGGTATGCGGCCTTCCACCTGGTCTTCGAGAGCATCTCCGCCAGGGTGGATTTACCGACCTGCCTTGCCCCGGTAAGAAGGACTACCGGGAAATTCCGGAGAGAATCGAGAATATCCGAAGCGATATGTCTCTTTATCATGGTTACAATTTAACCACTTGGTGGCTAAATTGTCAAGAAGCATTGCTGCCCTGAAAGCTCGATGGTCATACCCAGCCCGAGGACTTCACTGAAGCAACTCATTCACTTGTTTGCTTCCCATAATGGCGTTGCCCGACACAGCCCGCCGAGGATGTTTCCGACTTCCTTCAGCCGAAACAAAGGCAGTCTCGGGAGAAGACCGCTTTTGGCATTCGAGGGACACCCCCCGCATTGGTGATACAGGCCGCCTACTAAAGAGTTCGAAACGCCTGCCGCGCTGTTTTTTTTGCGGGCTTTCCTGGAAGGACAGAGGACGCGGCGCAGGCAGGTCGGGTGGATACCCGCCTGCAACCTGGCTGTTAAACAGGGGGGGATATTAATCGAAAAGTCCGTAGGTTTTTGTCTGGCTCCCCACTTGCAACCCTCTTCATAACCACTCTCCACCGCCAGGATATCACCTAACCAATTGATACACAACATCTTTTCAAAGAGCGGCACATCCCCGAGGGGGCGGAAACGGCGTTGATGCGGATTTCCTCCTGTCCAGTCTCAGCCGGATGTCGCAAGCTGTGTCGTGAGCGTGTCGCAAGTTTGTCGCAAGTTCGGCCCCTATTCTTTGAGGCGGTATATCAGCCGATTGGTCGCCCCTTCGGTAACGAGAACCCCTTTCTCCACCATGCTCCTCAGCTCCCGCTGAAGTGTGCGCCGGTTGACCTCCGGGCAGAGCGCCTCGAATTGCTGGATGTTGATGCTCCCGTGTTCGAGGATGTGCATCAGGGCTTGGGCCTGGCGGGGAGAGAGATCGTGCTGGTGGATGAGCACGTCGCGTCGGATCACCCGTTCCCCCCGTTGCCTGACCTCCATCAGCTGGGTGGCCAGTCCGGTCACGAAGTACTCCAGCCATCCGGTCATGTCCATGTCGCGCTCCCGGACTCCCTGGATCGCCCGGTAGAAGGCGGCCCAGGCCCGGTCGTAGTATTCGCTGATGGTGAACAGGCGCTTGAAGTCATAGCCCGCGCGGTACAAACACAGTGTCGAGAGCAGACGCGACGTCCGGCCGTTGCCGTCCAGAAAAGGATGGATGTGTACGAGCTGGAACTGGGCGATACCGCTCACGAGGACCGGATGGGTCTCCCGTTCGCGGTTCAGCCACTTCACCAGTTCCGCCATCAGGATTGGCACTTCATGGGCTGGCGGCGGCGTGTAGATCGTCTCGCCAGTGGCGGAATTGACCACGTAGTTCTGGATCTTGCGGTATTCCCCCGGCGCCGCCGCCCCGCACGCCTTCCACCAACCGCTTGTGGATCTCGCGGATCAACCCTTCCGTGATCGATGCGCCGCTGGACAGGTATTCCGAGACGAAATCGAACGCCCGTCGGTAGTTCAAAAGCTCCCGCACATCGTCGGGGTCGGCTTCCGGGACCGACTCGCCGGCCATCAGGCGTTCGGCCTGGTCGAGGGTCAGCTGCGTGCCCTCTATGTGCGTCGTGTAATGGGCCTCGAGCACCAGCGCCCGCTCTCCCATCTCCCGGATCCAGTCTTCCGAGAGGGTGGCGGCTTCCAGGAAACCGCGCGCCCGCTCGATCCGAGTCAGGGCCTCAGTGATTCGGTTCGTGATCGTGAATCGAGGCTGGTAACTATTCGGCATCTTTGGTGCCCTTTCTCAAACCCATCCTATACCTTGCCTCAATTCTTGGTCCCAAGGATACGAAACTACTGTATTGGTATGTAGTTCGATGGCCTAACATATCCAATATCCATAATTATCTATTGACCAAGTCAGTTCATCTCCTGAATATGAACCCGGGATCCACGCAAGAGAACCCTTCCACTGAATGCCTTGATCCCATCCACCCAGCAGCTCTTTTGTTCCGGAAATGTTTGAGCTGTCCTGCGACGATTCCAACGCGTGCCCCCAAACAATATTGCTTTGTATTTCGGGATCCTCTTTGTCCAGATGGGCGGACTTCCCAAAAACGGTTGAATCGCCAGACAACTCGCGCCACCCAACACGACTGATTTTCCCAAGGCCGTACCTAGTGTCGCCTCCAACGAACAAGGTTTCTATATTCTCTATCTGGCGGCGGAAGCCATTTTTTCTCAAAAACACATATCCTAGGAGAAAGACGTGGCTGTGTTTCCCCCCGTGACCGGACAAATTACACCACCATGGATTGATACATTCCGTCTCCCGTAATGTGGCCTCAGATACCGAGTCGGTTTCGGGCTCAATCGCCGTACCCGGCCGAGCGTCAAGCAAGCGACGCCTGAATTCACGGTCTGTTACCTTTTCTCTACCATCTTGACGACGCCAGGTTAACCCCCTTGGCTGCTCGAATTCCGGCAACCAGGCCAAGTAGTTACCGTTGATTTTCTCCGCTGGGTATAGATAGGTAAAACGGCAATTGAGGGCGACCTCCCACCCAAGTTTGCCGTAGTCGGGAAACTTCTCGCCATCCCTTGCACGGGATATCTCGGCAGTAACTGTTCCCCACAAAACCCGTGCGGGCACGTAAAGACGGCAACGGTTCAACGCTCCCGCTGGTGGTATGCCGATGAAAAGAGGTGCCTCCAATCGCCAAACCCAACGAAAGAGATTCCAACTCATGACCCTATCTCCACGTCTTCTCGTAACCGCGCATGATAGCGGGCATAGACAAGAGTCTGCCGGAGCAGGTCTCGAGAAAGCAACAGACTGTCTAGATTTCCGTCCATTTTCTGAAGGGCGGTAAAGATATCGTTAACATCCTCTGAAAGTAAAGGGTTTTGCTTAGGGATATTCCTCAAAAATTCGTGGAGCTTACTGCCAACGGTTTGCCCCACATTCTTGCCTTGCGTTTTAAGAAAAATAAAAAGAGCATATACCCCCTGCTCTTCCAGTACAGCGAGCGCGCTCGTGATGAGGTTCTCAAGCTCTTTCGATGGTTTTTCTGCAATCGTTTTTCCCGCCTTGGCGCAGGCGAGGTCCAGATTTTCAAAGACTGGAGCATCCATTATGAGACCTCCTTTCCTGATTTATCGCCTTCGACAGGCTTTTTCATTGCCAACACACGCAGTCGTCCCATGCCACGGCTCCCCATGCCGCCGATGCCAAGATGCTCCAGATAAGAATGGGCAACTGCAACAACATCTCTTACCTTCTCCGGAGATTCGACTGCCGCTATTTCTTTTCCATTTATCTTGAAGTGCTTTGGATTTCTACAAGTCACTTCCCACAAAAGTACAGTGCTACGAGGTAAAGCCTCGTAAGTAAACAGTGCCTTATCTTCTGCAGCGCCAGTAACAGGATCAATAGCCACCGATGTCCGTACTTCGAGGTTGGAGTTCACGATGTAGCTGAACAATCTGTCGGAAACAAGGGCAAGGTGTTCGAGTATGTATCCTGGGGCACACAGATCCTCAAGAGTCTGTATCAACTTGGTCCACTCATCGTACTTCGTTACTGGAAGTAGCAGCCACCCAAGATTCAAGGGGTGATCCGATTCGGTCTCTCGGCAAACAGTGTCTTCATTCAAGCCGGAGCATTCACAGCCAGCGATGCGCATCGCGCCAGGTGATGTCACCCAGCAAGATCCTTCTCGTGTTGCAACCGGAAAGAGGAGCACATGCATATCGCTGAAAGCAGCCAACCCGGCGAAGCCGCCGCTGGAGTCTTTCCCTTTAGCAAAACCGAAGACTGTGCAAACCGGGCAATCGGGCTTCCCGCAATGTCCGCCTGTTCCTTCGGGCTCCGGTTGACCCAACCCAGCGCATTGGGGATACTTTTCTTTGGCCATTGCCACATAGGCCCGTGTTACACCGGCCAGGCTTGAACCCGGTATTTTGGGTATTCGTGTTACTGGATCGCGGACAATGGTGTTGTCTACGCGGCCCAAGCGACTACCGCCTGTGCCCACATGAATGGGGTCAAGGGACAAGCCGGCACACTTAAAAGACTTAAAACTATTTTCTTGCGACATGGGCTATCCTCCTAGTACCCGTTCTTTCAGCACGTTTATGTGCCACTCGAGGCTCCATTCAAGTAGCCCGTCACGCACGGCATCCACCAACGCTTCCAGACAAGCTCCACGAGTGCCCAATCGTTCGTGGAACAGCGCGCGTACAAGATCGAGCCAGGCCTCTTTACCTCCTTCAAGCCAGCTCCCATCTGGCCCCAGCCAAGTTTCGCGCCGTTCGACGATCTCCGACCATGCGCCGCGGAGTGCGGTCTGACTTGGTGCTACGCTGTCTATCAGTTTCCAGAGATCGCGCATCCGTAGCCACTGCGTGAGTTGCCTGCGATTTGAACGTTCAAACCGGTTGGCCGTGCTGTCCATGAAGACAGTGGCAATCAGCGAAGGATAAACGCAAACCCCGTCCCCGCTTTGCAGGTCTTTCGCGTGCCGGTAGGTTTGGCCCTCGGGATGCTGGAAATCGTATGGGAACCGGACTTGTTTATCTTCCACGGCAAGGTAAGGGTAGAACACATCTTCCCGACCGTCCGGAAGCTCAACCAGCATGGTTCGCAATTCATGTTGTCCATCGGAACGAACAAAATTGACAGCGACGACTCCTTCACGTGTCTCGCTTTGTTCAACCCTCCAGGTTTCAGGAACGTTACTGTTTGCGGTTAAATCCGCTTCCATGTTCCGTGCAGCCCCTATCACGGCCTGAAACGGCATCATTCGAGCAAAGGCCACGACCCCGACTCGCAGCGGCAACCTGTCCCAAACACGTGCGAACTGATTATTCCATGCTTCAATAGCTCGATCTACGCATTGTGATGCCGCCTCCAGGGGCACAAGAACCCTGAAGCGCACAGGGGAAAGCTCAAGCGGTATTACCGGCTTGTAGCACCCCAATTTCCCCACATCATCGGACACGGACTTTACTTTCAGTGTTTCGGTTTGCTTCCCCCATTCTCTGTCATCCGCTTTCAATTTCAACTGAGTCCCGACCAGACTGTCCTTACCTTGCTCCGGCTTCAGAAGTCGGGCCAGGTTGCAAATGGTAAGGAAATCGCCGGTCTCCTTACAATACAACAGGCTGATCGGGGCATCCCCGTAACGTCCGTTGTAGGTCTGCCGATCTACCCACGAACCGGCGGAACCGTTATCCGGCTTGACAACCAGCCTGCGCGTGCGCCAGCGGTTTCGGTCCGCAGCCGCTATCTCGCGGAAGTCTGCAAGTAACGCTTGGAAGAACCCCTCGGCCTGGCGCTGGAAGCGATACATGCGGCCGGGTGAGGCCAGTTTTCGGAACAACTGATGAACGAGCCATCTTGCGCGTCCGCTGTCGTCAAGGTTATCCCATGCAGGCGTGTCAGCGCGATCTTCCACAATTTTAGCAAAGAATGATTTCCATATTTCTTCGTCCGAGCGGCTATCGCTTTTTTGTTTTTCATGCTGATACCCGTCCTGGAGGTTGGTAAGGACGGGATCTTTCTTATCAAATATTTTCAGTTTTCCTTTGATGTACTGAAAGAGGCTGTCGAAACAGTCGTAGGGATCGATAGGGTTCGATTGGTTGTTCAAGACGGGATTGAACTTCCGCCATTCTGAAATCGTCTGAGTCCTGAGAGAATCGACACGAGTGCCATCCAGCCAGGGTTCGATATCCAGACTCATGGTAATGAGAGCCACACGATCATTGCTATCCGCCACCTCAGTTATCCAAATGGTATCCGAACAAAGTGTTCCACTCAACCATGCATCAAGACGACCGGTCCGCCGGTTCCTGCAAGTCTTGCAAGGAGTTTGTTTGCTGCTCTTGTCGCCGCTCCTTCGCACCAAGCACACCGGGCAGACATGGCCATCAGAAGAGTTCGCCCCAGTTATTACCCAACTCCTATGCAGCGGTACGGCCATCGTTTCCCGCGCCATCCTGATCTCTTCGGTCATACCGACAAGAGAACGGGAAGGCTCGCTGATGTTGCAATAGGGTGGCGTTTCGAGGTTTGCTTTACTGGCATAGCTGTCGATCTGTTCAGTCAGCCAGCTTTGCCAATCGGAAATCTTTAAATCGCCGCCTTGGTATCCTTTTTGGTTATGGCCGAACCGTTCCCCTGGGAACGAAAAGACACAAACCTCCCCGTCTGCGTACAGCAGAGAACCTATAGCCAGGTCGACCTCAACGAGTTTGCGGACCCTGTTGAAGAATTCGTCCAGGGGCAGCCGTGTTCCGGTCCAGTCGCCGATCTTTACCGCCCGGGCCTCGTAGTGGTCCGCGCCGATGCCGACGGTCAGAAGCCGCCAGCGGGTCTGCTGCTTCAGGCTGTTATTATTCCAGGGAAACGAATTCCCTTCCAGAATTGCTCCGGCCGCGGCACTCTTGAACAACGCGGCCGCCACATAGGACTGATCAAAAAGTGTGACATCGTTGTTCGGCAGCCTAGTTTCAGCCAGGGTCCCGGTAAACGCCTTACGGAGCCAGCCGTCGGGGCCAACCGCATCATCACGCCACCGCCACCACTCATCGAGGTCATTTGAGGAACCCTGGTTGCCAAGTCTCTTCAGCTCGGTAAGGAGTTCCTCAATCTGTTTAAGCAGGCGTTTCCAGTTGGCTTCGGTCAAAAGTTCGGGCGGGTCGGCCAAGAGATTGCGCACCGGCCGGCCGAAGGCCGTGGACAGCCACATGTGGGTGGCATCCTGGCCCAGGTATTTCGAAGTATTTTTAGGAAGGTTCTTCTCTATCCCAGACGCCATGGCGTGACCGGCCTGAAGCAAGCCGACAAGATTCGGCTTTGATTTACTTTCTGCGTGCTCGCAGATAAATGCTGTCAGGGTATCAGGCCACTCAATATTAGATGAGCTCTTGGGATATTTATCCTTCACCCATTTCAATAACTCATTCCAGGAAAACGGCGGGCTCTCCTGCTCGTGCCATTTCGTATAGTCATAACTACCTTGACCACCGTGGCTACGCAGGAAATTGGCCTTGGCCTTGCCGGTCATGTGAAGCCAGCCGATAACCTCAAGGGCCAGAAGCAAAGACCGATGTTGCCGCAATGTATCCGGCAGTTGGAAATTGCTCATCGGCTACATCCCTTCCGGGCAATTCGGCTTTTCATCTCTGCATTGAATTCTTCTGTATCCTCTGAAGTGAAGGAACCAGGCGGGTTTTGCGCCAAGCCGCCAAGTTCCCGGAAGCCGTGGAAGGTTTTCTTTGTGGAGTGTAACTCAGCTTTTACGGGTTGATCGGAATCCTTCACAAATCCTGTCCACCTATCGATTCGAGCTGTACCCCATCCGGCGGTTCGTTTGGCGGAGATGCCATACGTTTCAAGAAGCGTTGTTATACTCTCGATGATGTTGTCGATGATATCGGCCGACTTGACCTTGTTGCTTTCGATTTCTCCCGGCAGAGGCGCGTAAAGCAACCGCAACCTGCCTTTCGTCTCGGCCGGGACTACCTCGTAGTAAATAGGCTGCGTCCCAGCCCTGGTTTTGCGATTATGGGGGTTGATCACCTCAAAGTCGAGTTTTGAGAACCAAGTGGGATAAAAGATGAGCGCGCCGCGGCTGAACTCCTCCCCTTCGCCACGCTCGTTGCCGAACAGATGAACAATCCACGCCGGGTCCTTCCAGCCGTCCATTTTCATACCGTTCGATTTCAGACGCCCGTAAAGGCCCGCCTGCATCCGGCATGCCCAGCGCAAAAGCCCTTTCCATGATGCGGCGGACATGAATGGCACGCCAAAGACCCTGTCTTTACGCACAGGATTGTCTATAACGTGGAACGGTCTATCATCTCTGGAATACCATGGGGAGACCAGCGTAAACGCAACTTCGATTCCGAACCAGGAAGAATGAGGTAACCGCGAGAAATCGGGTTCAAGGTTCAGGTCCGACGGCAACTTTAAGTCTTCCAGGTCTGATGAGTGCTTCATGTAGCATTTGCGGGCTTCGTTTTTTGCTTTGTTACCACTACAGGACCACACCAGGCATCCGTCCACAAAGCCCGAAGCGAGAGCGCATTCGTCCATTTTTTTCGGATAGGACTTTTGATCCGCCAAGAAAGCATAATAGTCGAAAATCATGAACGGTCCCCCTCTTTGGCTAAGAGTCGGTCGATGATCTTTTCTCCGGTCAGAAACTCCCAACCATCCTCGCCCCATACGTCTTGCAGCCTTTTTTTCATTGCGTCAAAATCAACTAATCCTGGTTTCGCAAACCCAAAGGTTCTTGCAGGTTTCTTGAAGCTAAAAACCTTCTTACTCTCCCGCTGCGAACCTGCAAGCCATTTGGATATGTTGTCGCTGTGGTTGGCCAAGCGTTGTCCCTGTTCTTTTGCGTGCTTACGTCCAAGGACCTGGTTGAAAGTGCTCTTGTCATTGCCCTGCCGTGCGAGATACTTTCCCTTCACGCACCAGAAATGCTGCAAAGAAGCCCAGGCGAACTCACCATGATTAAGCCTCAGCCATTTGGATAAGTATATTTCCAAATCGTTGCGACCTTTTCTGTCAAATTGCGCAGGCTTGATCATCTTCACCAAGCCAAAGTCCTTGTGATGCAGTTTGTTTGCTCGACGGGGTTCATCTGTTGGCTTAAACACCGTCTTTCCGCCGATGGCTCCGTATTCGGCGATCAGGCGAAGGGTCGCGTCCAGGAGAGTCCACTCTTCAATGCGGATCGGACGCAACGGTGTAAAGCGGAGAGTAAACTCCTCGTCCTTGACAATTTGGGGAGAAATCTTTTCACATTCTCCCTCTTGCCTTTTTCTCATATTGCCGTTCTCATCCAGAACCTCAAACCTGAACTTCCGCGCCCAGCCGGTGCAACCAAAGAGCTCGCAGACAACGCAATGGTTCTGTCCTTCGCATTTTGTGCCGGTGGGATCGCAGGCACTGCCGCCAAGCCCGCGCACCAATACCTCAAACCACCACCTAATAGAGCCAAACAACCCTGTGGTGATAAGGCGGTCACTGACAATTTTCTCTTTTACTCTTCCGTTGTTTTCTTTCTTAAAAGTTACCGAACCTGTCCACAGATCGGTCAGAGCCTTAAACTCGTAGGATCTGGGACTATTCTTATTATTGTTTATCTTCATATCTCTTATCTCCCCAACGCCCTCGTGAGCAGCTTCGCAATGTATGTATCTTTGTCTTCCTGCTGGAAAAACACGTGTCGTTCTTCGAACTCTTCCTTCGTCATTCCCCCGTTCCACCAGGTTACATCAGGGAATCGAGTGCTGGAAATTATAAAAGAGTTCAGCGTGATATCAGGGTTTCCGAGTTGGTCTTCAAGTTCCTTTATGGTCTTATAAAAGCGAATCTTTGGATCGTCCAGTCCCTGTAAGTTCCTGATTCCTTTTGGGTCAATGAAGTTTATATATTGCCTCTTGCCTTCAAGTATCCAGAGAACGAAATCAGGATAAAAGTTCCCGGCCTCAAAGAAGCCTATACCACCACCCCTGCTCCGGTTCCTGAGAAGATAAATTTCTTTTCCTTCGAGAATATCTCCGTTATTTTCTATAAATGCTCTCAAATCGAGCACAAAGTCCCTTTCCCCTTCATTTTCAAGAACAACAGGTTTGATTTCAACAAGGTCACTTCTGGCATAAAGGAGCGGTTCATAGAGATGATAATTGAAGGCAATTGAATAAAGTAACGGGAACTCGAAATCCCTCAATGAGCCTGATTCTATCAACTCTTTTAGTTCTTTCAGTTTTGCAATAATATCATCACGGGATTGCTCTATCAACAGACGATACTCTTCTATGAAATTCGGGTCATCCTCCATCAACTCTCGATACTCAAGATGACCACTCTCAAATTCCTGCTTTTTGAACTTGTAGTAGCGATCAATATATTTCTTTAAAAGCGCGGTAGATATCTCCTCCCAGCGTCTGATCTGTTCAAATGATCGGAATTCCATCTGTTCTCTGGGAATAAACAGTTTATACCAGTCATTACGACGAAGAAGCATATAAATACCTTTGCGGGAGATATTGAGATTAAACCAGGCCCTCTCATTCTTAAACTCCAGGAGTTTAAAATAAATCTTGTCCAGATCCATAAACGCAAGATGTTTTTCTCTGAAGTAACAATTATCTTTTTCAGCAGCACTAGCGGTATGTCCCTGTCTGCTTGTCAATGCCTGGAGTCTCGGATACCAGTCCAGAACAACAGGGTATCTGATAATATGTTCAGGCGGTATATCCAGCGATGGTTTTGGCCCGTTTCTTTTATAGTCAACCCCCTCTTTTAAACGCACAATTTTCAGTTTCTTCTTCCCAAGATTCTTTATCACAGGCAGAACAAACTCAATACGGTCTTCATTTGACGGAAGTCCCTCATCCTCAAGGTATTCCTTGAACTGACGCATGTAATCAGCACGAATGCCAAATATGTTCAAAGATTCGAGTGTTTCTATATTTTTAGGAGCTGATGCGCCTTCAAGCCTGCGGCTTCGCTTCAAAGAAAAACTCTTTCCCTTCAACCTTACTCCCCTGCCAAAAAGCTGAATTATCTGAGGCCCTTCGTTTCGGCCTATATTCATCAAGCCCATTGTGCTCACTCGCCAGCTATTCCAGCCTTCGGTAAATTTCTTCGAACCAATCAAGATGTTTACGGTTGAGTCTTCATCATTAAGAGTCCTGAATAACGAGTCAGAAAACTCCCTCTCCGTGACCACAAGTTCTTCATGTTCCCGACAGAGTTTACATAATTGAGCAGCATCACCAACATTTATTACCCCAAAAGGCTCGTTCTCTCCAAGGCGAAGGGCGATCTCCCCTTCAGTGCCTTTCAGGTTCTCCACATGAAGGGCAGCAGGTGATGTGGAATTGAAGATTATTCTAAGAATGTCAGCAAACACCTGTTCTGCTGTCATTTTGAGCGTATTCAGATACTTATATGCTCCAGCAAACAGGTCACGCCCCTGAGCGTCTAAAAGCCCGGAGTTGCCACTCAGAAGTCGTTCAGTATCTTCTATACTTTTATTTTGCTGTTGAACAAAACCTGCAAGCATTAGCAGTATATCCACTACATCTGATACCTTGCGTCCACGCTGAGTACGAACGGCATTAACACTTCCACCCACAAATATCCATAAAGGACGCTCAATCAGGAAAGAACGAAATATTTCCTTATTTTCAGTGTAGAGTTTTAATTGTTCATAGAATGAGAGCAGACAGGCCGTCAGATACCTACGGCGAATGGTTTCATCAGAGTCATCAGGCAGATTAAGTATGCGGTAGTCCTTGCCATAACCATCGTTATAAAAGTATTTGTATGAATAGTTAAAGATAATACACTTTGCATAAATCTGCTCCAGCGCCCTGCTTTTGCTTGCCTTCATTGCCTGGCCGAAGGTTGCAGAATATTCAAAAGAAAATCCGTTCTCACATAACTGATTTCTTCTTTGCATCCAGATCCCGGTTTCAGTAGAACTCGCACCTCTATGTCCCTCGTCGACGAGCACAAGGTTGTTCCCCTCAAAGGCATCAATGGCAACGGTCTTCTCACCCATTTCCTCGCGCAATTTATGTATATCTATGATCTCAATAGCTCCGCCAGTAAAAAGACCTCTGCTTTCTTTGGTGAAAAGTTCCGCCGAAATACCTGAAAGATGAAACTCCTCGAGGTGCTGCTGAGAAAGTCCCTCGTTTGGAGTAAGAAGGATAATCCTGTTAAGTTCCCTGCTCCTACCATACAGGTCAAGGTAATATCTGTACTGGAGAATATTTATATGCATGAGAAGGGTCTTGCCGCTGCCGGTTGCCATCCAGAAAGCAAGTTTGTTCAGATCCTGGATATCAAAGGGCTTTACCCTGTCACGATCAGGCTTATCTGCGTTGAATGTCTCAACATATGTATTGAGGTCTTCAAGGAGTTTGTCAGTATTGCTGAAATAACGGTCAAGGTATATTTCAGTAAAGAGCAAGGCGAGATACTGGAAATATTTGGGATATAAGTTATGTCCAGCCCTGTTACGTCTTTCGGTTATCCTCTGCCAGTAGCGGACAATGTTCTGGTCATAGGCCAGAAGCATATCATCCGGAAGATCGGGCCTGTCAAACAGAAGTCTCAGGCTGTGATAAAATTTCGATACATTATTTTCATCAAAGCCCTCAAGTTCCGGCGCACGCATTCTTTCAGCAAGTTTTTCGAAATTTGAGACGCCGAAGAGAGACAGAATCCATTGATTTAAAATGAGTTTCTGGTCGAATTTGAGAGGATTTGCGGCCTTCTCTGGTCTGCGTGTTTTGGTAGCTCCCCGGGGCATCAGATAACCATGCCTCCCGTGACATTCCGGTCTGCTTTGTCGATCACTTGTTCAAGACAAAATGCTTTGTCGATCACTTTTGCCATGAAAGTGATTGGCA
This sequence comes from Nitrospirota bacterium, assembly GCA_027021335.1. Lineage (GTDB taxonomy): Bacteria > Nitrospirota > Thermodesulfovibrionia > SZUA-242 > SZUA-242 > JALUUO01. The sequence continues at coordinate 12,480 of JALUUO010000118.1, forward strand.
AACGGCATTGATGATAATATATGCACATCAAAATACCTTTCTTTCCTGAGCAGCCTTGGTTAGCAGTTCTATGAAATAGCAGACGCTACTTTTTTCCAATAATTATCAAAGCCTTTCCTACTCCTATTAGCTCTGCTATGCCAGAAGACATTGAACTCCTTGTCTCTCCCTCTTTTATTCCGGAAAAAAGTTGAAGGGTCTATTGCTTTCGTGCCTATGCCCCTGTTTTGTTTCCAATATTTCCGAGCCGCAATAAATACCTTGTCAATAGCTTGGCGCAGCTGGAAATCCAAGTCTTGTTCGCCTCTCTCCATTTTCTGAATAAATATCTCTTTTGCAGACTTACTTTTCAACAGAGGAAACAAACGAGACCATACAAATCCAAGAACAAGCCACTTCGCATAGCCTCGCTCTGGATAACCTCGAGCTATAGATGTTACCTTTCGCATCAGCCAGTAACGAGTTAAATAGTAGACGGGATCAGATGTAGGGAAAATAGAATGATACATTTCATCAGTAAATAGATTTTCAACTCCTGATCGTGCTACCACAGGATCCATATTACAGCCCGCAACCGCTCTGGCCAAATCTTCTTTTTTTATAAAAATAAAGTGCTTACCACCTACAGATTTTTGTGTTTCGGTTTTTTTCTCTCTTTTTCGGGCGTATAGATACCCCCGCTTTCTCAACTCTCGTTGTAATTCCACCTGCCGTCTATCATTTGAAATAAGATCGGAAGGTCGTATAGCATTTTGCCAGTTTGTTCCTGCCACTATTTCCGAAACAAGAGTGTCGAATTGTTCATTGCCATTACTACCGCCTCTTGGAACTTGTATGACCCGGACAACAACGCTTGCTTTCTTTGCCAACCCTTTGTTTGCCGCTAAGGTTCTTGTTGTTTGCTGGCCATTAATAATCTGAGGATTACTTACTCTTATAATGTCCTGTCCTTTTGTACTGACCTTTTCAGCATCATCGCACAGGATCGTGATGCCGTTGTTGTAATAAAAAAATTTCTCAGGTTCGTGTTTCAATGTATACTCCATGCTTCTATTGACTTCTGTGTTTCCCCCTAAAAAACCGCGTATATTTCGAGCAAAGAGACGTTTACCACAAGTTTCATACAACTTTGCAATAGAATCTCCTCTCATTGGGAAAAACCCAAGATTCTATTTTGCTTAGAGAATCATATCGTTGTAGTATACCATTCAATGATATGCCATGGCTGCTTTCCATTAACAGATCGAGACTTGGAATTGGAGGTGCCACGCCATCTAAATAGTCCCTCATAAGAAGTAATAAACGATAACCATCAATGATCTCAAGAAAGACTTTGCCACGAATATCTCGAACAGTAGGTTCAGCCTCTCTCTTAAGATTAGAACTACATTTCCCCAGTGTCACGTAATATAACCACAACCTATAATCTCTTTTCAGAAGACGCTTCCGCGCTTCAGTAAGCTTGTCTACTACAGTTCCATTCGCTCCATATAAAAGGCTTTTGAATAAATCATCGTCCTTTCTGGTTAAAATATGGCCTAAGTGCGCAAATCCCATTACTTCCGACCGTTTCTCGTTCTTGCCACTAATAGTATTTCTATACTTGCTTTGAACTACAAATATACTAAAAGACGAATCATCAATTAGCACACCATCCACGCCTTTGTCATTTGGACCATTTGTTACAGCCTTTGCTGCCATATCTACATCATCAGTCACATAAGCCCTTAAGAACCATACCAAAAATAAGTCTTCGTAATTAAGAGCTGGATAGAGATGATGTAGCTCTTCGATTTCAACCTTAAGGTCATTCATTAATGTTTCTCTCTTTGACATAGTCAGCCCTCTCTTGATTTATTAAAAATTATTTCACACATCTTCCACATCAAACATCAAGTGCATGAATTCCTCTTCTATAAGGCGGACCTTCCAGGTCTGGTCTTCACGGCGAAGGTTTTCAAGGTTATTGTCACCATTCACATAGATGATGTCGAATTCCTGATCCTTTGTATTATAGCCCTGCTTTCTGAACCATTCATCGAGGGCGTCGTTGTCTATCTCCTTGAGATTTCGCCAGAGGATTAGCACCCGTTCGCCTTGCGGGCTTGTGCCCGTGACGACACGCACACCGCGCACCGTGTCAATGGTCTTGACCTTCAGACCAATAAGGTAATTGAAGGTTTCGACGAGGTCCACAGTGGTGGGCTTGGTTTCCCCCGCGGTGCCGGTTGAGATATTAAGCTTGTAATTGAAAGGGTCTTCAAAGGCATCGATATTAAGAAGACTGTCCCTGCTTTCCACATCCAGCATGTAAGAGAGCATGTAGCTTTCACGGAAGGAGGGCGATTCATCCAGAAGTTTTTGCTGGGCTTCAGTGCGTTTGAGTTCAAGGTTGTTAAGCGTGTCTTCGTAGGACTCGAGACGGATGTACTTGAACATATGGCTAATACCTGTATCACGTGAGGTAGGCTTTCCGTCCTTCCAGTCTTTGGAGTAGACGACCTTCTTGATGCGGGGTATGAGGACCGTGTCGAAGTAGTCTCCCATCTCAACGAGGATGAATTTGCGGGTTCCGCTTTCCTCCCTATTTAAATTGATGACAGAGTGTCCCGTCGTTCCTGATCCGGCGAAATAATCGAGGACTACATCTTCGCTATTGGGTGCCGCCGCACCATGAAGCTCATCATATAATGAGACTGGATGGCAATACGGAAATTCGAGGCCGAGTTTGTCTACGTCGTTCTTGCCTCTTTTAGAGTTACTGATTACTGAGGATAATTGACGTCTTGTGTTTTCGGTCAAAAATACTTTTCTTCTCGGTTGAACAGTCTCATCTTCACCAAATATAATCTCATTTTTCTCTATTAGCTTTTGCAAAGTTTCAGGCGCGCGAGACCAACCATTACTCGGAACGGGGCACTCTTTTTTAGTAACAGGATGAATTAGAGGATCATGAAATTTTGGGTCTGTTCTATGTTCAGGTGCACCCATAGCTACGCTCTGATAAACTCTTCCGTCATCGTCTATAAATCGATATGCTCTTTCGCCACCCGTAAAACCCTCAGCGTTACTAATCCAAGCAGCGAATTCACGTCTCAATTCCTCATTAATGTTCCCATACTTGCCTATAAGAGATTCCACTTTTGAAAGTATTTTCCGCACATTTGTAGGCCGTAAATATACTGATGACTCGTCCCATGCTCTCCACAAGACATACTCGTGCTGGGTTGCTATACCTTTACGTCCCAGCATAGGATTCTTCTTGTCCCAAACTATTGTTCCATTGTCTGTAATACCGAAGTTCGTAAATAACAGATGTAAGACCTCATATTCATTCTCATCGATATGGCATAAAAATGCACCATCAGCGGATAATAATGGCATTCCAACCGCAATACGATTTTCCATCATCGCTATCCAACTGGAATGCTGATAATCGTTTTTATAGAGGAAGCCGCTTGTTTGGGTATTGTATGGAGGGTCAATATGAATACATTTCACCTTCTGGCGATACTTTTCTTTTATCAGGTTAAGTGCCTGAAAGTTTTCCGAATGAATCAGCAGGCCATCGCACTGGGCGTCGAGGTCGTCGAAGGAGGCCAGAAGCCTCGTCTTGAATTCCGCGCTGAAATGTTTTGTATCCAACACAAGGTATGGATTCGCCTTCAAGAACTCCACCGTCAATGGTTCCGAGTAGGCGACTGCCCCAGCCAGGTCTCCCCTGATCTCATCAATCGCAAACAACCTTACCCATTCCTCCCTCTGCGCCTCATTTGCAGCAATTTCAGGATAGAGTTCCTCAGGTATGCGGTCGAGGGTGATACAATAATTAGTCTCAACCACAAACTTCTTCTTGAGCCAGAGCTTCTTCTGGAAGTTTTCGAGCTGGGCCAGAAACTCTATGATCTTGTGGGCTATCTTGCGGATGACCTTTATCTTCGAAAGGTACTGCTCCACCCTGGGAGCGGTCTCGTTCTCTATATCGTCAAGGTGCATGACCTCGTTCTTGATATAGAAATCAAGCTCCCGCCTGAGAAAACCGCCAAGGTCCTTGTGTATGAAATAATCGAATGTGTTCCTGGCCGTGTAGTCCGTAAGATGCTTTTCAAGAAGGGTGCGTTCAGGGTTCTTATCGGTAGGTTTCAGTTGAAAAAGCTCTACCTTCCATTCATTAAAGCCTTCGGCCTCCATGAGCTTTTCAATAGTCTTTGAGTTAAGCTCTGCCTGTTTTCTTTTATCAGGATCGGGGTCGAATACAAAGTGTATATAAAGCTCTCCGTTCTCTTCTTTGAGTGGCTCTTCCCCAGAGAGCATGAACCTCCGCTCGTTTCCTCCTGCGGCCTTGACATTGTCTTTCTCTGTGTCAGCCTCCACTATCTTGAATGTAACCCGCTTGCCGGAGGGAAGTTTGAAGGTATAGTTGCGGAAGTTTTCGCTGGTCTTGATGTAGTACTGGTCGTGGTTCGCCCAGTAAAGCTTAACTTCCTCTCCCTCGTAAGGGATGGCATAGACGCCTTCCTTGTACCGCCTAAGGCTGATAAAGTCGCCCTCATGGTAGTAACGTCGGAAGAAATTATAGAGGTGAGAATATACTTCGTTTTCAAGTGCGGTAACATCCACGGCCTCGGAGAGCTTTGTACGTAGCTCCTTGACTTTTGGGCTTGTGTCTGGTTCAATGCCCAGCCCTTTTGCCTGCTCAACTGCCTTCTCCAATTCTGTCTGGATGCTTGCCCGGTCACTACTTTGATATTCTTTAAAAGCCTCTTGAACCTGGGGCAGAAGGTCGTTATCCAGAAAGCGGGTAATTTCCTCCCGCTTCGTGTTCATAATCCTGTAGATGCCAAATTCAAGGTCAACCTGATCTAACTGGAACAGTTCTGCAAGTAGCCTCTTAAGTTTATTCAGGTTCTCAGGCATACTCCCCTCTTATTTGCTGGTCTCAACCAGAGTGAATTTGCGCTTAAGACGATTATGCCAGGTGTAAGGAATTTTCCCTTCGTGCTGTAGTCTCCCCACCACAATCCCTGGTGCAATACCAATCCTCCGGGCAAATGCCTCGATATCCTTCCTATAAAACCGCCCTCGCGCTATAAATGCCAAATATTCGTTTTCAGGGATAAGCATATTAGCAGCAAACCTGTTTGCCTCATCCTCTTTGTCTCCGGACATCCTGTCTGATTCATCAAGAAAGACCCCCCGCTTACCATGACGAATGACATGAGCCGCCTCGTGGAAGAAACTAAACCACAGGTGATCATCAGACTTGTGGCGAAGGCTGAGTATGATAAGTGCCTTGTCCTTGCTTAACCACCGAGTGGCCCCGCTTAAATGCGTGCCGGAGAGTTCGGAAACAAACACAAGAGCAACCCCTGCATCAGCGCATATATCCTTCATCCTTGGTTCAAAGACCTCTGGTGGCTCTGTAGTCAGCTCTCTAATCTCCCTTAAAGCAGCAGTGAATCTTGTCCTGCTATAGGGCGTTGTATTTATGTCTTCTGCATACAGTTCACCAAGTCTTAACCATGTAGCAACGGATTCGGGCGCGCTTTTGAAAGAAGACGAGTGGCGGTATACTACCGACAGTTCCTTAAAACGCTGTTCCCATGCCCTGACAGACCCTACACCAAAGAAATTCAGCAGTTTCTCAACGGCGTCAACATCATTAGCAGGTTTCTCAAAAATACCTCTTTTTACAAGCTCTTTTACAGGAAACTTCCTTGCCCATTTTATCTTCTTTTCAAGTTTTTCCCGGGCAGCTACCTGCGCTGTATGCAGGCGGTAGAAGGCCTCAAGATTGCTCCAGACTGCGGCAGAAACACCAAGTACACGCTCAAACTGTATAGCTGTTTCAGGAGTAACAGGCGCTTTCCCATTAATGATCTGGCTGACCGTTTTATCAGAAACTCCACATCGTTTTGCAAACTCAGATTTCTTTATTCCACGAGATGCAAGAGTCTCCTCAAGTATCTCACCCGGATGGACGGCATAATCAGGTAGAAATTGATTCATCTTTTTTATAGACATCAGTGATAGTCCTCCACGCCTACAATCGTGATCGCAGTCACCTTCCGTAAATCGATGCCCCCATCCTCTTTGAATGGCAATGGGTTATGGTCAGGTTTGAAAACAAGTCTATACGGATGCTCCAGGTCTACTGCGAATGTGCCCTTTCGTCTGCCTTTCAACTCATGCCTTCGTTCGGGTGGTCTATGAGAAACATCCTCCAGCGTCGGAGCAGCCCTCAGAACAGACATTCTTCTTTTTATAAGCGTCCCCAACCGAATACCGTATTCCCTGAACAATTCCTTTTCGGAATTAAACACTTTCGCCAGCTTTCGGCTCTTAAAACGAATGCTGTTCATATTACAATATCTTTACCTGATAAGTAAAGATTTTTTTCACACCACCGTCCATCTGATTGTGAACAGGCCCTCTGTAGTTGTCTTCTGGGCCATCCGCTTTTCAAGAGCTTCTATCAGGATGTCCCGCTTCTCCATAATCTCATCCTCGATATCGAAAATACGCTGACGCTGACGGCGCTTTTTCCTTTCGAGGTCGCGTATTTTCTCCTGCAATTCGCGTTGTTCCTGGATGGTCGTGGCTTGCCGGGCTTGCCGGTTAAGCGCCTTAATCTGCTCCTTGGTGTCGCGGAGTTCCTTCTCGGCGGCGAGGACCATATCGTCGGCCCACTTTTCCAACTGTTCCCGGGCCTCATTAAAATACTTGTTGTTGCGTTCCAGAGACATGCTAATGGTCGCCTTGCCGTGTCGGTCAGCCTCTGCTGCGAGCCGAGAGCGAATGCCCTCGGGAAGATCAATTTCTCCGGTTACGCTGCCACGACAGTTGAACAGCTTTTCGCAGGTCTCCTGGTCCAGGGCTCTTCCGTCGTCATCGAAAGCCGAGAAAAGCAGGTATTCCTCGCGCTCGAAAGAATCAATGACAAGCCGTTGAAGTATGAGCCAGCCGGACTTGCCTTTCAGTTCCTCCACGACCGATATCTTGGCTGGGTGACCGCTGATGTCGAACCTCACCGTGGCCACTGGCGCCGGGTAATCTTTCCCAGCTTGGATAACATACTCTCCGAGGGGATGCCCTAGCCGATAAAGGAACTCCCCTGGGACAGAGGCTCGATTCTTGGAAATGAGATGGTAAGTTCCTGGACGTGCTGTAGGCACAGGAGAACCTGCCAGCTGGAACGAGAGTGCCTGGTCGTCAAACTTTGCCCTGCCATAAAGAATGAACCGCGTGAGCGTCCAGAACATCCGACCGACACGGTCAAGCTGTTCTTTTGCACCCGTCAAGTTCACCCGAAGTCGGGCGTGGACATCTTCATCGAAGTGCTCAAGGAGTATCTTGCGCGTCTCCTGAATGCGCGAGTTGATCTTCTCGTCCAATTCCTCACGCAAGGCCTGAAACGCAGCTTCGATTTCCTCCAGAGTACGACATTGCTGGTAGATATCAAGGACCCGCCGCTCGAAGTCGACTCCGGATTCGATGCTACCGAGCACTTCGTCGGAAGCGCCGAAAATGCCCGTGAAAAGGTTAAACTTCTCGTTCAGGAGCTCATAGACACGGCGGTCGGCCTCGTTGCGTTCGTTCAAGAAGTTGATGACTACGACATCATGCTTCTGACCGTAACGATGACACCGACCAATGCGTTGTTCGATACGCTGGGGATTCCACGGCAGGTCATAATTGATGACCAGTGAGCAAAACTGGAGGTTGATACCTTCGGCCGCGGCCTCAGTTGCGATGAGCACGCTGGCGTTGTCTCTGAAGTGCTCGATGATGGCTGTTCGCATATCAATGGGGCGCGAACCTGAAACACGTTCTGTATCTCGATTCTCCTCGATCCACCGCTCGTAAATTCGCGTGGACTCTGGCTCTCTGTTCGTACCGTTAAAGGTGACGACCCGTCCTGCATACCCGTTGGACTCAAGGAAATCTCTGAGGAACCGCTGGGTTCGCCGAGACTCTGTAAACACAACGGCCTTTTCGACAGCACCGATTTTCTTCATCTCGGCAAAGCCGATCTCCAAAGCCTTTAGCAAGGCACGTGACTTAGTATCAACTCCAATACTGCGAGCCCACTGAATGTAGCGGTTCAGTTCATCAATCTCGGCGCTAATCTTTTCTCTATCGATTTCGATGGGCTGCTCTACGTCAACTGTTTCGAAAGGTTCCTTTTCTGGACCTTCGAGCAATTCATCAAGCAATTCATCTTCTATTTCTTCATCCTCAATGATCCGCTCGGCCAGGTTAGCTTCAGCCTTCGCCTTGTCGCGAAGTGCGATGAGACGATCACGCATTGTCTCAAGCGTCGCTGCTACAGCTTGGGAAGATGAGGCAAGAAGCTTGCGCACGATAAGAACGGTCAGGTGCTTCTGTTGTTTTGGGAGCGCATAGGTGTCATCTCTTTTGAGGAATTCCGATACAGATTCGTATAGCTTGTGCTCCTGCTCAGAAGGTTGGAACGGTCGAGTTATTAGCCTGCGCTCCGTGTATTGAATGTATTCGACAACCTGTCGCCGAAGCGTGCGCGTACAGAAAACTTTCAAGCGGTCACGCAGTTCCCCGATATTGCCCCCGGCATTAACATACTGTGTACGGAAAGAGGGCAGGTTGCCGAATATGCGCTCATCAATAATGGTGGAGAGGCCGTATAGCTCTAGCAGTGAATTCTGGAGCGGGGTGGCCGTAAGGAGAATCTTCTTGCGATCCTCCAATGCCCACCGAATGTTTTGTCCCATCCGGTTGCTTTGGCGGTAGGCGTTGCGTAGTTTGTGCGCCTCATCGATAACCACCAAGTCCCAAGGGATTGCCTTGATCTCGGCCGCCCGACTGCTGGCGAAATGCATTGAGCAGATAACAACACTATCAGAGATGAACGGGTTCGGATGACCATCCCTTTGAACTTGACGATACGTCTTCGCATCTAAGACGAGCGTCGGCAGATGGAACTTCTCTTCCATCTCGAGCGCCCATTGCTTTCGAATCGATGCGGGGCAAATGACGAGAATTCTCCTCCGGCGCTCGGCCCAACTCTGGCAGATGCTTAAGCCAGCTTCGATAGTCTTTCCGAGACCAACCTCGTCAGCTAAAAGTACACCCTTGGAAATGGGGGAGCGTAGGGCGAACAGAGCGGCTTCGATCTGATGCGGATTCAAATCAACGCAGGCATCAAAGAGAGAGCGGGACAAACGCTCGATGCCATCACCGCCTTGGCGAGTTAGCTCGTATGCATAATAGCGTGCGTGGTAGGGAGTAGTCATTCCTCGGTGCTCTCCCTTTGTTTATCTGCGGCCTTATCCTGCCTGACCCACTCATCGACCTCTTCCTTTCGGAACTTCCAAAGGCGGCCGACCTTGTGTGCGGGCATTCGCTTGTCGGCGATCCACTTATAGACCGTATCCCGCTTGATCCCGAGGTAGGTCGCGATCTCGTCTACTGACAGCCAGCGGTCTTCCATCATGGTCTCCATTTACTCCAGGCCGTAACGTCGTTCCCTGCCTGCGGCAGGCAGGTCGGAAGCGGTCGCACGTTGCTCCCGTGGTGCGGTCATAGCGTTTCAGCTCCATCATTCGCCATCCCAATAAACCGGGGCAAACTGGGTTTTATTATATGAAGGCAGCGGGGCTCCTGTCAAACCGTTTTCTTGCCTGTGACCG
>JALUUO010000119.1 GCA_027021335.1 Nitrospirota bacterium
TTGTTAGCGGTTGTAATGTTTGCCATGGTGTTTGCTGCGGTGCCGGTGTTTGCTGAAAACAGTTATGTCTCCCTCCGGGCTGGTGCTTTTAGCCCGAATAGCGATGATAACGGATTAAAGGATTTTGATACAGGCTATAATATTGAGATTGCCTACGGGTATAAAATAATGCCGAATTTTGCGGTCGAGGGTGGAATAGGCAGGTATAGTACTAAGAGGGAGGAATCGGTATCAGGAACATCTTATGGAGTGGATTATTCAGATTCCTTTTCTGTTACTGCTTCTGTTATTCCGATTACTGCCACAGCAAAAGGTATTTTGCCTATAGCAGATGGCAAGTTTGAACTTTATGGAGGAGCAGGCCTTGGCTACTATTTAGCTTCCAGTGAATATGAATCAAAAACTGAATTTGAAGGATATCCAGAACTTTCCACCTCCACCTCCGGCTCCGACTCCGCAAATGCATTTGGTTTTCATGTTGTGGGAGGTGCTGATTTCAATATTTCAGAGACTATTGCCGTTGGTGGAGAGGCAAAGTGGTTTTCTGTAGAGCCTGATTTTGGTGGTGGATCAGTTAAAATGGGCGGCATAATATTCAATGCCGGGGTTAAATATAAGTTCTAAATCCCCTTTGATTTATTAGAGCAGTAGGGAGGCTTCCTCCCTACTGCTCTTTTAGTTCATAGTGGCGGGTATAAGGAGAATAAATATGAAAAAAGTTTTACTAGCTGTTGTAATGTTTGTGATTGTATTTGCTACGGTGCCGGTATTTGCTGAGATGCCGACGTTCCTTAAAAACAGTTATGTTGCCCTCAGGGCTGGTGCTTTTAGCCCGAATAGCGATGATAACGGATTAAAGGATTTTGATACAGGCTACAATGTTGAGGTTGCCTACGGGTATAAAATAATGCCGAACTTTGCGGTTGAGGGTGGAATCGGAAAATACAGTTCAGGTTATGAACAGGACCAGATTTCCGGAAAAGCAACAGCAACAGCTTCTGCCATTCCTATCACTGCTACAGCAAAAGGTGTTTTACCTCTAGCAGATGGCAAGTTTGAACTTTATGGCGGTGCAGGTCTTGGCCTTTATCTGTCTACACTTGAGACTGAACTAGCAGGAAGCTCCGAGTCCTACGACACAAATGCATTTGGTTTCCATATTGTGGGCGGGGCTGATTATAATCTCTCAAAGAGCATTGCAATTGGTGGAGAGGCAAAGTGGATTTCAGTAGAACCTGATTTTGGTAGTAGTGGGGGATCAGGTAAAATGGGGGGCTTGGTCGTTAATGCCGGGCTAAAGTATAAATTCTAAGTAACTTGACTTGATGTAAATGATTAGGAACTAAACAGCCTATTTCTCTTTAAAAAGTCCCGAAAAGGAGGATAAATAATATGAATTTTTTAAAAGGATTCTTAGTTGGCAGCGTGTCCCTTTTGATTGTTGCATGTGGCAGTGGAGGTGATGGTTTTAATGTGAACTCAGGTATTTCATACAATGGAGTTACAACTCCTGCCACCATAACCGGGGATAATGCTGAAGATATAGCCACCGGAGCTTACCAGAATGGCAACTCTCCAGAAGGAATGGATTTTGGAGGCTTTGCACTTGTTCAGGACAGTCAGGGTGCCCCTATAACTCACTCTCGCAACTTGGTACTGTCTGAGGCGTTGGTAAAAGTTATCAGTCAAATTGATTTCTCTTCTGTATCAAATGATGTCGCTATTAGTGCTGTTGAAACTGAAAACTATTCCGAACCCGGCAACTGTGGTGGAAATATGTCTGTTAATTCCCGTGTAGATGATGTGAGCGGAGAAGTAAATGGTACTATCATATTTAATGACTACTGCGAAGATGGCACTACCTTGTCAGGTAGTATAAATATATCAGGTACTATTGATGGTGGCCCAGGTGAACCTAGCGAGTTTACTATATCTTTTACCACACTCACCGTGGTTTCGGATGGTGACTCTTTTACTGTGAATGGTAGTATTTCCTTTAATTTCGACGATTTCTATATTATGACACTGACTATAAATATGTATGTGCGTGATAACATTGAGGGGAAAGTATATTGGGTCAGTAATTACGAGCTGAGCATCACAACCGTCTCTTCGGGATACTATTCATATTTATATGATGTAGATATTGAGGTGTCCGGAGATTTCTATGATCCTGATTATGGCCTTGCCGTTCTCTCCACTAGTGAGCATTTGCACATTTATAGCGGTGATGAAAATCCATCTAGTGGTGTTTTAATTGTTACAGGTGCAACAGGTATAGCAGGAGGCAGTACAAAGGCGAGGTTGACTGCACTTTCTTCAACCACCTACAAAGTGGAGGCCGATACTAATGGTGATGGCGCGTACAATTGGGATTCTGGAATCCAGTACTGGTCGGAACTTTAGTAACTTAGCTTTACAGCTGTTCGGGATGGAAACGCCTTATTAAGTTCCCTTATTTCATGATGGCCTGTCTGTGTGTAACGCACAGACAGGTTTGTTAATTTTAGCTGTTGTCAGTTGACATGAAACCTTAGGGGACGCTGTTGTCTAATTCAACTTGTTCTGATAGAATTATATTTAATTGCGATGAGGACAGCTACTTTACTGAGCTTGTCCGGTACATTCATTTAAATCCATTGCTGACCGGGCTGGTAAAAATCCTTTCAGAGCTTGAGCGAATACTTGGAAGCGGCGACTTTGTGCATGGGATACTAAGTGACTCCGAAGCATACGATAGACCTATGCTGTCGGCTAAGGAGCGACAGTTGAGGATAAAGGAGACCATAAAGAAAGAATGCCAAGGCAGTGGAATTGATAAAAAGGAACTTAATTCAGGTGGCCGCCGTGCAGTCATTGCAGAGGCTCGGGCCGATATAGCAAATAAGCTTGTAGGAAAATATGGCTTGCCCCTTGCAGAAGTCGCCAGAAACGTGGGGGTTTTCAACATCATAAATATCAAAGATAATGAGCCGAAAGTGCAAGCAAGTAAGTTAAGTTAAGCAACAACGTCCCCATGAAATTAGATTCTTAGTGTATAATTTTGTGCTTGAGTTACAGATCAGTTAAGGCTAAAGCATGCTTTTAATAATAGACAATTACGATTCATTCACCTACAACCTGGTGCAGTACATTGGGGAACTTGGGGAGGATGTGCGGGTTTTCCGCAATAATATGATATCGGTTAGAGAAGTAGAGAAACTCCGACCTGAATATATCGTTATATCCCCTGGTCCGTGCACTCCTAAGGAAGCTGGAATCTCGGTTGATATTGTGCGGCATTTTGCCGGCCGGCTGCCGATTCTAGGCGTCTGCCTCGGTCACCAGTCCATAGGGGCGGCTATGGGAGGGGTTGTTGTCAGAGCGGAAAAACTTATGCATGGGAAAACATCCATGGTACTTCATGATGGAAAGACCATCTTTGAAAAACTGCCGAATCCCTTCGAAGCAACCAGGTATCACTCTCTGGTCGTGCAGAAGGAGAGCTTGCCTGAGTGTTTCGAAGTTTCGGCCTGGACTGAAGAAGGTGAAATAATGGGCATACGTCATAAGGAATATATTGTCGAAGGTGTGCAGTTTCATCCCGAGTCCATTCTTACAGCCGAAGGAAAGAATCTTCTGAGAAATTTTCTAAGCATGAAGGGAAAAAGAACGTACTGAGAGAAGGAGTTTTTTATGGTAAAAGAAGCTATTTCAATGCTCACGCAGAACATCGATCTTTCCGAGTCGGAAATGGTCGCCGCAATGGAAGAACTGATGGAAGGCAGCCTTTCCGACGCTCAGGTGGGAGCGTTGCTTACAGCACTCAGGATGAAAGGGGAGACTGTTGAAGAAATCGCAGGAGCCGCAAGGGTTATGCGGGAGAAGGCTGTTACCATAAAAGCCCCGGAAGGCACAGTGGATACCTGCGGCACAGGCGGCGACCTTTCTCAAACTTTTAATATCTCCACAACCACGGCATTTGTGGTGGCGGCGGCCGGAGTGCCGGTGGCCAAGCACGGAAACCGTTCGGTATCCAGCAAATCCGGAAGCGCTGATGTGCTTGAGGCTCTAGGGATTAAAATTGATCTTTTACCTAAAAAGGTGGAAGACTGTCTTTCAAAAACAGGCTTCGGTTTCTTGTTTGCACCCCTGTTTCATCCGGCCATGAAATACGCTATTGGTCCCCGCCGCGAGATCGGCATACGTACCATTTTTAATGTACTTGGTCCGCTCACCAACCCTGCAGGGACAAGAATGCAGGTGCTCGGAGTCTTTTCCTCAAGGCTTACCGAACCTCTTGCCAACGCAGTAGGCAACCTTGGCGCACGGCATGCGATGGTGGTGCACGGCGAAGACGGACTTGATGAAATAACCGTTACCGGTAAAACTGTTGTATCCGAGTGGAAAAACGGCAGCCTGACAAACTACACATTAAATCCCGTGGATTACGGCATCCCTTTGGCAAAAAGAGATGATCTTGTTGGAGGGGACTCGGAGGAAAACGCCAATATAACAATCTCGGTGCTTACAGGCGAGACCGGACCTAAACGGGATATTGTTCTTCTTAACGCAGCGGCAGCAATATATGTTTCCGGTGCTGCTCCCTCAATAACCAAGGGCCTTGTTATGGCTGAAACGGCAATAGACTCAGGGGCTGCGCTTAGAAAGTTGAATGAAATACGTAAAGTGACAAATGAATGAATCGCCGCTGATTCTGCAAAAAATTCTGGCCAAAAAACGAGATTCGCTGAACAAGGCCAAAAGCCGCACGTCTCTTGATGATCTGAAATCCAAAATAGCGGAACTTCCAGAGCCTTTATCATTTATACATGCGCTTGTAAGAACTCCGGATACCCTGGCCCTGATTGCCGAGTTAAAAAAGGCATCACCTTCCAAGGGGCTGATAAGGCCTGACTTCGAAACGGAACGTTTTGCCCGTATCTACGAGGCTCACGGCGCAGCCTGTATATCTGTTCTTACTGAAGAAGTTTTTTTTCAGGGGGCAATTGAATATCTGGACACCGTACGCAATTGTATAAAAAAGATTCCGATTCTCAGAAAGGATTTTATTTTTGATCCCTATCAGATTTACGAGGCACGCGCCCACCAGGCAGATGCCGTCCTTCTGATCGCCTCAGCTCTTGAAAGAAATCAGATCGAAGATCTCTACGGGCTTGCATCAGAACTTGGGCTTGACTCACTGGTAGAAGTTCATAATCTTCAAGAGCTTGACAATGTACTCTACATCGGGGCACCACTTATAGGGATTAATAACAGAAATCTGGATACTCTGAAGGTGGATATCGAGACAACTTTGGCAATGCTGCCGGATATTCCTGAAGACCGCGTGGTGGTTACAGAAAGCGGAATAAATACACGTGCAGATGTCGAGCGTTTTCTGCCGACACGTGTGGCAGCCATGCTGGTAGGCACAGCGATTATGAAATCCGAAGACGCTGGTGCTAAAATAGATGAACTTATTTATGGTTTCAGGAAGCCCTAAGATAAAGGTTTGCGGAATAACCGTTCTGGAGGATGCGCTTGCTGCCATTGAACTTGGGGCTGATGCGCTGGGTTTTGTGTTTCACCCTGACAGCCCGCGCAATGTTTCGGTAGAAGAGGCTGCCCGAATAATCCGCGGACTTCCTCCTTACGTTGCAACAGTCGGGGTGTTTGTAAATAAACCACCTGATGCCGTAAATGATACTGCCGACAGATGCGGTCTCGACCTGGTACAGCTTCACGGAGATGAATCTCCGGAGTATTGCAAACATATCCGGCGCAGGGTGGTTAAGGCCTTCAGGGTTCGAAACCGCGACAGCCTTAGGAATCTCGAAGACTATGCTGTTTCAGCGGTTCTGCTTGACGCTTATGTGCCCGGAGAATATGGAGGCACCGGCAGGCCTTTCAACTGGGATATAGCCAAAGAGACGGCAAAAACAGAAACGGTTGTACTTTCCGGCGGGCTTACGCCGCAGAACATCGCGGCTGCTGTTGCAGCAGTTAGGCCTTATGCGGTTGATGTTAGTTCGTCAGTAGAAATATCAGGAGACAAACGAAGAAAAGACACGGCTAAGATCAAGGCATTTATAAAAAATGCAAAAAGGCTGTAGAATCTTTTTATAAAAAATATGAAAAAATCATGAAAAAAATGCCTGACAAAAAAGGACACTTCGGCCCATACGGGGGAAGATATGTGCCAGAGACACTTATGCCGGCGCTTCTTGAGCTGGAGAAGTCTTATAGCCGCTTGAGAAAAGACCCAAAATTTAAAGCGGAAATGAACCGGCTTATGAGCCAGTACGTGGGCAGACCCACGCCTCTTTACTTTGCGTCGCGCCTTTCTGAAACGCTGGGCGGCGCAAAGATCTATTTTAAGCGCGAAGACCTCTGCCATACCGGGGCGCACAAGATAAACAATGCGCTGACCCAGGCCGTAATGGCAAAGCGTATGGGCAAGAAACGGCTGATCGCAGAAACAGGGGCCGGACAGCACGGTGTAGCCACAGCCACCGGGGCCGCCATGATGGGCCTGGCCTGCGATATATACATGGGCACAGAAGATATCCGGCGTCAGGAACTTAACGTTTTTCGCATGAAACTTCTTGGCGCAAAGGTGGTGCCTGTTGATATTGGAAGCCGCACACTCAAAGACGCCATCAACGAGGCCCTCCGCGACTGGACAACCAACGTAGGTGATACACATTACGTTCTTGGAACAGCCTTCGGACCTCACCCCTACCCTGTCATGGTACGTAATTTTCAGTCTGTAATAGGCCGTGAAGCAAAACGCCAGATATTAAAACAGGAAGGTCGGCTGCCTGACTGCCTTATCGCCTGTGTGGGCGGAGGAAGCAATTCGATTGGACTGTTCTATCCGTTTTTAAAGGATGAATCCGTCCGGATGATAGGTGTGGAAGCCGGAGGTACAGGAATAAAAAGCGGACAGCATGCTGCAAGATTTGCCGGTGGCTCTCTTGGAGTGCTGCAGGGAGCAAAGAGCTATTTACTTCAAAACGAAGATGGAAACGTTCTTAATACCCACTCTGTTTCAGCAGGCCTGGACTATGCTTCGATCGGGCCGGAACATGCCTGGTTAAGAGATAACAAACGAGTGGAATACACGTATGCCCTGGACGATGAAGCCCTCGAAGCATTCAAAACCTTAAGCAGTATCGAGGGAATTATTCCTGCCCTCGAATCGTCGCACGCAGTGGCCGAGGTGATAAAACTCGCACCCGCAATGAAAAAGAAACAGGTAGTCATAGTAAACCTCTCCGGCCGCGGCGACAAGGACGTGCAACAAGTAGCGGAAATTTTTAAGAATAGCGAATTGTGAAAAAAGGATTGTGAATTGTGAAAGTTATGGGCAGGATTGAGACCAGGTTCAAAGAGCTTAAAGAAAAGGGTGAAAAGGCCCTTATTGCTTACATCATGGCGGGAGATCCGTCACTTAGCGCCACAAGCCGGCTGGTGCTCGACCTGGAAGAGGCAGGAGCAGATATTGTGGAGTTGGGTGTGCCTTTCAGTGACCCTGTGGCTGACGGCCCGACCATACAGCGCGCCGCCGGCAGAGCGATAGGCAAGGGAGCAAACTTAAGAAAGATCATCAGCCTTGTGCAGAAACTCCGCAAAAAAACATCGATTCCTATCATTCTTATGACCTATTACAACCCAGTTCTGCACTACGGCGAGCAGCAGTTTATAAATGACGCTGTTTCTGCAGGTGTTGACGGCATTATCATTCCGGATCTTATCCCGGATGAAGGCGAGTATCTTATTCATCTTTGCCGCGGCAACGGGCTTGATACAGTTTTCCTTCTGGCCCCCACCAGCACTCCAGAGCGTGTTGAGATTGTTTCACGCTCCTGCACAGGTTTTCTATACTATGTTTCCATAACAGGCATTACAGGTGCAAAGCTGATGCTTGCACGCGGAATTAAAAAGCGTATAAAAGAGATCTCGAAGATTTCCGGTATGCCTGTGGCTGTAGGTTTTGGAGTTTCCACACCTGAAGAGGCAGCCGACATTGCCGCCGTATCAGACGGCGTGATAGTGGGCAGCGCTATCGTAAAGCGTATCGAAGAGGGTAAAGATATCCGCCCCTTTGTGGCCTCCCTTAAAAAACCCCTGAAAAAAAATATCAAAAAACCTCTGAAAAATGCGTTGAGGGGTAAAGAAAAAAACCGATGAAACTTAGAGTGCTAGGCTGCTCCGGCGCCGAAATGCCGGGACACAGGCAGACAGCCTTTCTCATTAACGACAATATGCTCCTTGATGCCGGAACAGCGGCATCTGTTCTGGATGAAAACGCCCAGCAACAGTTGAAACATATTTTTATTACGCACGCCCACCTGGACCATGTCAACTCGGTTCCGGCGCTTGTGGATAATCTAATGCTCAGCCGGTCGCCAAGCAGTATAAAAGTATACGGCCTGAAAGCTGTGCTGGAAACCATCAGACTTCATCTGCTTAACGACAAAGTCTGGCCGGATTTCACCAAAATACACAACCACAACACAGAGACCCCGGTAATGGCTTATGTCGAGATAGAGGAAAACACCTGGATGGATATTGATAAAGTACGCATAAAGGCTGTTCCGGTCGAACACTCGATTCCTGCGGCGGGGTTTCTGCTGGAAGAAGACGGCAGGGTTCTGCTTTACAGCGGTGATACCGGTCCTACAGAGAGCATCTGGAACGCGGCTTCACAGATACATACAGCAATAGTCGAAGTCTCTTTTCCAAGCAGAATGAATGATATGGCCTTTAAAACAGGGCACCTTACACCCTCCCTGCTCATGCTAGAACTGGCAAAGATGCCAATGCCGCCAGAGCGTCTTTTTATCAGCCATATCAAACCCCAGTACCAGGATGAAGTTATTGACGAGCTTTTAGCCATGAAAATGTCCGGTCTCACAATTATAAAAGAGGATGAAGTTTATGAGATTTAAGAAAAAAAGACTAAGAGCCAAAAAATGCGAAAGGACCGGGACTAAGATTTTCTTCACACTTCTTTAAAATGGCTTGGTTTAAAAAAGAAAAAATACCGGAAAGAAAGGTCAAGATTCCCGAGGGAACCTGGATTAAGTGCAACGCCTGCCGAGAAATCATATACCGGCAAGAGGTGGAGCGGTGCCTAATGGTCTGCCCCAAGTGCAACTACCATTTCCGCATCTCGGCACGTGAGCGAATTGCGCTTTTGTACGACAGCTTTGAGGAGACGAACTCGCAACTGGCTCCCCGTGATCCTCTAGAATTCAAGGATACTATCGCCTACAGTACACGAGTTAAACAACAGCAGTCTAAGACCGGCCTTACGGATGCCATGATATCGGGCAGCGGAGTGATAGCCGGTGTTCCGGTAATGGGTGCAATTCTGGACTTCGGCTTTATGGGAGGCAGTATGGGGTCGGTAGTCGGCGAGAAAATAGTGCGCACCGCAGAGACCGCTATGGAAAAAGAGCTGCCGCTTATTATCGTATCGTCTTCCGGCGGCGCACGCATGCAGGAAGGAATTATTTCTCTTATGCAGATGGCCAGAACATCGGCGGCCCTGGCACGGTTCGGTAAAAAACGCCTTCCATATATCTCGGTACTGACCGACCCTACTTTTGGCGGTGTCACAGCAAGTTTTGCCATGCTTGGTGACATAATAATAGCCGAACCCAGAAGCCTTATCGGGTTTGCCGGCCCCCGCGTTATAGAACAAACCATAAATCAACGCCTGCCGGAGAAATTCCAGCAGGCCGAATTTCTGCTGGAGCACGGCATGATCGACATGGTCGTGGAACGAAAAGAACTCAAAACCACCATAGCAGATCTTCTTTATCTTCTGAAATGACATACGACCAGACGGTCAGCTATCTCTACGGCCTTCAAGGAGTAGGGATAAAGCTGGGGCTGGATAATATTTCCTCGCTTCTTTCTGCAGCCGGCAGCCCGCAACAGAGCTTTCGCAGCATTCACGTTGGCGGCACTAACGGCAAAGGCTCTGTCTGCGCATTGATCGCATCCGTGCTCCAATCCGCCGGCCATAAAGTCGGCCTTTTTACATCCCCGCATCTGGTTGATTTCACTGAACGCATAAGGGTTAACAATAAAATGATATCTGAAGGCGATGTAATCCGTCTTGCAGGCCGGTTTAAAAACATTGCGGAAACAGCAGGAATTTCGCCGACTTTTTTTGAAATCAACACGGCCATGGCCTTCGAATACTTCCGGGAACAGGCTGTGGAGTGGGCTGTTATCGAGGTCGGGCTTGGAGGAAGGCTGGATTCAACAAATGTCATATCGCCTGAGGTATCGGTGATCACCAATGTAAGCCGTGACCACGAATCCTTCCTGGGCGATAGCATGGAAGAAATCGCATTCGAGAAAGCCGGAATAATAAAGCCTGGAACTCCGGTGGTTACTGCCGCAAAAGGAATTGCCAAGGAGGTAATAAGCTCAAGGGCAAAGGAGCAAAATGCTCCGCTTTTTATGCTCGGCGAGGATTTCAGCGTGGAGAGTGTAGAACCGGTCAGTGAAGGGCTGAAGCTTGATTTTATTGGCGTAAAACATCGTTTTTACGGCCTTCTATCGAACCTCGTTGGACGCCACCAGGCAGATAATATCGGTGTTGCGCTTGCCGCCTGCGAACAGGCGGAAAGTGTGGAAGGCATATGCCTTGATTATGAGGCTGTAAAGAAAGGGCTGATTCTTAAAAACTGGCCTGGAAGAATGGAAGAAATAGACGGTCCACCGTTAATTATTCTGGACAGCGCTCACAACGGCGCTGCCGCAGAGGCTCTGGCCGCGGCAGTTAGAGAGCGTTTTACCGGCAGGCGGATCATTGTTATCCTCGGAATAATGAAAGACAAGCAGAAAGATGCTGTAATAGCTCCACTTGCCGGTATTGCGAGCCATGTAATTGTTACCGCCCCGTCATACGAGCGGGCAGCCTCTCCGGCCGACCTAATGTCTATTGCACGACAATATTGCATGGATAGGACCGAAGAGGCTCCTGACTTGCGGAATGCTATATCAAAAGCCAAGCGGTTATGCAGATCAGACGACGATGTATTGGTTATAGCCGGCTCGTTTTTTACAACCGGTGAAGCCAAGGAGATTTTGAAGCCCAGGGTTCAGAATTAATGGTTCAGGCTGCACTTTTTTTTATTTTTGTTTTTCTCTCGTCAATATCTTCCGCATCTGCAACAAATACTGGCAACAGCAGTCCAACACTGACTGCCGACCAACTGGAGTATGGAAAGGCTCTGGGTGAATTCGTAGCCACCGGAAAAGCCAGGCTTGAGCAGCCAGGCATGATGCTTGAAGCGGATATTATTCGCTACAATAAAAAATCCGGAAGAGTACAGGCCGAAGGTAAGGCCGTCTATAGTGACAATGATGCTGTTCTTCGGGCCGACACTATTCAGGTAAACCTGGAAACAAAACTCGGTTCGGCCTCAGGTGATGTAGAGCTCTTTTACATCAAGGAAAACTTACGTATTACCGGTTCAAAGCTACAAAGGCTGAGCAAAAGCGATTACCACCTGATGGGATGCAGTATTACAACCTGTGACGGCGACAGGCCGGCCTGGAGCCTTCGTGTCTCGAGTGCCGATTTTCGTTTGGGCCAAAGCATAAGCGGAACAAACGTTCGCTTTAAGGTCGGGCCGGTTCCAATGTTTTACAGTCCTTATTTTTGGGCACCCGCCCTTGTCGAAAAACAAAGCGGTTTTCTGTTTCCTGATTTTGGATACAGCAGCAACCTGGGTGCGGTGCTCAAACTGAAGTACTACTGGATGATAAGCGAGAACCGGGATGCAACTTTGCAGGCTGATATCTTCTCAAAAAGAGGATTAGGCAAAGGTCTTGAATACCGTTACCTTGAGGAAAACTCAAAAGGAGATGCCTGGCTATATCACATTAACGATCAACAGACAGGGCAGGAGTTTCTGGAATTCAAGCTCGGCCATGACCAGGAATTTGGAGAAAATCTAAAGGGATTTTTACGTATAAATACTGTTTCCGGCAAGGATTTCTACCGCGAGTTCATACCGAGCCAGGAAGAAAAAATACAAAGATACCTGGAAGATACAGGACACATCAGCTGGCGTAAAAATATGCTTCGCTTATTCGCGACCGGCCGTATTCTGCAAAATCTTGAGCCCAAAGCCATGAACATTGCAACCACCTCAGAGGTGGGAGGACGACTGTTTTCCAGCCTATCGGATCTCCCTTTATACCTATCGATAGACGGCTCCCTCGATCAGTTCACAAGAAGTGATGGGCCCGAAGGGCAGCGCTTACATATGACTCCAACCCTTGTCGGAGCCATTAAACTTCCATATGTTACCCTTAACTCTTTTGTCCGCTACAGAAAGGCCATCTACCGTCTTTCTCCGGACCAGAAGCAAAGTATCGATAAAGATACGCTCACTTTTAAGGCAAAATTCGCAAGCAAGCTTTACAGGTCTTACGGTATAACAGGACATTACATAGAACCGGAACTTACACACAGCTATGTAACAGCAGGAGGAGGCAGGAATCTTCCCAGTTTCGACTTTATAGACGTGGCAGATGAAAAAAACCTTACGTCACTACGCTTGATAAACAGACTTTATCGAAACGGAGGTGAAGTCTTCAGAATAAATTTTTCTGAAGGCTATGACTTCCTGGACGACAAAACTCCCTGGACCAACCTGGCTTCTGATCTGGTAATCAACGGGCCGCTCAGGTTCAGCGCTTCATCTTCTTATAATATTTACGATACGAGTCTCGATTCAGCCAATACGGATTTAAGGTTCAAATGGTCGGCTTCCGGTCATTTGGCTGTAGGCTACCGTTATGTCAGGAACAGAGCGGACACCTACCTTCTGGAAACAGCCTACCGGCCATGGCAGGCCCTGGACCTCCTTGGAAAACTCTGGTATGACGCCAGAGGTGGCGGACTGCGGGAATTCCAGTTCCGTGGAGCTTACACAAAACAATGCTGGGGAATAAGCCTAAACTTTATAGAACGCCCGGAAGAAAGCAAGATAATGGCCGGAATCAGCCTTAAGGGACTGGGATCGTTTGGAAACGCCTTGTAAGTGCATAGATAAAATATTTCAATTTTTAACAATTTACGGGGTACCATAGTTGACTTTTTAAACGGATGAACGCATTGTATACGTGTTAAACTAAGGCGTTGTTATGCTGAAAAAAGCTTATCAATACTGGAAATAATAATTTATATGGACATAATTGGAGCCCGAAAACGGAGTGAATCAATGCTAAGAAAAATCATTTTTTCAATATCCTCAGTTGTGATGCTCCTGCTTTTAATAGTAGGCAGAGCGCCGGCCATGCAGGCTGACGGCTGCGGCGGCGGTGAATGCAAGGATTGCCACAGTATGACGATAAAAGAAGCCAGAGGACTCTTAAAAGGCATGGTGGAAAGAGTAAATAGCGTAACGTTCTCAGAAGTCGGAGGACTCTGGGAAGTGGATGTGGAGAACAAGGGTAAAAGATTTCCCCTGTACCTGGATTTTTCTAAGCAGTTTCTTATCAACGGCCAAGTAATCAAAATAGCCACACGCGAGAACCTTACCCGTCAACGCCTGCAGGAATTAAACACCGTGGACCTGTCTTTGATCCCGCTTGAGGACGCTGTCGTTGTCGGCAATCCAAACGCCAAGACCCGGGTGATAGTCTTCGACGATCCAGAGTGCCCCTACTGCATAAAGCTGCATAAGGAAATTAAAAAAGTTATTCAGAAAGACCCGTCAATCTCTTTTTTCGTAAAGATGTTTCCGCTTAAAATACATCCAAACGCTTATAACAAGGCCAAGGCCATTGTGTGCGAAAAATCACTCAAGCTGCTCGAAGACAGTTTCAAAGGGAAAAAGCTTCCTAAACCATCATGTAAAACCGATGTTCTTGAGCGCAACATGGAGCTGGCCTACAAACTGAAGATAAATTCAACTCCCACAATGATTCTGCCTGACGGACGTGTACTGCCTGGATACAAAAAGGCTGAAGACATTCTGAAACTGCTTAAATAGTTAGGCAGTTCAAACGTTGGCAGCTACCGAGTTTCGCAGGCTAACTACTTGTAGTTAAAAATGTTAATCATCACCGGAACAGGACGTTCAGGAAGTGGCATGTTTGCGCGGCTTTTTGGCGGTTTTCACGAGTTTCGAGCAACCTATCTTCTTGATAAATACTGTCGTAACAATGATCCATTTTCTTCTTTTGATAAAAGGCTTCAAGCGGTTTTGGATCTACACCAGGGCATTGATACGGCAACATTTATTGATTCTTCAAACCTATACACTTACCTGCTGGATGCTTTATGGGCACTCTACCCGAATGCCCGGTTTATACTAGGCGTGCGCGACGGCCGCGATTTTGTACGTTCCGCTATCACGCGCGGCTGGCACACTAGATCATCGTTTGATACTATCCCTCGAAAGAGCTCGCCGTACTATAGCCGGTGGAAAAATATGAGCCCGATAGAACGCACAGCCTGGATATGGACCAACAGAAACGAGATAGCTCTTGGCCTGCTTGAACATATTCCGCGCAATAATTGGATGTTGGTTCGTTTGGAGGATCTGGATGAAATGCTTCTTTGCAGGCTTGAAGAGTTTGCCGGACATCCTATAAAGGACAAAAAAGCAGTAAATGCAGAGGTAAACTCAAACCCGGTACAGAACTTCCCTCCTAAAGAAGAATGGTCCGAAGATGAGCTGCAGGCATTTTACGCCATAGCCGGTAATATGATGAAAAAACTGGGGTATTTGGATTTTCATAACCTGAAACAGTAGAGATTAATTAAACCATTATGTTACCAACATCTTTTCTATTGTTTGCACAACCGCACCGGAAAGCCCATCCAGATTGTATCCTCCCTCAAGACAGAATATAGAAGGCAGACCTGAAACAGCACCCAGCAGCCCTTCGACCATACTGCCGATTGCTGCTGTCGTAACCCTGATTTGCGAGAGCGGATCTTGTATGTGTATATCGTATCCTGCCGAAATTAATAAAATTGAAGGCTTGAACTTACGAATGAGTTCCGGCAGCACCTTGCCATAGACATAAAGGTATTCTTCATCTCCACTTCCTGCAGCCATCTGAATGTTTCTGTTAAAACCTTTTCCCGCACCAATGCCGGTAGATTGTTCAGATCCTGTTCCAGGATAATGTGGATACTGATGTGTGCTGAAATAGAAAACTGTTGGATCTTCCTCAAAAATATGTTCAGTACCGTTTCCATGATGAACGTCAAAATCGATTATAAATACACGCTCAAAACCCTTTTTCTGGGCATACCTTGCCCCGACAGCCACGTTGTTAAAAACACAAAACCCCATTGAACGGTTCTTCTCTGCATGATGCCCCGGCGGTCTTACCGCACAAAAGCATCTACTGATTTTGTTATCGGCAATGCTGTCCAGAGCGCTCAGAAGCGATCCAGCCGCCAAGAGTGAAGCATCGAGTGTACCCTCTGAAAAATATGTATCACCGCCGTCAAGGAAACCTGGCATGGTTTTTCTTAAAATGCCGTCCACGTAACCGCTGCTGTGTACTGCGATAAGATCGTCTCTTGCGGCTTTGCGTGGAACAATGTGTACGAGCCTATCCCATACGCCTGTTTCTTTTAACCGCCTGTTGATAGCAATAAGCCTTTCCTTGCTCTCAGGGTGTCCCGCAGGTGTTTTATGCTCCAAAAACAGCTTATCGTATATATATCCGACACTCATCATAATTGTTTGTACATTAAAAACAGGATATTGTCCAGAACATCTAAAAGTTCCTTGAACCTGCCTCCATGGCTTTTTGATTTCGAGAAAAGATTCTCACGCAAGGCAGCCACTTCCGGGTTCGAGCAGTCTTTAAATGTAATCCGTCCGGTCTGAAGCTCTATTCTCTCCATAAGCAGCAGTTCAGCAGCGTCATTCGTGAAACTCTTCATCATGGCAGTAGCCTCTTCAATTTCGGGACTTAGACTCTGTGCAAGCTTACTGTTGCGACTAAGCAGCCTGGATATTTCCCTTGTCAAGACATATAAGGTGCAAAATTCAAGTCCACGAACTCCACGCCGCCATTGAATCAGGTATGGATTTCTCCAACGCCAGAGGAAATTTCTTGTTCCTATATCTATAAGATGAGATGCATAACGGTAAATATGCAGGTCCGCTCCTGCGCTGTCCAAGGTTCGTAATTCTCCGGAGGACTTTCCGCCTTCCTCAACTCCGGCCAAAGCCCAAAGGTTCTTCAAAACCGTAGCGCCATTATCATCATAAGGTGTATCAAAGTGCAGAAGTGACAATATCACCTGTCCATTCCCCAGTTTTCCGCAAATAACTGCAGGTTCCCCGTTTATGCGTTTAGGATCAAGCAGTATGCCATAGCTCTCTTCAAGTTTTTTCCAAAGCACGGCTTTTTCATTTAGATCCGCAACAGGTATATCAGAACTATAGGCATCCGGCCCCGGATCTCCATATAGTGCAATAACTTTAACATCAGCAGAGTTCGGCAGCGCTGAAAACTGAGATGGCCACCATGCCTGGAAAGAGACCGGCTGCCGAAACATTGAAAAGCCACGCCATAAACCGTGACCTGTCGAGTTGAGGTTCACCTCTATAGTTCCAGCAAAGCTGGGAACCCTGCTGGATGTCGGCGTTCGAGTTACAGGCAATAAGCCAAGACCTCCCTTAACCTCAAGGGCAAGACCTGCCCCACCGCAAACTCCGAAGTAAACGCCTCCTTTGACAACAAACTCTCTTATTGCCGCTGCTCCTTCTTTGCCTAAGCGCACAGACTTATGAGTAGCCCATCCGCCCGGAACAAACAGAAGACAGTACTTATCAAGAGAGCCGTTTTTCAGGTCATCGACATTAATTATATCGAAAGGCAGTTCAGCATCTGATAGTGCATGAACCGCCATCAATCCCCATAAATGTGATTCATCCCAAAGAACAGCCGCTGAGGCCTGATTCCGACGCTTTTTTTCTTTATACATATTACCAATCTTCCTAAGGGCACTTCTTACTTGTATATTGATACAATGGCTTTATGATCAAACATGCCTATTCCAGGAGTGTTGAATATTTTTAATATGCTTCTATTTTTAATTTTTTCTTTTACATAATCCGGAAGTGCCTGGTCCGGCATGCTTGATACAACCACAACTGCCGTGTTGTCTTCCGATATGTTGTTATTATTGGTTTCATAAAATTCAGGATTTTTATATTCCCATGAAAACCTGACAAGCGACATTTTCATTTTTTCTTCAGAAAGACGAGGGCCAAAACCACTGTTTATCTGATAGTTATAAAGAATTCTCTTCTGAGTGGCAAGGTCCAGAAGAGGCACTGCAACCGCAGGATTAATTTCACCTTCAAGTTGCGGCAAGGTATAGACTTCAACCTCTTCGACATTAAGGGAGTTGAGTAATTCTCCGGCGTTTTTCATGGTTATTGAGTTATGCTGCTTAAGAAAAGGCAGAAATACATGGAAAGATAGTATAAAAGAAAAAGTTACAACAGACAGTGCAATGAGCCTTCTGGCCCGAATACTCCTCAACTCATTTAATCCATATGATGCCATTAGTGCCAGCATAGGAAATATTGGTATTGTATATCGCATAAGACTTATTTTAAATATAAACATGAGTATAAGCAGGTAACTTATGATTATGTACTTAAGGTCCTTCTTTTTTATGGCTATATAGACTGAAAACATGCTCAATATTGTAATAAAAGGATGGACCTGAAAAAGAAATATGGATATATAAGTCTCATTCCACTGATCCATAACAGGCTTTTGATAGCCGACCAGAACCTTGATCTGCTCTAAGATAACATCGTATTTTAATATTACAATAGGAGCAGCAAGCATAGCTGCTATAAAAGCGATCAACCCTCCGCTACGAATAGCAATACGAGAATCTTTTTTCATATATACAAAAAGTATAATTAGCAATATAGAAAACATCGGCCATGTAGAATACTTCACAAACAAGGCCAGAAACACCGTAAAAGCTGAAATTATTATTAAAGAAAGACTGCCGCGCTCCATGGCAGTGATGTAAGTAAATATGGCAAGGGTAAAAAAGAACATGGTCCCGATATCAACCATCATCAGTGGTACCTGTGTAAAAATATAGGGAATGCCGAGAAGGAGAAGCCCGGCGTAAAACCCGATTTTCTCATCCCATAGTGTTTTTCCTATCATATAGGTAAGCACAACTGTAAGAGAAAACATCAGTGTCGTTAGTACCTGTATATAAATTTTCTCCTCACCAAAGAACCTGAAAATCAGACCGTACAAAAAAGGAAGCAGCGGAGAATCCGTCCAAGCAAAAATGTTATTTCCCCACTCCCTAAAAAAATACCCTGCACCATATACTTCTAAGTGCTTTGCCTGAATAAAGTACCTTGACGTATCTACATTAAAGTCAGGTTCACCCCAGAACGAAACCGCCCATAAAAACGAGAGGAGAAAAAGAAATCCGGATGGGTAAGACTCAAAAAAAGATACGCTTGATAATGCATAGGCAAAAACAACACCAATAAACATTATGAGTAAAACATCAATAAAATTAAGGTTTTCAAATACCCATGACCACCGGACGAGCATATTGGTATCAGCCTGGCGGCATAAGAAAAGTGTGATAAACGTAATTAATGTGAAAGCCGGAATCAGCAGCAAGTAATTTTCTTTCTTAATCATTACCGTCAGTCTCCATGAAAGAGATTGTATTTTAACAAAGTTAAGCTATTTCCCTGCCAAATTCGTACTATATTAATTAATACTGATCAGGCTAAGCTTAAGATCTAAGAAAATCCATTTACGGCAAGTAGCAAGTAGCTGAACCTGGGATTTAAAATGTGGCAGTAGGAATTACTTGGACAACTGGGGTTATAATAACAATTTTCAGGAGGTAGTTTCTTAAAGCAAAATTATGAAAGCTAAAAAAAGTGAAGTAAAAAAACTTCTTCTAGAGCGGGACTACGACAAACTCTGCGATCTGGAGCACCGTAGTGGTGGCGTGCTGAGGCTTCTAAGGTCCGTGGCCTATGACCGGGAAGAGCTTGTATTTTGGCGTGCTATCGAAGCAGCCGGCCATCTCACAAACTTCATGGCTAAAACAAACCCTGAAGGTGTACGTAATTTTTTAAGAAGGTTAATATGGGCTCTAAGTGATGAATCCGGAGACATGGCCTGGAGCGGCCCGGAAATGCTGGCCGAAATATTTATCAGAAATCCTGTTCTTTGCGAAGATATAGCACCAATAGTAATTAACCTTGATGAACCTGTATTCCGTAAAGGTGCTGTATGGGCAGCCGGAAGGATCGCCTCTGATTATCCGGAGATTGTACAGGAAGTATCCGAAGATCTTATAAATGAAATAGACAACCCAGACCCTGAGACCAAAGCTTACGCAGCATGGGCACTAGGATGCCTGGGCGACAAAAGGGCGGAAAAGCACCTTAAACGTTTAACATCTGATACCACGCCGGATGAAGTTAAGTTCTATAGTGACGGCAAGCTCAAGAAAGTTAAAGTTTCCGCTGTTGCTAAAGAAGCTCTTGAAAAAATAGAAAGTTCAGAAGAAAACAGTTAGCTCAAA
>JALUUO010000120.1 GCA_027021335.1 Nitrospirota bacterium
TCGGCCTTTGTATAGGCGTCGGCAAATGAAACAAAACAGACCGGTGACAACGCAGTCACCAGCAATACTAACACCGGTATTAATCTTTTAGTAATCATAAAATAATATTGTACGCTAAACGGTTACAATTTTTATTAACCACTATTTTAGGCTTTAAAGCAAGAGTGTATAGTTTTTTATCTTTTGGCTTGACAGTTGAATTATAATGGTTTGCAAAAATAAATTATAGGAAATATGGCTCTTCAGGATTTATGGGGTAAAAATTCATTGCTTGCTTTATAAGTAAGATCCATGAAAGATACACGTTTATATGAGCAGATATTGGGCATTGAGCCGCCATGGTACGTTGAGGCAGTTAATCTTAAGCCTAAACTGGGAGAGGTCGAGATAGATGTATCCTTTAAAGATTTACAAGCTTATGGGATGACTGTGGTTTTCTTTTGCCTGATAATAATCTTGTTGAGAATGCAGTTAGTCCGTTTACACTGGGGCGTAAGAACTGGCTGTTCTCAGGTCATCCCCTTGGCGCTGAAGCCAGCGCTAATATCTACAGCCTGATTGAAAAGGCAAAAGCCAACGCGCAGCGCAGGTGCTTGCGCCGCGTGTGGCCTGGAACCAAACCGGTATTTATGTTTTCTATTCGAGAAACTGCCGTATGCTGAAACAGAAGATGACTACCCTGCATTGCTGCCTCAGAACGTTAGTACTACGGATTTTGCCAATATCATCAACATGTTATAATCTGAACTTAATTCCCAACCGTCCAAGTCCTTTTACTTATCACTTCATTAATAATGGGTAACGTACGGCTTTGCCGGATGCACATATGACTGTGCCTATTACAAAAAATTACCTGGCCCTTATTAAATCCATAGTGACATCATTGAACGCTATTATTTTACCATCATGATTTTTAACATAATTTTCAGCATCTTTTAGGTCAGAGAAAGGAACCAGTGCTTCTCCCATAAGTCCCTTCCTGTCTCCGCCGTAAACGTAAGATGCTGTTGTTGCGTCTATCCAATGATTTTCGGGATGATTCCAATCAGCCTTTCCCATATTATTAACATAAATCTTAGTTACTTCACTTGGTCGATCAGGTTGCAGGTAGAAAGAAAACATGTCCAAGGTGCTGCAAAATAAATCGACTTTTTTATTTTTGTAATGTATTTGTGCTTTTGCGCCTGGGATGTCTACTATAATCATTCCGCAGACGCTGCATGCGTGAGTTCTGTCAAGCTTTACCGGAACAGGCGTGGTTTCCTCATACCTGGAGCACGCAGGCAGAGCAAGGATTAAAATAATAAGTGTTTTTAGTATCACGACCGCAAGTTTTACAGATCTGGATTGATCATTGCATTATTTCTCTTATATTTTCGTACAGCTCCGGATCATGTATATAATGTCCCACCACTTTTCTTACAATTCGTTTCGCATCTACAAACACAATTAGAGGGACATAGTTGATTTGATATGCTTTTAATAGTTCCCACTTATTGCCGGCAAACATGGGGAAAGTAAAATCAAGTTCATCCTTGTATGCTCTTACTAGCTTCTGATCTTTGGCCATTACATTGATACCTATGATTCTGAGATTTTCCTTGCCGAATTTTATCTCCGCTGTTTTAAGGTGTGCTATGATTTGCGTGCAGTAATGGCAGGCGTTATGTGTGAAATACAGGATGGTCGGTTTATCGATAAAATCCTTGATATCCTGAGGTTTGCCATTTTCATCTAAAAGGATGAAAGTCGGAGCAGGTTCGCCGACTTTTACTGAACTCTCTGCGTAAGAAACAGATGTTGATAGTGCCAGAAATAAAATGACCAAGACAGTATGTTTCAAAAAAAGGTTCATAGCGTTACAACTCCACTTTTGTTATCTTATATTGAATGACATTTTTATAATGGTGTCCGTATATCAGAGGTATCTGCTCGTATTCTCCGTAAGAAAATGCGAAACTATTCAGAGGCTCTCCGCCCTGTGGAGGACTTAGAATTATGTCCCTGCCTGTAGAGATTTTAAACCTGTTGGGGGAAAGTGTTCCGAAGAAATAATCTCTTAAGTCTTTTCTTTTCTTTCCTTCTGAGACATCAACAGGTACCCATTTACCGTCACCTATATAAAACCTTGCCCAACAGTGAGCCGCTGTGCAATCTCCTTCAAGCTCGCCTGTTTCGGTTAACACAGACGGGTAGGGCAGGGGAACTCCCTGTTCCCATTTTACAGGGATCCCTTTATATATCATCATGGTTCTAAAGAGTGCGTGAAAGTCATCGCATTTTCCACCCTTGTTTTCAAAGGTCCATTGGCTTATACCTTGTCCGCACCCTGGTATTTTTTTATCGTATGTTAACAAGTCAATCAGTGCGTAGTAGATTTTTCTGGCTATTTCGAGCGGCTCTTTTTCGTTAGAAACGACATCGTCTACAAATGCAGTAATATTTTTATCCCACTGTTCTCTTTCAGTCAGAACCAGGTGTTTCTTTATATCCTCGCTCTCATCTTTTATTGTGCCGATTGTTTTTCTTCGTAACTTGTATGTAAGCGTAATTTCGTCACCGCTTTTTAAACTTGTTGGGCCTACGTGGACCATTTTGTTTCCGAAAATATGGTCTTCATTAAGGTTAAATTCTACAGGAGAGTTGATAGAAAGGCCTGTTATTTCTTGTCCATGATCGCTTTGAAGCAAAGGAATCCATATATCAACATCTTTTTTATGTTTTGGAGGTTTAATGATTTTTGTTGTATATGTGATATTAAGTTGAATCGCCTTAACTGCAATGTCGGAGACAGGAGTTTTGATTCCAGATGGTTCAGCCAGTGCAAGCTTTGGACTGCCTGAAAATAATCTTTCACCAATAATGGCGCCTGTAGTTAAAGCCGAAAATTTTACAAACTCTCTTCTATTCATTTCAAATCCTTTATTGTTTTTGCAACTTCCTCTTCTGATAAATAAAAATCGGTTTCAAGTTTAATGAGGCCGTCTTTACCTATAATCACTACTTTCGGTGTGTACTGGATATAATATCCTTCAGGTATTCTATCATCTTTGATCTTTTCGATGTCTATTCCGTAATATTTCCATACTTTTGCCAGTTCCTCTTTTTTTCCAGAGACGAACATCCATCTTCTATCTTTTGATGCGTCTATTCCGTAAAGCTGGAAATAATTAAGTCGTCTTTCAGGTGTATCCATTTCGGGGTCGACAGACACATGAAGATACACCACGTCCTTAGATGCTTTCAGTACATCATCAAGAGATGAAAGCCGTGCCGTTACAATAGGGCATCTGACAGAGCAATACGGGTAAGAGAAGGTTAAAACAGTAATGTTATTTTTAAGATCATTCAGGGTGACTGCTTTGTTGTCCCAGTTATAAAGGTTAAAATCAACAGCTCTTTTTTCTGCAGCATGTGAGTTGCCTGTACCTGTGATAAATAGCAGAAGAACTAGAGATATCCATTTAATTGCTATATTCAATCTCAACCTCCATCACTCCGCCTGTTGATATGTTTATCTCTTTTTCCTTGACTCCAAAGCCCTCATGCCAGGTTTTTATGATGTACTTGCCTGGAGGAATGGTGTCTATTGTAAATGCTCCTTTGTCGTCTGTAACCGCTGCATAAGGATGATCAAAAATAAATATGTATCCTCTGATCCAGTTGTGCGTATTTGATGTCACCTGTATGAATCCGGTTTCTTCTGTATACTTATGGTATTTTTTTATCGGTTTTTCGATTTGTAAATTTTTTACCGGCATGGCAAGGTTGTATATGGTTGCGCCGTATTCCAGCGGTCTTCCTGAAACCTTTTTTTGGTATTTAAGGCCTAGTTTTAATTGTACCGTATGTAAAATATCATCTTTGTTTGTAAACAGGTATTTTCCTCCAACAGAGCCTACACTGACGAGTGGCTCTGCTTTACATTTCTTCAGAGTTATTTTTACCGCCTTTTCGGAAACTGCTTTTCCTTTATCGATGTTGTCAATCCATACAACTACATTTTTAACCCGAGAGTTTAAAATGAGATATTTGCCGAGTTTTTGTTCTTTGCCGCAGTACTCGATATCCCTGTCGATTACAATGCTTTCATCGGTTGGGAGTTCGCCTTTAAATGTTATTGTTCCTTTTAATGTTGCGCCACCATTTTTTATTTCAACTATCTCATAACCTTGCAATATATCGGCAGAGAAGAAGAGCAGAACCGATGTTAGAAAAACCGTAAAATATTTTGCCATGATATACCTCACTTGTAACTACTTGTAGTTATTATTTTAAATACTTCCTTTTAAATAGAATATAGCTTGCAACAAGTGGCAGAGTGCCCCATATAAGGCTTATACCCCAAAGAATAGATGTGGTCATATATGATGGCACTTCAACCGATGCCAGCCCGAGAAATACTGCAGATTGGTCAATAGATATGAAATTTAATATACGGTATACGTCTACAGGGTTTAATATCATCAGAAGAGAGAATATGTCTGCCCCTATACTGCCTTTGGTAACTATGAGCAGTCCCACCAGTCCAAGGTCGTAAAGCAGAGTAAAAAAAAGCCATGAGAAAACCGTAACAGCTATAACTCTTGATCTTTCATCAAAAAGGATGGATATAAAAAAGGAGATAGATAAAAAAATTATACCCAGAAGTATCGAATGAATAATAAATATCAGATAACCTGCAACTGACTCTGTTCCGGTTTTAGTTATTAATATAATCCCGGATACTCCAAATCCTAACAATGTGGACAAGGCCAGTGAAACAGAGAGGCCTGCGAATTTGCCTAGAATGAACTCCCATACGGATATGGGCGAACACAAGAATAACTCAAGCGTGCCTTTATCCCGTTCATCTGCAATTATGCCGCCGCCAAGTGTAAGGGCAAGAATTGGAATAAAGTAGATAACCAGGCTTGTGAGACTGGCAATAGTTGCGTCTAAATCTCTAAAGCCGGCAACTCCTGAAGGTATTGTGCCAAAGTAGGAAATTATTAAAGTAAACAAGGTAAAACCTATCGCTATAACCATCACCCATCTGCTTTTCAAACGATCGGACAGTTCTTTATGTGCTATTGCCAAAATGGCATCAGTGGACACCAAAAAACACCTCCTCAAGATTGGGTTCCCGTATTGATAGGTCGGCGAAGCTGTTTTGTTTTTGCAAGACGGCAGAAAGTAGTTTAAGTTTACTCTGCCTTGGCACACTGGCAACGAGATATCCTTTACTATATCTGATGTCCTCGGCTCCCTCCTCTTGCAGTAGTTCCTCAAGCATGGTATTGGCTTCGCTTATGGCAATAGATATTTTTAAAGGAAGTTTCAAGCCTGTATAAAGTTCTTCCAGGCTTCCTACGGCTTTGTTTTCTCCGTTTTTTATGACGGCAACCCTGTCTACCTTGTCTTCAATTTCGGCCAGTATATGTGATGACAGGATTACAGTCAGGTTTTTTCTGGACTTTACCTCATCTAATATATCGTAGAACTCTTTTATTCCCATGGGGTCCAGGCCTGATGTGGGTTCGTCTAAAATCAATAACTCCGGATCGTTCAATAGAGCTTGTGCAAGATTAAGCCTCTGACGCATTCCTTTTGAGTATCCTCCGACTTTTCTGCTCTGGATATCTTCGGATAATATTCTTTTTATAATCTCATATTTACCGTTTACACTTTTGATCTTTGCAAATAGGTTAAGGGTTTCTCTGCCTGTAAGATTATCGTAAAATGAAACTCTCTCAGGCATGTATCCGATCTGTTTTCTGAAATGCTTCCAGCCTTTTTCTTGCAGAACTTTGCCGTTTATTAAAACATCTCCTGACGACGGCTTTGTTATGCCGAGCATTACTTTAAGTAATGTAGACTTTCCGGAGCCGTTTGGCCCTACGAGTCCAAGAACTTCTCCTTCTCTTACCTCCAGAGAAACAGAGTCAAGCGCCTTTATAGATCCAAAGGACTTTGATATGTTATTAAGTTTCAGCATCAAAAACCGTCTAATGAGACTCCTGACTTACTTTTTCCAATTCACCGTAGTATCTTTCCGGGATATATGATGAGTATTTTGTGAGCAATTTTTTCCATTGTTTATGTAGCGGCGACATTGATGGTTTATTATCTACAATTTTGGGGACATCCATCACAGGAAACTGTTTTTCCAACATCCAAAGAACCTGAAGAGAAGGGCTTGCAAACAGTAGTTTAGCAGCAGGATATCTCCAGAAGATATGATCTACTATGGAGTTGGATTCGTAAGGAGCATCTCCCACACCGTCGTCGCCCATATCCCATCCAAGGTAATCACTCCAATAATTGTTATTCCAGACCTGATCTTTGCTCGCGACATGTTTTACCTGAATTTCATTATTAATAAAGGAATTTCCACTAATAATGTTATCCACCGAGCCTCCCCAGCTATGAATGCCTAGTTGGTTATTCATGATCAGGTTTGAAGTTAGTGTGTTGTATACGGAGTTGTGCAGAAAGATCCCTTTTGTGTTAGCTATTACAGTATTGCCTACTATTTCGCCCCTTACTGACTGAATAAAAAGAAGACCGTGGGTTTTATTGCCATAAGTTAAGTTATTGTTAATTTTTGAGTGATCGGTATACATTATGGCGAGTCCGACAAGATTATCATGTACTGTGTTTTTGTTGAACAAACCTCTATCCACCCACATTGTATGAATCGAGTACCGGGAGTCTCTTATATTGTTTCCAGTAATAGTTGCGTCGTGGCATACTTCCATATATATACCGTCACGGCAGTAACTAAGAGTATTGTCAGTAACATGTACTTGCTGACT
Organism: Nitrospirota bacterium; assembly: GCA_027021335.1. Taxonomy (GTDB): domain Bacteria; phylum Nitrospirota; class Thermodesulfovibrionia; order SZUA-242; family SZUA-242; genus JALUUO01. The sequence continues at coordinate 6,798 of JALUUO010000120.1, forward strand.
ACCTGTAAGGTTTATGCAATTTCCCCTGTTGTTGGTCTCTATCTCTTTTTGACCTTCAATTGTATTGTTTTCAATCCGTATGTTATTGCCTTCCAGGTTCCAAACCCCGAACCTTACACCCAATAGCCTGTTTTTTCTTACTATTGTGTCATTCGCTCCTTTTGCAATAAGAAGTGCGGAGTCCATGGCTGAAAGATCAGCGCCGCTGTATTTCAGTGTAAAACCCTCTACTATAACTCCGGGACCGGATATCTCAATTATGTTTCCGTTTAAGGCGGTTATAACAGGGTTTTCAATTCCCTTAAGATGTATTCTTTTGTTTATTTCAAGTTTCTCGTTATAATTTCCTGCCATTACTTCTATTAAGTCTCCATCCTCGCTATCTTTTAGCGCGTCGGAGATGGTTGAATAATCAGTTCCTACAACCAGGGTTTTTGCATAACTACTCTGGGCGACTACGGCCAATGATAATAAAAATAATAAAATTCGGAGCAGGTAAGTACAATGTTTTGGTTTTAGATTTTTAAATAAGAAGTTCATTTGATAAATTGTAATTACTCTAAATGAAGCCTAAGAGCTGCCTACTTGCTTTTTACGCTTTATTAATACGGGGCATGTACGGTCATCCCAGAAGTTCACCTGACAGTCCAGGCAATTTAGGCACTCCCGGCTGTTGATTTGTCCACTTGGCATTATTGCCTGGGGAGTGCAATCTCTGGCACATATTTTACAGGTTTTACAGAAATCATACCTTTTCATTTTTATAAAAGGTATTTTTTTAATTAGAGAAGGGAATGCTAATGCGGCTCCTAATGGACAAAGATAACGGCAGAATGCTCTATAGATTACTAGGGAACCTAGGGTGAGTATAATAAAGTAGAGGGTAAAGTGCCATTGTCTATTAAGTTTTAGGACAAACGTCCTAAAAGGTTCAATTTCGGTAAGGTATTCTGAAAGCATAAAACTATAAAAAGATACGCCTACTATTACTAAGAATATGGCGTACTTTAAATAAATCAATTTAGTGTGAATCTTAACAGGAAGGCTAAATATGAGTTTTGGAAATATTTTTTGATGAACCTTACTTAAAAGTTCCACCATCGCTCCATAGGGACAGAGCCAGCCGCAAAACAGACCTCTTCCCCATATGAACATTGTCAAAAATATAAATACAAATGATAAAAATATATAAGGTTCCAAGAGAAAAAGTCCCATAGGAAACTGCAGATCTTTCAGTGAATTAAGTATTATTATGATGTTTGTGGTGGTTGGTTGAGCTTTAAGTATCAAGCCGACATAGACGAAAGATATGATAAGTATTGTGTATCTGAGTATATTTAGTATATTTTTTCTTTGTGATAACCTGTCCTTTAATACCATGACGAGGATTATCGTAATCAGAAGTACAGAAAAAACAGCTATATGTTGGATCTTTTGTTCCCAGATTTTTATCCATAGCGGAGTCTCAAGGAAATTTTCGATGCTCTCTACCGGCGCTAAATCCATTACTCCAGGAACCTTGCTGGAATTTTATAGTCCAGACTGAAAGACTTAAATTCCTTTTTGCTGCCTACTCTATAAGAAAGCATAATGTTGAACTTAAAGCTGTTAGTCGGATTGAAATCCTTGCCACGTATGATGAACAGTCCACCCTCTCGTATCCGAGGGGCGTTTTCTGCTTTAATCTCAGTTAAAATCCTATAGTCTTTATCCTTAAAGACATATACACGGTCTTCCTGCTCGATATTAAATCTGTCAAAAAGTCCTCCACGGGCAAACCCCGATCCTTTAAAAGAACCTTCTCCTTTCGAAAATACGAATATGGCTGATTCTCCTTCCTTCAGCCTGTCGATTGTTTCCTTGTAAAGTTTATCTCCTAAAACATTCCTTCCTATTGAAGGTACTGTTGCAATACCGAAATACAGGTCAAGGTAGGCACCTTCCTTATCCAAACCAAGATCCCTTGAGTTTACTACTATATTTTTGACCGCTTTCGAATTTAAAAGCTCTTTCCATTTGATATGTTCGAATTTTTTACTGATTTTTAGATTCTTACCCTTGGCGAACTTGATCATACCTGTTTGTGAGGCGACCTTTTTTGCGCTTCTAAGAATTATGGCATTCTGGACAACTGCGGTAACAGTGGCACCTGTAATGACATCCATTGAGATTTCATTGCCCACAGAGATGTCCTTGAGAATATTTTTACCTTTATACTGCTTGATAAAGTTTTGGTAGTTTTCTTCCTTTAAACCAATAAGAACTATAGGCTCTGAATGGAATATAATTTTGACTCCTGTTATTGTTCCACTTGTATCCATACCTATTAAAGTTTCTAAATGTTTGCCTGAATATCCTACTAGTTTCTTTGTCCAATTTTTTGATAAAAAGACATAGCCCGCCAGTTTGTTGTTTTTGTACCCTTCCCAGTATCCCTTTTTTTCTACAAACTTGGATGCTTCTAACACATCTTCCAGTCTGTATTTATACCTGTGTTCGAAAAAATTCCACTGGCTGTATACGGTTGATGGAAAATAAAAACAAAAACAAAAGATTAATAATAGTGGAACTATCCATTTCTTCATAATTATTCTCTCTTATTCATTAGAAGTTCATAATAAAACTATTCTTTAGATTAATTCATGCGTTAATATTTTTGAGATACATTCATTTCAAAAGTTGATTTCGGAGTCGGGAGCCTAACTCCCAACTCCGAAACGCATTTTACATTTTAGACTTCTACTATAAATCTCATCCTCATTTCAAGATGCAATGCATGACAGAAGTTGGTGCAGTATACCCAGAATACACCTGGCTTATCTGCTGTGAACGTTACCGATTTTGTCTGGAATGGAGCTGTAACAAAGTTGATATCGTAATTAGATATTGCTATTCCATTAGTGAGGTCAGATATTTCGTCATGATTGGTCACAATGAGAGTCACCTTGTCATCCTTTTTTACTCTGACCTCCTGAAGTCCAAACACGGGTGCATTTGCCGTCATCCTTATCGTGACATTCTTGCCTTTTCTCTCAACGCTGTTTTTGGTTACTGCAAGCGGATGCTCGAACATATCGTAACGGTCTTTCACCAGTGGTTCGATTATCTCTCTTCTTACCATAATACAGTCGTGAGGCTCCAGGTATGTAGGAGAGTCATGGACGAGTTTAAGCTTCTCTCCGGTTATATCTATCAATTGGTCATTCTCGCATTTAAGAGGTCCGGCATTAATAAACCTGTCTTTTGAAACCTTATTGAGAGATATGAGCCACTTGCCGTCCGCCTCTTTTGTTTCTGCCATGGTGGCCATTATATGCCCCACCTGGTAATGAACATCAAGAATATCGATAATATGCGGATTACTCTTCTTTGCCTGCTCTCCCTGCTTTTCCGCCTCTATCGCTTTGGCGATGTTCCACTTTACGTTTGTGCTGTCGATAAAAACGGATGTAATGGCGTTGCCTCTTCCATCAAAGGTTGTATGCAGTGGACCAAGTCCTATATATGGTTGAGCAACTATACACTCCTCCGGCTTTATCTTACCTTCAAAGGCCAGGTCCAGTTTATCCAGTTCGACCACTGTTGTGGTAGGTGAGACCTTTCCGCAGCAAACAGCGTACTTACCGTCAGGTGAGATATTGACTCCGTGAGGGTTTTTAGGAACAGGAATTCTTAGCGTTATATCGGAATGCCCCTTTCTGCCATCTACAATTTTCACGCCGTTTACGATCTTGTATTTTCCGGCTTTCAACGCTTTTTTCAGCCGTTTCCAATTAAATACGATCAGGTAGTCATAGTCCGAGGCAAGCATTTCAGAGATGGTTACACCCTTTTCTATATTGTAGGATGTACACATAGAGTACTTGCCTTTGTAGTCTGTTGCGGCAAGATCACAGTTCTCATCAACCATAACCTGACAGACAATGGACATTCTTTCGGCATCGATTATCGTATGCATGCCGTAGTATTCCTTAGGGTTCAGGAATGCTTTTTTATTGGAAGTATCGTTCGGCACAGGTGTCTGAAACTCACTGTTTAGTACCAGCCATTCCGTTTTAGGGTACCGCTGCGGAAAGAGCCCATGTGCTCCCTGTATATTCGGTATCTCTAATATTGCGTCAACTTCCATGTAATCGGTTCTGATTCTGGCAACCCTGTTATTCAGCTTGTCATTTACAAATAGATGCTTTCCATCGTATACACCATCTTTGTATGAGCCGTGGACATGGTGAGTATCTCCAAAGTATTTGCCTTTAAGGAGTTTTTTACTCTCGTTTGTTACTCCCCATCCGCTTGCCACATCCATATTAAAAACCGGTATTCTCTTGATTTCCCTCATGGACGGGACGCCTACAATTCTTATTTCACCCGAGTGACCACCGCTCCAGAATCCATAGTAATCATCAAGTTCACCCGGTTTTACTTCATTTTTAGCTCTGCCTTTACCACTGGGCTCTGTTTTTGCTGACAGAACGCCTTTAGGCAGTATTACGCCGGTGCCGGCAACAACACCGGAGGCACCTGCGATTTTAAGAAAATTTCTTCTATTAAACTTTTTATCAGACATAGCTTCGCCTCCTTTCCTGGATTTCAATTACTCAGCCAATCCCAACAGTTTAAGCGTGTATGAAACAAGATGCCACCTGTCTTCTTCTTTTAATGAGTCTTCATAGGACGGCATCCCCGTTCCGTCAAGACCGGTATTAAAAGTTATGTAGACGTTTTCTGGGGAAGATCCCCTCTTCAGGGCGCCACTTGTGAAATCAAATGGTATTATCTTGTCTCCCCAGTCGTCTTTCAGTTTGTCCGACTTGGGGCCATCGCCTTTGCCTTCATAACCGTGACATTCCCAACACTTCATTTTCTTATACACCTTCTTGCCTTTTGCTATGGATTCAGGACTACCTACCCACTTAGGCTTTTTTACAGACACTATTTCTTCACAGGGGTCTTCCTCCTGCCATCTCGGTGAGAAGGTCTTAATATACTCTATGACAGCTTTTCTGTCTTCCAGCGAAACGTCTTCATGCGAAGGCATACCTGATCTTGGAATTCCATTTGATACGATACGAAGAAGATCTTCGTCTGTAGGCAGGCATCCTGTCGGGGTTGAGCGAAACTTGAAAACACCTACCGTAAAGTCTCTTGGAAACAGTGTCCATACCAAACCGCTCTTTTCCACCCTATGGATGATACCGACAAGCCCCTTGCCATCACCCTTGTTACCATGACATATGATGCAATACTTTTGATAGACTTTTTTGCCCGTCTCAACTTTGTCTGCGCCATATGCTTTTTCGGCTCCTTGAAAAGTTGACATTAAAACCAGTGAAAGAAGCGTGAAACAAAATATGAATATGACACCTTTACACTTTTTTCTAAATTCTTCCATCTTTTTCCTCCCTTCTTGTGGATTTCAAAAAACATCTTTACCTTGCTTTGATGAATCTTAATCCTCGTGTTATTCCTGGAAAAGGCACCACCCCCTTCAAGCTGGTTTTAGAGTGTTTTTTCCTGCTTTTTTTAAAAAACAATACTATTTGGAAGTTGCTTTAAAGTCTGCCTAAGAAATCAGGCTTTCTTGTTTTTGAAAAACTTACATCCAACTTGGAAACCTTACCGGCTTTTACTTCAACCTCTTTTGTCTCTTCCTGAAAGCCTTCATGCCAGAACCTGACAGTATATTTCCCAGGAAGAAGGTCCTTCAGTTCATAATTGCCGTTTGCATCTGTAATTGTTACATAAGGATGTCTGGATGAATAGACATACGCTCTCATCCATGAATGTGCATCGCATTTTAAATCGATCAGGCCTGCAACCCTGTTTCGTTTTTTGATCTCCTGGTTTTGGTATGGCAAGGCAAGATTATATACTGCTCTTCTTTTATCTTTAAGTAAAACGCCGAGAGATGTGTTGTGGAAGAGTGGATCACTGTTTTTTACGATGTAATTTGATTTTACATAAGATATACTGACCAGGGGTTCGAACCTGCATTTGTTGTTGTTTATTGTTAAATCTGTTTTCGGGGCGGCTTTACCTTTTTTCACCCCTTCAACGATTACCAGAACATTTTTAACCTCGTTCGAAGGCGAGACGATATAAATTCCTGCTTGCTGAGTTTTACCGCAGGTCTTCCGCTCTATCTCTGTCTCTTTTGGATCTTCTTTGGGCTGGATATTGATGGGTACTACTGGATCTTTTACCTTTAAAGATGTTTTGACTGTTCCCTGAATACCTCCGCCATTGTTTACCTCCACTACTTCGTACTTGGCTTTGCGGGCAAAGGACAAAGCAGGGATAAGAAGTGCAACGACTACCGTAAATACCATGATTTTTTTCATATGACGAACCTCCTTTGAGTTTGTTTAATTAGTTTAATGGGTTTTACTGGTCATATTGGTTGTGTTATTCAGCTAAATTAAAAGAACAAAATAAATTAATAAATCAGTCCGATCGGACTGATTAAATTTTAAATTGTTGATTCAATTAATGTAGGCTTTTGAGTTTTCCCATCAGTTTAAGTGTATATGAAACAAGATGCCACCTGTCTTCCTCGTTCAGTGAATCTTCGTAGGAAGGCATTCCTGTTCCATCAAGACCGGTGGTAAAAGTTATATATATGTTTTCAGCAGAAGATCCTCTTTTCAACTCACCTGTTACAAAGTTAAAGGGAAGAATGGGTTTACCCCAATCATCTTTTATCTTGTCGGACTTAGGCCCGTCGCCTTTACCTTCTTCTCCGTGACATTCCCAGCATTTCATCTCTTTATAAACTCGTTCACCCTTTTTAACAGATAGACTGCTACCAACCCAGTCAGGCTTTTTAACTTCTATTACATCACAGGGGTCTTCCTCTTCCCATCTTTCAGAGAAGGTCTTAATATACTCTATTACAGATTTTTTTTCCTCTAAGGAAAGTATGTCCTTATGTGGCGGCATAAATGATCTTGAAACACCATTGGATATGATTTTCATGAGATCTTCATCATCTGGAAGACATCCGTTTGGGGTGGTACGAAACCTGAAAACGCCCATTGTAAAGTCCCTGGCATAATTTTTTAAAACCCGGCCGTTTTTTTCCACTCTGCGGGTAATGCCGGCAAAACCCTTGCCGTCACCTTTAGAGCCATGACATATCATACAACGAGTTTCGTAAACCTTTTTTCCCAATTCAATTACTCTGTCTTCGTCTATATCCTCATCATCTCCATATGCTTTGTTTACTCCCTGTAATGCCGGTATCAAAGTCATGAACACAAGCAGAAAGCAAAATAAAGATAGCCTGAATATTTTTTGTAAGAAACTGAATTGTTCCATCGCTTTAGTCCTTATAATCATTAGATAAATTCTCTTTCTTTTGTGAAAGCGTCTTTACATAGGTAATCAGATCGGCAATATCTTGATCTTCAAGCCCCAGCCCATTTTTTTTACCAAAAGCCGCCATGGGCGTTCCTGCCCTTCCATCGCGTACTGTTATGGCAAGGAACTCAGGATCGGCCGATTGTACAACGGGATTTATCAGGTTTATTCCAAGAAGTCCTTCGCCACCTTTTCCATCTTTGCCATGGCAGAAGGTGCAACGGATTTCATAGAGTTTTTTACCACGCTCAACGTTTCCTGTAAAGTCTGCAAAACCAAAGCGTTCCGGCTTTTCTTCAGGCCTGTCTATTGATAGGTAATTTATTATTTTATTAATTTCGGCATCAGAAAGACCTGCGGCAGAAATTTTCCAGGCAGTCATCTGAGTGCCTGTTCTGCCCTCTTTGATCACATTTCTAAGGAAATTGTCATCAGCTGCTTTTAAAAATGCAGGGTTTTTTATTGCAGGTATTGTCCGCTTGAGGATTTCGTCATAAACGCTGATTTTACCTGTTGCATGGCAGGCGATACAGTATTTTTTGTAAAGAGACTCGCCATCAGTCTTCACTTCAGGCATATGCATGAAACGTCTATACTCTCTTGGTGGCTCTTCCGCTCTCAGGGTTAGTATATATGTGGTTATAAGGTCGGCTTCCTCTTCCGTAAGAAAAGCTCTCATCTGGCTTTCAGGAACTATTTTTCTTGGATCGTCAAAGTGCTGTTTTATCCAGGAGTAGATTGTCTTTTCACCGGTAACATGCTTCATAGGGAAGTAAGCAATAGGTTGAGAACCTATGCCGTCAAGAGGTTTCCCAAGGTCTCCGCCGACCTTGTTTAGCTTATGGCAGCCTCTGCACCCTTTTTCTTGGAATAAATTCCTGCCTTTTACTATATTGTTCACACCTTTTTGCTCAAGAGTTTTGTAGTCATGGCATTGAGCACAGGAACTTTGAATATATTTTGTGGGGATGATAGGATCATCCCAGTGGGTTTTGTGGCCGAGTCCGTGCGCTTCTTTCTTTGTTAAAGCCCGTCCCTGCCCATGGTGGCAGGTGGTGCATCCAAATTTATCCAGAGGATGGTTTTTTAGATAATCGCCGCTGTGGCTGCTAAAGGGCTGGTCGGCATCTACCATGAGCGGGTTTTCAATTCCTAAGTGACATGTGGTGCAACGATCGACTCTTTTGAGTTTACCCAGGTAAATCTGCCGGATTTCGATGGCAACCTCTTTTGCTCTTTCCCTTGTGGCATCATCCTTTGCGTTTTTAATAAGGTTGTTTTTGTACTCAACCTGATATTGCTTCCACTCAGGCGAAATCTCTCTGTATCCAACAAAAAGCAGAAACGCGCCCAGAACAATTCCTGATATGAGTAGCAACGACAAATAGAATCTGTTAAGCATTTTCTCTCTCTCTTTTATCCGGCGTATATTGACGCCCAAGTTGAGCTGTTATAATAAAGGTTTCTGTACTTCCGCCTGCTTTTTAATGTACAGGCCACTGGCTTTTCGACCAGAAGAAATCCCAGTTGGGACCTCTAAGATAGGTTCCCATGTACGTGAAAATAAGGAAGCTGACCAAAAACATTGTAAACATCGCTATGGCCCCCATCCTTGTAGAGCCTTTTCTCATAACCCACAGTGACCACGCTATCATAAAACCGACCCAAATATTGCCGGGATTGACCAGGGTGATTAGTAGTTGAGGAATATTCGGCCACCAATTTCTAAACCAGCCGAAGTTGACCACGAACGCAAGAAGCCCCACATTTACTAACGCCCCGACAAACAGTGCTTTAACTGCTTCAATGACTCCCTGCCTGTTAGAAAACCATATACCGACATGTCCTTTTTCTCTATCCAGGTAGGGGATCAGGGCAAGTCCAAGCAATGCGATCCCCGGAAGACCGACGCCGCCCATAAATGCGGAATAAGATAATAATTCTTGAAGTCCCAGGAAGTACCATGGCGCTTTTGCAGGATTTTCTGGGATCAGGGGGTTGGCAGGCTCCCTAAGGGGTGCATCCACAAAAAAAGAATAAACTATAACTGCTGCAAGGGTAAGTATGAATACTGCAAATTCCGCCAATAAAAGGTTTGGCCAGCTTGGTACAGTGTTTTCGATATCTTTATCCACAGCAGGGGTTTTTCCTCTAGCTAGTTCCATCAAACCGTAGGTCTTGAATGTTGGAAATACCCCGCCTGTTTTTTCCGGGCGCGATGCATAGCCGGTGTCGCCTCCTACCTGCTCGAGATTTTCCGGTTTTGTAAGACCTCCATCCTTTCTTATTCTCCAGAAATGTACACCGAGAAATATAAATAAAAAGAGGGGGAAGAACATGATGTGGAGGAAGTAAACCCTTGTGAGTGATTCCTGGCCGGCTGTATAGCCTCCAAGAAAGAGCTGCTTGGAAAAACCACCGATATCGAAATACTGTGTTATACCCAGGGAGTCTGTAATCTCTTTAGGTGATTGAATGATGTTTGCAACTATCACCAATGCCCAGTATGCAAGTTGATCCCATGGAAGCATATAGCCTGAGAGGTTTAACCCAAAAGTGAGTATAAGCAGGATAATGCCAATTATCCAGTTAAACTCCCTGCCTTTCGCATAAGAGCCGGTGAAAAAAACTCTTGTCATGTGAAGCATGACAAAGATAATCATTCCCTCCCCCGCCCATTTGTGCACGTTTCTTAGAAGTCTTCCGGCAAAAACAACGTAGTTTATATCCTTTATAGTATTGTAGGCTCTTTCTATCGAGGGATTGTAATAGACCATAAGCATGACACCGGATACAACTACGATGATAAGCAGAAAAAACGAGATTATCCCTAAGCCAAAGGTGTAAGTTGGTCTTAGTGTGTTGATATGAGTCTTTACACCCTGGATATGAAGGAAGAAATTATTAAACATCAGCGCAGCCCTGGACTTGTCTGACGTAGGCTTGCCGCTTCTCAGAAAAGAAGCAAGAAATGACCTTTGCAGGTTTTTTATGTTATCTATAAATTCGGATACTCCCGATCGATACCGCTCATTCATTTCTTTTTACTCCTCTCCATAATTAGTAAATCCTTACTTCAATTTTTAATGCTTTTTTACCTAAAAGCCTTTAGCCCGCTTACCTATAATGATTATGCAAATATATATTTTGTTCCCTTAGGGACTTCCTTGGCCGAGTCAACTATAAGGCTGCCGTCTACACTCTGGCTGATTTCAAACCATGAAAGGTTTCTAGGTGCAGGGCCGCCTACAACTTTGCCGTCTATGTTATATTTTGAACCGTGACAGGGACACTGAAAACCTGTTTCAGTGCTATAGACGATACATCCAAGGTGCGTACATATGCTGGATATAGCGTAAAATCCATCATCACCTGAAAAGATAAAAACCTTTTCGTCATCAAGTTTTTTTACAGTGCCAAGTGGAAAATTCTCTGGTTTTCCTATCTTGAATTTTCTGGACTCCTCGTAATAAACATTTGGTTTGAAAATTCTTAGAGTACCGGCAAATACGCCCAATGCCGACACAATAGCAGCCCCAAAAGATGCCAAGCCAAGGAAGTCGCGCCTTGATACTTCTGTTGTATCCTGAACCTCATTAAGCACGTTCGAATACCTCCTTAAATAAAAATCTTTCCATTGTAATTGCATCCACCGGGCATCTCTTTGCGCAGAGACCGCACCGGATGCACCTGTCTTCATCTTTTATAATTGCCGAGCCTGTGCCTAACGGTTCCATACCGTACCTGTTCTTGAAAAGTTTGGTCAGGCTTTCATCCCCTCTGATATTCTCAAGACTTACCAGCCTCAAACAATATTCAGGGCAGACATCGGCACAGCCTCCGCAAAGTATGCACCTGTCACCGTTGAAAATTGTGTTGACTGCACAGTTTAAACACCTGTTTCCCTGATTTTCCGCTACTTCTTTGATAAAACCTGTTTCGACTGTGGTGGATATATCTTCCAGCCTCTTGTCAACCGGAATTACAGGCACAGGTTTTCTGTTTATCTTCTCGTAATCTTCAGTGTGTGACACCTCGTTATGTGAGACTTCATGGTCATAGAACTCTGTGTGTCTCTCGAGGTTCTGCAGGTGCAGTGATTTTCCGCTTATATGGCTATGAATTGCCAATGCAGCTTTTTTGCCGTTTGCTACGGCATCGATAACAAGCCTTGGCCCATATGCTAAATCCCCTGCCACAAACAAGCCCGGAACGGATGTGGAGACCTGGTTTGGAGCGGCTTTTATCATTCCTCTTTCGGTCATCTCTATATCAAGATCGCACTCTTTAAGGAATGAAAGGTCGTATGACTGCCCAATAGAAAAGAAAATCGTATCTGCAGGCAGCGTCATTGTGTCAGATTCATCGTATCTGGGATTGAATTTTTCTTCGCTGTCAAAAACAGAAAGGCATCTCTTGAATGTTATGGACTTTACACTACCGTTTTTATCAGACTCGATTTTATGAGGTCCGAAACTATTAATTCTTTTTATACCTTCTTCCTCTCCTTCTTCAATCTCTATCTTATCAGCCAGCATTTGTTGAAACTCTTCTATGCATACCAGAGCAACAGACTCTACACCTTTTTGCCTTATAGAAGTTCTGGCGACGTCATAGGCGACATTACCGCCACCCATTACCACAACCTTCGGACCTATTTTTACATCTTTTCCCGTAAAAACATCCCTCAGGAAATCAACTCCGCCAAGTACTCCTATGCTATCTGCCCCCTCGACAGGAAGCATCCTGGATTTTTTTGCGCCTACAGCCAGCAACACAGCGGCAGACTCGTTATATAATGTTTTAAGTGTAATATCTTTGCCTATCCGGATACCGAGCCTGATCTCAACACCAAGAGCTTTTATCGCGTCAATTTCGGCCTGGAGAATTTTTCTTGGAAGTCTGTATGGTGGAATGCCTACGGCACACATACCGCCGGCAATATTTTCCATTTCGTAGATTATGGGTTTGTATCCCATAAGAGCAAGCTCATGTGCGCAGGCGAGTCCTGCTGGTCCTGCACCGACAATGGAAACAGGTTTGCCGGGATTTTGCGCGATACCTGCTATACCGGAACCTTTTACTTCGAATTTATCTTTTAAACTACGGGCAAAATCTTTTTTATCCTGGTAAATTTCGACACCGTATTGTTCAGTAACAAATCTTTTTAGTGCTCTTATGGAGACCGCGTCATCTATCCACTTTCTTCTGCATGCCAACTCGCATGGAGCGGCGCATATCCTTCCGCATATAGAAGCCAGAGGATTTGGTATTCTTGCGATCCAGTACGCTTTTTCGTAATCCCCCTCGGCAATAGCCCTCACATATCCCCTGGAATCCGTATCTACGGGACATCCTGTCTGGCATTTTATGTTCTGTTTCCAGTAGTTATAGTTTGGAATTACTACTTGGAAGGTGGGTTTTGGCACTTAGAAGAAAACTCCTTTTTAAAAAATCTCCATAAACGTCTCATAACACACTCCAAAAGACAGAAGATTTATCTTAGGTAAGAGTTTAAAAAATAGTCTATGATATATATCATAATTTGTATCAAAATAACAGCTTGAATACAAGTGCGCTCTAAAAAAAACAACTGAAACTTTATTTTGACGACAATGTATGTCCCTTGATCTTCTATCTCTACGGATGGGCCACAAAAACGTTTGTGCCTGTGGTAAATTTAAGGTTTATCGCCCTTTTGCCGATATAAATAAGGTAAGCACTAGATGCTAAAAAGCAAACTCTTATCACTTCTTAGGAGGTTTACAATGAAGATCTTACGCCAGCTAAAAACCAACAAAGGATTCGCCCTGGCCGCGGTAGCCGCCTTGATTCTGACCGGCTGCGGTGGTGGTGGCAGTGATGACTCCGGCACCGGCACCCTTAACCTTAACATCACCGATGCCCCCGTGGACGGCGCACAAAATGTTTACGTACAGTTCAGCAGTGTGGAGGTCTTCAGCAACACCAATGGTTCCCAAGCCTTTACCTTCGACCCCCCGAAAAAGATCGACCTGCTGGCCCTGCAAGGCAGCGCCTCCACGGCCCTGCTGGACAACGCGACACTACCCGCCGGTAGCTATCAGTGGGTGCGCCTGGGCGTGGATACCGCCGACGCGTTGGATTCCTACATCGTTCTGGATGACGGTACCAGCCATGAGTTGACCATCCCCAGCGGCACCGAGACCGGTTTGAAGCTGGTGCAGGGATTTGACGTATCTGTAACCGGCACCGCCGACTTCACTATCGATTTTGATCTGCGAAAATCCATCCACAGCACCACCCCTGGTTCTTATATGCTGCGCCCGGCGCTCCGCATGCTGGACAACAGTGAAATCGGTCACATCAAGGGTTCGGTTGACGGTACGCTGCTCAGTAACAACTGTGGCACGGCCACCAGCTATGCGGTTTATGTATTTGAAGGGAGTGACATCTCCCCGGACGATACCGGCTCCGGTACCGAGGCTGTCACGACATCCCTGTTGGATGACCTCAACAACTACGAGGCCGGTTTCCTCAATGCAGGCGATTACACATTGGCGTTGACGTGTCAGGCCGATTTGGACGACCCCGCACAGGACGACGTTGAGTTTGGTAACAATACCGGTGACGGTTTCATCGCCACCGCCAATGTCACGGTTAATGCAAAGCAGACCACCACCTACGATTTCCAGTAGAATGACTGGCGCCTAAGGGGTAACACTGGCACTCGGGGTCTGCCCCGGGTGCCTTTTTCTATGGTAAATTTGTTCTAACTTCCATTTTTTCGAAAAATCACCAATCCGTGTCCGCGCGAATGTTCTACAATCTGGAAAGGCATTCCCACATGAAAAGCCTTTTCTTATCGCGGCTGGAAAGCCGCTCCCACAACATAAAAGTGTACCCACATTTGATGAACTCGTAAAAAGTCTTAATCTCGCAACCATTTGATTTTATTCAAAAAACATGCAATTTGTGCTTGCATTTACTGTTTTGATTATGGTAGAATAATGGAATAAATTCAATAGGTTACCGGAGATGCCGATGTTTCACACAAAGGATCACAAAACCCTTGACATGTTCGATCCACTTGATTTTCTAGGGCCTAAACGCCGCAAGTTAATTGATGGGTCATGGGCTAAGCTTTTCAGAGAAGAAATTTTGCCTGATTTGCCGGTGCATATTCTGACACAACATTACCATGAAGTAAATGGAC
>JALUUO010000121.1 GCA_027021335.1 Nitrospirota bacterium
TTACAGGCAGAAAGAAGTTGCAGATTACCTCGGCATACATTATTCCGTAATAAGCAAATTACTTAAAAGCTGACTCTGAAATGCAAGAAGAAAGACTTGACCCCATTTTTTATGACCCCATTTTTTATTGCATAGTATGCAACAACGTCCCCAAAATTCCCTAAAGTTTATGTAAAAAGAGACGATATATTCAGTACGATTTTGGAGGGGCTTGTTGTTCTGGATATGACTCTAACATGCTGGATAAAACGAACTATCGAGGAAAGACTGTTATTGCAGCAGGGACTGGAATAAGTCTGGCACTGGGAGGAGTATTTTATGCCTGGGGTGCCTTCAATGGGAAGATAAAACGCTCCATAGAGACGGCAGCTCCGGAGCCTTTGACCGGACCCTTGATTTTCTGAACGATTCTTACACGGAGTATGCTGTCTTGTTTCTGGTTTAGCATGATTTTGGCAGGCAGTATACAGGACTCTTTTATCCCATGTATTACTGTCACAATAGGTGGTATTCTTGTCATAGCAGGGATAGCTTTTGTTTACTTATCGGCAAGACAGCCGGGCGTAAAATGTCTTGCTTCTGTTTATGTTATTCTGTTAACGTTTTCCCTCAAAGGGTTTGTAAGGGTGGGATTAATTAAGCGCTTGCTTTGCCCTCTTCTTTTAATGGAGGAACAGGTTGAGTTTTTCCGTAGAAGTGGTAGACAATGTTGCAGAACTTGAACAGTATGCCGATGCTTGGGATGCACTTGCTGAAAGGTCGTCTCAGAAACGGGTAATGCTATCTCATGCCTGGGTTGTGTCTTATTTTGAGTATTGCCTGAAACCGGGAGAGTCATTTCGCTGTTTTTTGGCTTTTGATAATTCAGAGCTGGTAGGTGTACTTCCTCTTTTGGTTATACCTTACAGTGTTTTGGGAATAAAACGGCCTAAACTGCGCCCTCCTAGCATTAATATAATGCATGCCGGAGTAGGATTTTGCCTGGAACCAACCCGCGAAATAGAGTTAATAGATGCCATTTTTAAAGCTGTTTGGCGTGAATTTCCAGACCGGTTTTTTCTGCGGCTCAAAGGTATTTTACCGGATTCTTCCTTGTTAAAACTGCTTAAAAAAGGCATTAAGGGTAACACCTGTTTTATTGAAGATGATAAGCCTGACTCCTGTGTTAATACCACTGGAGATTTTAACTCTTATGAAAAGACACTAGGGAAAAACTATAGAAGAAAGCTGTTGAGAGCCCAGAGAAAACTCAACAAATTGCCGGATGTCACGATCGAGATTATTACGGCGGCAGATGTTGTTGATGAAGGTATGATTGAAGATGAACTAATGCGGTTTATCGAACTGGAGGCGGCTGGTTGGAAAGGGCGGGCTGCCGGAATTGCTATTAAGCTTTCACCATCCCTTGTAGCCTTTCATAAATCTCTTGTTCGTCGGCTTGCAAGGCGAGGTTGGATTGAGTGGCACTGGCTGAAGTCCGGAGATGAACCGCTTGCCGGACTTTACATGCTTAAGATAGGCGATTGTCAAATGGCTTACAAAATAGCGTACAATTCGAAACATTGTAAATGCTCTCCAGGCAATCTTCTTTTGTTTAATGCGCTAAAGCGAGCTTTCAACTTAAACGAAGTTAGTGAGATAAATTACATCTCTTACTTTGAGTGGTTCAGGCGATGGAGAGTTGAAGAAAAGCAGTATTGCCAGGCCGTTATTTTTCCCAATCAGCCCATAACTCTTATTCGTGGATATATCCCTAAAGTAGTACGTAAACTTACGCCGGAAATACCTAAAATTGGATAAATATAACCCAAGTTGAGCGATTGGCCGTAAAAATATTTATTTGGACCAAACAAGAAGATTGCTCAACTTAGGTATAAAGTTTTAGTTGGTACGCTCTTTTTTCTACTAACTTGTCACTTTGATGTGGATATTTTACTCAAAAGCGTTTTTGATGTAACCAGTTCTCTTACCCCATGAGCATGGTGTTCTTTATACTTATTATTACTACACCAATCACTGAAATTATCAATGTCCAAAGTATCACATGTCTTTTTAACATTCCATGTAACCTGTAATGGTGAACAGTTGTGATTGTTCCACCTGGTTCCAGTTGTAGAGCCGGTATATACTACCGTTGGATCGTTATGGGTGATTGGTGATTCGCTGAACTTATATTTACCATTTTTTTGTAAAACAAAAACTTGAGCCACAACTTCCAGTTGAGGGTTGGGACATATAGTTGTTAAGCAAGCATTTAACCCTTCACCCAGTGGCTTTACTCCTTCTGTCTTGATATCACAAGTTGTGTATACCCAGTGAGTTTCGATGGTATCGCCTTCGGCTATACCTTCACAACCGTTATACTCTGAATGCTTTTTTAAAAGACGCCCGTCAGCAGGTTTTTGACATGCCCAGCCTGAATTGTCACCATCTTTAACAAACGTTGAGTACTCCGCGGATTTATGTTCAGCATTTCTATGGAAATGGATATTGCAAAGGTTCATATTCTTAATTGAAGGCGCCTTTTCGAAAAAGACGGAATTGCTTCCAACCGGATTGTCTATATCACGAGGCGATTGAGGCCCAGCGCCAATACAGTGATTTTCTTCTTCAGGATGATAGTGCTTATTTTCTTTTGCATATAAATTGCCGGATAATATCAAGGTAATGAATAAAATAATTGTTAGAAATCTCATAGTAAAACTCCTTATCTTTTTAAAAACTGGAAATTGTTTGAAATATAAAAGAGCAGAAGTGATATGTATCAACCAGAAGAAAGTTTTATTATGTCATATAATTGCCCTCCTCTTTGTCAACGGGTACTGCAGGATTCGGTGTTCCTGAACAAGCTTGCACCGAATTGTTCACCCGGCGGCGTGATTTTTTTTGATTTTGTCGGGGGTATACTATAACGGTGCTAATTTACCATAATATCTTTTTTCTTGAAATTTTAAAAAATTAATAAGTTAATAAGTAAAACTTTACGTTGTCTTCTCTTCTTGGTCATCATGTCTTAATTTCATAACCTAAGTTCCGTGCCTGTTTTTACCTTTTTCTATTTTGCCCCATGTATCCCGTAATGATACGGTTCTGTTAAAGACGAGTGCATCGTCTGAAGAATTAACAGAATCAACGCAGAAGTAACCATGTCTTAAAAACTGGTAGCTGCTTCCCGGAGCCGCGGCTTTTAAAGACGGCTCAACCCGGCATGATGTTAATGCCTCTAATGAGTTTTTATTCAGATGAGATTTAAAATCAGAACCATCTTTTTCGTTTAACGGGTTGGGTGATGAAAAGAGATGGTCGTATAGATAAACTTCTGCCTTCAAGGCATGAGCAGCCGAAACCCAGTGCAGTGTTCCTTTAACCTTGCGTCCATCTGGAGATGCACCTCCTCGTGATTGCGGATCATAGGTGCAGTGTAGTTCGATAATTCTGCCGCTTTGTTCGTCCTTAACAACACTTTCACACTTAATAAAATATGCGTGTTTTAGTCGTACCTCGCGGCCTGGAGCCAGCCGGAAAAATTTCCTGGGAGGGTTTTCACTAAAATCATCCTGCTCTATGTAGATCTCCCTGGAAAACGGAATCCGGCGGTTGCCCATGCCTGGATTTTCGGGATGATTTTCGGCCTCAAGCATCTCTACCTGGTCTTCTGGATAGTTGTCAATAATCACGCGAAGCGGGCGTAAGATAGCCATAACGCGCGGGGCTAGGCGATTCATCTCCTCCCGTATGCTTTGTTCCAGAAGAGCAATATCAACTGTGCTGTTTTTCTTGGCTACGCCGATCCGCTCACAAAAATTACGGATCGACTTAGGTGTGTAGCCGCGCCGTCTTAAACCGGATATAGTCGGCATACGCGGATCGTCCCACCCTGTGACATAACCCCCTTCAACCAGTTCCAGGAGATTTCGTTTACTGAGCACCGTATATGTAAGCTCAAGGCGGGCAAACTCTATCTGTTTGGGATGGCAGTCCAGCTTAAGTTCATTAATAAACCAGTCGTAGAGTTCGCGGTTATTCTCGAATTCCAGCGTGCATAAAGAGTGAGTTATTCCTTCGATTGAATCCGAAAGACAATGGGCAAAGTCATACATCGGGTATATGCTCCACTTATTGCCTGTTCTGTGGTGTTCCACCCTGCGGATTCTGTATATCAGAGGATCCCGCATCTTCATATTGGGTGATGCCATATCAATTTTTGCCCGAAGTACGTGCGAACCATCTTCAAACTCGCCGGCACGCATACGTTGAAGCAGATTCAGATTCTCTTCGATAGTGCGTGTGCGATACGGACTTTCTCTGCCGGGCTCCGTCACGGTGCCGCGATATTTTCTGATATCCTCTTCATTTAAGCTGCAAACATAGGCTTTACCGTTTTTAACCAGTTCCACGGCGTAACAATAGAGCTGTTCAAAATAATCTGAGGCGTAAAACAAGCGGTCACCCCAATCAAAACCAAGCCATCGAACGTCGTCTTTTATCGACCCTACGTATTTAATATATTCCTTGGTCGGATCAGTATCGTCGAACCGCAGATTGCACAAACCTCCGGTATTTTCAGCAGCAATGCCGAAGTTAAGGCATATCGACTTAGCATGTCCAATATGCAGATAGCCGTTCGGCTCGGGCGGAAACCGTGTATGAACCTTTCTATTGCTACTGCCTGCCTTGGCAAGGTCTTTGGCAATAATAGTGCGGATGAAATCCATCGGATTGGTAAGGTTGGTTGGTGTCATAATTCAGAATGTACAGAATGTATATTTATATACTTACGTGAAATTTGTCAATTTAAAAGATTACGCGTACAAAGAAATATAATATAACCTACATTCCGCTGGTTTAAGACCCTTAGTTTTGAATTTCGGAAACCCAATACGCGATGGAGGAATCCTTTTCCATAGCGATCAACAGCAATCCATATCCAGCAATAGTTTTTTTTGAACCAATATAGATGCCCACGTAAAAAGTCAGCAAGCGATTTCCTTTGTCATCTGGGCAAAACCACAGATTCGGCCAAAAAACTTTCTGCAAGCGTCCAACAGGTGCTCAAGTTGCTCTTTGACAACTGAAATATAGC